>NC_022792.1:1827406-2169860 GCF_000504085.1 Pseudothermotoga elfii DSM 9442 = NBRC 107921 | reverse complement strand
AAGAGTAACTACTCCTCATAAAATAGATAGAAAATAAGGTAGGTACAAATACTATTATGAACACGACCGGGGAAAAGTTCAAGGAACAGAATTGTTTATCTTCTAAAAACTTTCCTATTTGTTGATGATTTTCCTGTTAAATAAAGAAAAAGAGGCGGTCGCCCGCCTCTTTTTTTACTCTTCAACACTGATTGCGCCAGTTGGACAACTATCAGCAGCATCTTTTGCGCAATCGAGTTCCGTTTCAGGTTGAAGAACTTTCGCTTTACCATCATCAGCAAGTTTGAAAACTTCCGGACACAGACTTTCGCAGACGCCGCAACCAATGCATGCAGCTTCGTCAACTCTAACCTTCATGAAAGCACCTCCCTGAGAATGTGGAAAAACCTAAAGCTATTATAAAACTTCAAACGTCGAAGTACAAGTCATATTCTGCCGGATGTGGAATAGAAGAAATATATCTATATTCTTCTCTTTTTGTTTGAACCCAGTGCTGGATCAGTGAATCTGGGAAAATTTCTTTTAAGAATTCTCTATCTTCTTCCAGGGCATCACATGCTTTTGAAAGGTCTATTGGCAAAGATAATTCAGATGATTCTTCCGCTTTCATTTTTTTCTTTATACCGTCTACTCCAGCCAGTATCATAGCGGATATTGCAAGGTATGGATTGCAGGAAGCGTCAATTGTGCGAAATTCTATTCTTTTTTCAGAATGGTCTTTTACATAACCTGGGATTCTTACAGCGGCATTTCTGTTGGCAAGTCCAAAGGACGCATTTGTGGGCGCTTCAAAGCCCGGTACGAGTCTTCTGTAAGAGTTTGTTGTTGGATTGGAGAAAGCCATAACAGCCGGGCAATGTTTTAACAATCCTGTCATGTATTGATGACAGGTTTTTGACAACCCATGTAACTCGTCGCCAGAAAAGATGTTTTTTCCGTCTTTAATCATGTATTGATGAATGTGCATGCCGTTTCCTGCTTCATTGTACAGTGGTTTAGGCATGAATGTCACCAGAAATCCAGATTGTTTAGCTATTTTTCTAACGACATGTTTGACTAACATAACCCAATCAGCAGCTTTTAGTGCACTTTCAAAATTTGTTTCTATCTCAAGTTGCGAAGACCCTACTTCGTGATGGTGGTATTTCACCGAAACTCCCACGTTTTCAAGTTCCGAAACTATGGCATTTCTCAGGTGCATGAAGTTATCAAATGGGATTTCTCTGTGATATCCTTTTTTACGGCCGACGAAATACTCTCCGGATTGAGAGGAATTCCAAAAACCTTCTGGGCTATCGGTTTCCAGAAAAATGAGATTAGGTTGGATTGAGTATCGAACTCTGCTAAAAACATGAAACTCATACTCTATAGAAAGCTTTATATCGTCAGCTATTGGTGAGATGTATTCAATGGCTTTCTTAAAGATAAATCTTGGATCATGTTCACTTGGTTTAAAATTTTCTGAACTATACACATCACATATAAAGCTCGCGATTTCCTCATTTTCGATTTTTTCAAAAAACAGTGTTCTGGCATCCGGAATGAGAATCATATCGCTTTTAGTCACAGACGCATAACCAAGATTTGATGCGTCGAACCCAACACCCTTTTCAAAAATTTCTTCTGAGAAACTTTCCCTGTGAAGAGTTACATGCCTCCATCTTCCGTAGAGATCAACAACTTTTAAATCAACAAACTTACAACCTCTTCTGTCTATCTCCTCGATGACCTGCCTCACACATATCACCTCCGTTTGTTTTTGCATATTTATGATAAACTAAAAACGGAGGTGTAAGAATGAAAAAAATTCTGCCTGTTTTATTGTTAGTCCCGATTTTTGGCATCGCTGCCACTCCCATGGAAAGATTGACAAGCTCACTTTCTATACTCAAAGAACTTTCCAATATACCTGATAGTGGAGCATTTGTAGAATTGCTTCGCCAGTCAGAAGGAATAGCTATATACCCCTCGCTGTTCAAAGTCGGTTTTGTCATAGGTGGCCAGTATGGAGAAGGAGTCGTTTTTAAAAGAGATATCGCAACAGGAAAGTGGTATGGTCCTGTATTTGTCAAATTAACTGGGCTTAGCCTTGGTGCGCAAATAGGTGTGCAGAATGTTGGACTTGTTCTTGTTTTGATGAACGAAAAGGCTGTAAACAGTTTTATTTCCAGTAGTGTGACTCTTGGCGGTAACGTCAGTGTATCAGCGGGACCGCTTGGAAGATCTCTTTCAGCTGATACGGATTATAAACTTCAGGCATCAATTTATTCCTATTCTGTCAGTAAGGGGTTTTTTGCCGGTCTATCACTTCAGGGCTCGATTGTGCAAGTTGATACTGATGCAAATAAGCAGTACTACGAAAGTGATATTTCTCCAACCGAGGCACTGAAAAATGAGCCCAGATCAAAAGAAGCAGTTGAAATTGTAGATTATCTGAACAGCCTGATCTATCTCCAGCCTTCTCAATAAAGATTTCACAGAACTCCTCGGTGGCGAATAAAATTGTAAACTATTATCCAGCCACCGAGAGATACTTTCGCAAATATCAAGACATTGTAAATGGGTATGTACTGGCCTTCAAGTACTTTGCCATTTATTTTAGGAAAATGAATCATTAAAAGATCAATTGTTGCTACTAAGAGAAAAGCAACAATCAGAAGTGTTTCTATGCTTTCTGCTTTTTTCTTTTTCAGGTAATTTTCCAGGTCTTCAAAGCCTGAGGTTGTAGCAATCAAAAGCAATCCGGTTGCTCCAGCCACACCGGCTGCAAAACCCCCTCCTGGGGAGAGGTGCCCAAATATAGCAAGATAGAAACCTGCGAGGATTGAAAGAAATGCGAGTAATTTAATTCCGACAATGGCAGACCTATCTGATATATGTGACCTTTCAGGGGCTATCTTGAGCGATTTCGATTTGATTTTAACCCCTATTGATGCCACTGAAAAAACGAGTACTTCAAAAAGAGTATCATACAATCTGGTATTGAGATATACACCCGAAACTGTGTTGGGTGAAACTGTCTGCTCATAAATTGTTTTCACGACGTTTTCGTTCAACTGTGGCTCTGGTTTAAAGCTTAAAGAAAGAATAAAGATTGCTGCAACGCACCCAATTACAAAAACAGTCTTCACATTAATCACCCACATATTTTTTTCTCAGCAATTCCAATTTTCCAGAGTTTTTCGCTGCCTCGTAAAAATCTTTGAATTTCAACGAAAGATCCGTCTTTTTTTCTATGCTTATCACGTACTCGTCAATTTCTTGCGAAAAAACAACTGTTTCACGTATGGACTGCTTCAGAATGTATTCTTTAAATGTAAGAAGATCAACTGTTCTTCTGTCTGGTAATATAGCAAATTTTGTTTGCAGTATTTCGTAACAATCAGTATGATCCGGGCACATTTTGCGAGTTACAGCCCCGCATATCATATCTACCTGACCTTCCACAAAAGATGATATCAATTCTTTTTGATCAGCGTATTCAGTAATTTCGATTTCGTAGCCATTTTGCCTTGCATAGGTAGAAACCAGTTCATACTCCAATCCCCGGTATGTGTTTCCCAATTTCTCGAACAGAGAATGAACTGGAACGACCCCTATCCTGATTTTGCCCATTCTTCTGAAGAGTGTTATATAAACAAAAGTTGATAATACGACACCCAAAAGAGCCTCTGCAAGTGCAACATCTGGAGCGGCAGATATCGCGTAAAGTAAAACCGCAACCATGCTTAGAATAGTTCTACCGAAAATAGCTTCAAGCGGTTTTTTCCTCGTCACTGTGTACAGTGCAAGGATTAAAATCAGAATAGCAGTTAGGATTTTCACTTCCTATCTTCCTTTTGGATGATAGATCTGGCAATGATATGCGAGATGAGTGGTCCGGTGATCAGTGTGATTAAACTGACCATGATTATTTTCGCTAACACTTCATACCAGTTGATTACAATGCCAGTAAATATTAAAACAGAGCCAATCGTGTCGCTGACACCAAGAAAATGCAGTTTTTGAGCTGTATTTTTTGCTCGTAGCAGCCCGACCGTACCGTAAAAGGTCAGCAACAAACCGGCAGATACCAGTATTATCGAAATCACCCCAGATCCTCCTTTGAGAGAAAATAAGAGAGAAATATAATTCCAGAAGCGTTCAGCAATGTATAAAAAAAGAACACGTCGAACAAATTCGAATCGGTTTTCATATAGGCAAACAAAAGCAGTATCAAAGAAATCTTTGTTGAGAAACTGGCGAGACTTATGAGCTTTTGCCATCTATCTTTTGTTGATATAAACATATAGAGAACTATTATCAAATTTACAGAATAAATGGCAAGCAATATCATCTTTTTTCCTCCTCAACAAGTTCGTGCACGATTAGATGGCCGTGCTGGTCTTCTATGACAAGTGTGTACGGAGTAAGCGTTATCAAAATTGTTTTTTCGAAAAGTTCTTCGTCAGTTATTACTTTGGTGGATTGTATTTTTGAATTGAAAAAATAGCCCTTGGTTATTAATTTAAATGATTGCAAAATTGCCAGTAAGAAGCTGTAGACAAGTTTTATTAGGAAAATTATCAATCTCCTCGGTTTAAAATCTATGTTTATAGCATTTTGTACGATGAAGATTAAACCAGCGATAAAAACAGTCAGGATATCAAGCTTTGGATGTAATACTAACCAGAAACATAAACCTATAAGAAAAGAGGACAAATTACGCATTTACACTCACCACCACGCAAATCAAAACAAGTATGATATATAGAAAAGCAGAGTTATTTATATTTTCGAGTGTTCTTGGAAGCGGTCTGAGAAATCTTTTTACTATAAAATAAAACAAAATTCCTGTTAGGATCAGCAAGATCGGACTTAGAAATTTTCGATCATGATTGACGAAAGGTGTTAAACAATAAAATGAAAGCAGCAGATATGAAGGAAGATTCTTTATTTTTTCATACCTTGCAGATGGTAAAAAAAGAAATTTAGCGAAACTTGCAACTGTGCCAATACAGGCGATATACATGAGAGGTTTTTGCCAGGTTAAAGTACTCAAAACCATATCCTTAGCAGCTGCTCCTATAGTTAATGGCATGCCACTTATCGTTAAAGATGCCAATGCGAGAAATAACCATTTGTTCACCGCTAAACGTTTTTGCAGCAACTCTTCAATATCCAGGGATGGCAATTCATCAGAAAAAAGAAAGAGAAAACTCTTAAACACACCATGGGCGAGTGCGTAAATAGCCCCCGAGGATGGCGATACGAGTATGTAACCAACCTGTGAAAGTGTGTGCTGTGCCAGGATTCTCTTGTAATTTTTTTCATTCATAGCGAAAAACACGCCTGTTATAGCAGATACGACTCCAAAGATAACAACAATTCTGTAACTGCCTGAAATTATCGGTTGCAGCCTCATCAATGCATAAACAGCTCCCTTGATACTTATTCCTGATAGGAGTGCTGAGATTTCTGGCTCAGCATTTGAATGAAGATCTATCAACCACATACTGTAAAAGAAAACTCCGGCTTTCGCCAGTAAACCGGCAATTATTAATCCTGCTGGCAGGTTTGATATTTCTTTTGACAGATCGAAAGTACCGCTCTCCAGAAAATGCATCCCGACTCCCAATAAATATAGATTCATAGCTGCTGTACACAAAATGATATACTTCATCGCAGCCCAAAATTGTTTTGTTTTAGAAGTTGTCGAGGAAAGTAAAAAAGTGATCAATGTTATCAGTTCAAGAACTACATAAATATTGAACAAATCACCGGACACAAAAGCTAAATTGCACACGGGAAGAAACAGTGCTAAAAAGAAGTAGTAAACCGTATTTCGCTTCTTTTTTATACCAACCATAGTTGAGGCAAGCCAGACCACAGCGTTCATCAAAAGGAAATTCCTTGATAGACCATCTATAACAAGGTGAACCCCGAAAGCTCCGCGCAAAGTGGCCTCACCCGCAAATTGATTTATGTATATCAAGTTTGCCACCAGGAAATTCACTCCCCCCATTGTTAGGAGAGTTATTCTGGATAGACTTTTATTGAAGCATAAGAAAGCAATTATCAGCAAAATCAAATTGTAGATCACATAATTATTCACTCATGTGTTCTCCTTTCAATTTTTTCCGTATCAGTTGTATGGAGTCTTTGAATCAAAATCATAATCACCGTGAAAGATAGAGAAAGAGTTGCAAAACCTATAACAATAGCTGTTACTATTACTGCCTGTGGAACAGGATGAGCATATGCTTCAGCTGTTTCCGAGACAATAGGAACTTTTTCACCAAAACGTGATGAGACAACAACAAAGAAACTTACCACTCCTGTACTCATAATATCAAGGCAAACAATTTTCATAACCAGGTTCTTCCTGAGAATTATTCCAGATAAAGCCACTAAGATAACTATTAAGCAAATGTATTCAACGAAATTCAAAGAGAAAACCTCCCCTTGATTTATAATATACAGCATGGGGGCATTCATATGTTTAAACTTGTGAGTGATTACGAACCTACTGGTGATCAACCCCAGGCAATAGATAGACTTGTTGAGGGCATTAAAAAAGGCTATCGGTTCCAGACCCTTATAGGAGTGACAGGCAGCGGTAAAACTTTCACAATGGCAAACGTCATATCCCGTTTGAACAGACCTGCTCTTGTTATCTCTCCAAATAAAACACTTGCCGCACAGCTTTATGGTGAATTCAAAACATTCTTTCCCCACAATAGAGTCGAGTACTTTATCAGCTATTATGATTACTATCAACCTGAAGCTTATGTTCCAACAAAAGATCTTTACATAGAAAAAAATGCCGATATAAACGATGTGCTCGTTCGTATGAGAATGTCTGCATTGAAATCCGTTAGAACCAGGCGAGATGTTGTTGTTGTGGCGAGTGTTTCGAGTATATATGCCTCCGGAGATCCATCTGATTTTGACAGGATGAATATCCAGCTTTCCACGGGATTAAAGATCTCTCCCCACGCAGTTGCTCAGCATCTTGCAAAAATTGGTTATGAGAGAAGCAATGAAATAACAGTCAAGGGTTGTTTCAGGTTGAGAGGAGATGTTCTTGAAATATATCCCACATATCAGGATGAAGGTATAAGAATAGAGTTTTTTGGTTCAGTTGTGGATAGAATAGAGACTTTCGACAAACTCAACAGATCTCCGCTGGAAGAGTTACAGAAAATTATCATCTATCCAGCAATAGAATTTGTGACCACTGAGGAAAAATTAAAGAGAGCTGTAGAATCCATTAAAAATGAATTAGATCAGAGGTTGACAGAATTGAAAAACCAGGGAAAAATTTTAGAAGCCCAACGGCTGCAACAACGAACAATGCATGATCTGGAGCTTCTATCTGCCCTCGGATATTGCCCAGGAATAGAAAATTACTCGAGACATTTTGATGGTAGGAAACCCGGAGAACCTCCATATACTCTTCTGGATTATTTCGATGACGATGTGCTTGTTTTTCTCGATGAATCTCACATAGCTGTACCACAGTTGCGAGCTATGTGGCGCGGGGAACATTCAAGAAAGAAGAGCCTTGTTGAATATGGCTTCAGACTTCCTTCAGCATTTGACAACAGACCTCTCACCTTCGAGGAATTCTTAAAAAAGGTGCCACAGATAATATTTGTCTCAGCCACACCGGGGCCATTCGAATATCAGGTGAGTGAGCAGATAGTTGAGCAAATAATCCGTCCAACAGGCCTGATTGATCCCGAGGTTGAAGTCAGGCCAACGAAATATCAGGTAGATGATTTGATTAGCGAAATAAAAAAGGTTGTCGAGAGGGGCGAGAGAGCTTTAATAACTGTTTTGACCAAAAAGACTGCTGAGAAACTCAGCGAGTATCTTGTTGAAATGGGCATCAAATCTCTGTACATTCACTCTGAACTTGATGCAATTGAGAGAATCGAAGTTCTGAAAAAACTTCGCCGGGGAGATGTCGATGCAGTTGTTGGAATAAATCTTCTTAGAGAAGGACTTGATCTTCCAGAAGTTTCGCTTGTTGCTATACTTGATTCAGATAAAGAAGGGTTTCTCAGATCGGAAACAACTCTGATACAGATAATAGGACGTGTAGCAAGAAACTTAAATGGGAAAGTTTTGATGTATGCTGATAGAGTTACGCCAGCTATGCAAAGGGCTATTGATGAAACAAATCGCAGAAGAAAAATTCAAATGGAATACAATGAAAAATACGGCATAACACCAAAAACCATTGTAAAACCGCTTCAAATTGAGATATTTGAAAAATTCATGGAAAAACCCGAGATAGATTATCATCAACTCGCGAAAGATTTGAGCAAAGAGGAATATCTGTCTCTTCTTGAGGAAGAAATGTACCGGGCTGCCAGTGAGCTTCGTTATGAAGATGCTGCGAAGCTCAGAGACGAAATTTTTAGACTCAGGGAGGAACTTAAGGATGAAAATTATCTGTGAGGCTGCTAAAATTGCGGGAATTTTTGCAAAAGAAAGGTTTTTTCAAGAACATGTTGTGAATGTAAAGGGTAGATCTTCTGATGTTGTAACGGAGGTTGATTTTGCATGCCAGAAAATGATAGTAGATTTTATCTCCACTCATTTGCCTGAAGCGCGTTTTATTTTAGAGGAAGGCGACGGATGTAAAGAGATACCAGATGCAGAATGTGTTTTTATTATTGATCCCATTGATGGTACGCTGAATTATTCACATTCCTTACCGTTTTTTGCAGTGAGCATAGCAAGATTGGATTACCGTGAGATTACAGAATCAGCTGTATATTTACCGGCAAGCGATGAACTTTTCTATGCAAAAAAAGGCAAGGGGGCTTTTTTAAACGGCAGGCAGATTTTCAACAAAAACAGCCCATCTCTTGAAAAGGCTCTTCTTGTTACCGGATGGCCATACGAAGAGAAACTTTTTGAATGGACACTCAAAAGCATAGAAAAAATGACCTTTCTTTCTCAGGAAATAAGAATATTTGGTTCAGCGGCTGCAGAACTCTGTTATCTTGCTTGTGGAAGATTTGATGGTTATTGGGAGATCGGCCTGAAACCTTGGGATACAGCTGGTGGAGTTTTAATAGCAAGGGAATCGGGAATCTTTGTTGAAAGTATTAATGGAAAATTTGATTTCAAAACAGGCGAAATAATTGCCGCTGTGCCGTCAATCTTTGAAAAACTCAGGGATATTTTGAGGAGTATATCATGAAGCCAAAGATAATTGTTGAAGGAACTGTTGGGGCTGGCAAAACCACCTTCATAAATTACATTTCAGAGCGACTTTGTCTGGAACCAATTTATGAATTAACTGATTCAAAACTGATCCAGATTCTGGAGAATTTCTACATTGACCCATCAAAATGGGGTTTTCAGTTACAGATATATTTTCTGACAAAAAGGTTCAAACAGATGAAAATCGGTTGTGAAAAAGGCAATGTAGTCATGGATCGCTCTATTTTTTGTGATCATATATTTCCATCTGTATTACTGAAAAGAGGTGAAATGACAAAGCTTGAATATGACATTTACAAAGAATTGCACAGTAATTTAATTGAATTTTCTACACCACCTGAACTGATGATCTACCTAAAATGCTCAACAAAAACGGCAATAGATCGGATCAAGAAGCGTGGCAGATTGTGGGAACTCAGCATAGATGAAAATTACTGGGAAATACTGAATCGGGAATATGAGGACTTTTTCGGCCAATATAGCCTTTCTTCCCTGCTCATAATAAATACTGATTCGGTGGATGAAAGATTTTCGAACATAGTGCAGATTGTTGAGGAAATCTTTCGGGAGCCGGAAAAGGTTATCTATGAATATAATGGTAATGTTGTGAATAAAAGGAGTGTGGCCAATGCTTGAGATAGTTGTTGAAGGAACCGTTGGGGCTGGCAAAACAGCACTCGTTGAAATTCTTGAAAAAGAGAAGGGCATGACAGGATTCTACGAAATGAGCGATGATCTGGCAGATGCTATTCTGGAAAGGTATTATGCAGACAAGTCAAGATGGTGCTTAACTATGGAACTTTATTTTCTTCATAAACGATTCCTTCAGGTTAGAAGTGCTAATCAGACTCATAAAGCGGTCATGGATCGTTCGATGATGGGTGATCTCGTTTTTGTCAGAATGCAGAAACAACTTGGTTTTCTCCAGCCAATTGAATATAAAGTGTATGAGAGTTTTTTCAGGACAATGTCTGAGATATCCCCAACACCAAGACTTTTAATTTATATAAAATGCTCTGTAAAAACAGCTCTTGAACGAATCGAGAAAAGAGGAAGGGCGTATGAGATAAATGTTGAAAAGTCCTATTGGGAACAATTGTGCCAGTTCTACGACGAAGCCTTTATGGAATTCCACAATGGAAACGTTTTGATCATAAATGGAGATGAGATAGATTTTGTCGAAAACGAATCAGATAGAGCATTGGTCCTCGATGCAATTGATCGATGCGTTAATCTCAAAGGGGTTCACGTACTCAATTCAGGTAGTCTTGTATGCAAGCTGGACTAAAATTAACGCCTGTCAAATGGTGTGATAAGGTATAATAATGTGTAGGTTGAGGTGTGTTTATGGAAAAATGGGTAAAAATTGGTGAAATTTTGAAAAACTCGAGAGAATCGAAGCAACTTACGATAGATCAGGTTGCACAGAGTATAGGTATACCGGCATGGAAGATAAGACTAATAGAGGAAGGTCAATTTGACAGGGTCGATGCTCCATTTTATGTTAAACATTATATAAGAAGTTATTCAGAATTTTTGGAAATAGACCCTGAAGAATTGCTTTCAGAAATTGAACAACCAGTAAGCAAACAAGCTGAGGTGAAAAAGGTATCTGGGAATGGAGCTTTGATTTCTTTTTTACTTATAGCAATGCTAATAGCGTCGGTGTGCTTTTTTGCCTATTCAGCTTTGAAATTTTTTGATGTTGCGAGTAGTCCTGAGGCTCAGTTTGTAAACAATTCTGGGCAGACTGTTTATTTTAACGAGCGACCGGTTGAACCAGGAGAAATCATCGAGCTTGAGATTGGAAATCGATATAGAGTAAATGGCAATAAAGGCATCTGTTCAATAATAACTTTGAAAAAGGAATGGAATATACATGTGAGTGATTTTGAGGTGATTCTGTGGGAGAGGTGAAGAAAACAGAGTTCGTGAATCTGGTGATTTTCGCTTTTTCCCAGTACATTGATTACTGGCTTTCAGAAATAAAACCTCATTTGGAAGGCATGTTTGGAAAAATAGATTATATTTCAGAGCAGCTGCCTTTTGGCACGTACACAACTTATTATGATTATGAAATGGGAAGTGATTTGAAAGGAAGGCTTATAAGTTTTGAAAAATTGATACATCCTTCACTTCTTGTCGATGCGAAGGTTTTTACCAATGAATTGGAAAAAAATTATTCTGTGGAGGGAAAGAGAAAGTTCAATCTTGACCCGGGTTATGTACACCATTTGAATTTTGTTCTGGCGTCAACAAAGCCATGGGCCAACAGAATTTACCTTGGCAAAGGTATTTATGCAGAGGTAACATTACTTTATCTGTCTGGTGAATTCAGATACTGGGAATTTACTTATCCAAATTACAGAAGCGATGAATACAAAAAAGAGCTCGAGCATGTGCGAAAACTGTATTTAGAAAAGCGTAGAAATTTTTTAAAGGGTGAGGAAATCAATGAAGATAGGAATAAAAGTTCTGGGTTGTCCGAAAAACGAAGCCGACTGCGATGTATTGGAGGCGATCCTGAAGGATAGAGGGCATGAGATTGTAAGTGATATCGAAGAAGCGGAAGCGGTTATTATAGACACATGCGGGTTTATAGAGTCGGCTAAAAAGGAATCAATAGATGAGATAATCACTTTTGCCAATTATAAGAAATATCGTCCCTTTTTCCTCTGTGTAAAAGGTTGTCTCGTTCAACGATATTCAAAGGAACTCTCAAAAGAGATTCCTGAGGTTGATTCGTGGCTGGGAGTTCTGAGTCCTCATCAAATTGCTGAGGCTATTGAGAAAGCCACGCCCTATCTTGTTGAAAAACCTACCGTGGTTTATGAAGAAGCACCAAGATCGTGTAATAATTCGTTTGCTTATGTGAAGATAGCAGATGGGTGCGACAGATCGTGTACATTTTGCTCAATTCCCCTTTTCAAAGGTAGGTTCAAAAGTCGAAGTATCGAAAGTATATACAGTGAAGTCGAGAGGCTCGTTGAAATTGGTGTGAAAGAAATCATTTTAGTGGCTCAGGACACCACTGCTTACGGCGTAGACCTCTACAATAAAGCAGTGCTTGATCAGCTTCTGAAAAAACTCAATTCTATAGAGGGAAATTTTCGAATAAGAGTGATGTATTTGCACCCGGATCATCTTACTGATAAAATGATTGATGCCATTTGTTCTCTTGATAAGTTGTTGCCATATTTTGACATACCTGTTCAGCATGGAAGCGATAGAATTCTTAAGCAAATGGGAAGAATTAAAAACAGCGAACAATTGCTCGAATTGATTGCGTATATAAGGAGTCATAATCCTGATGCAGCGATAAGGACCAGTGTTATGGTTGGTTTTCCCGGTGAAACCAATGATGATTTTCAGAAATTGCTCGATTTTCTTGAAAAGGCAAAATTTGACAGATTGGGATGTTTTATATACTCAGACGAAGAAGGAACAGTTTCAAGTTCTATGAAACGAAAAGTTTCTGAGAGGATTGCCCGGGAAAGATATGAAAATTTACTCATTTTTCAGAGTCAAATTGCTTACGAACGTCTGAAAAGATTTGTCGGTAAAAATTTAAATGTCCTTATAGAACAGGAAAATGAGTTGTTTTATGTGGCGAGGAGTCATCTTGATGCTCCAGAGGTAGATGGTGAGGTTACCGTGAAGAAAACTCGAGAGGTTGATATACCTGGATATTACACTGTTAGAATAACAGATTCAGATGAGTATGATTTGAAAGGAGAGCTGATATGAATCTACCAAATACTATAAGTGTTGCGAGAATTTTTCTAACAATACCGGTTTTCATGCTTATATCAGCCGGAATGTGGAAATGGGCGATGGTCATCTTTCTAACAGGTGCACTGTCTGATTATTTAGATGGTTTTTTGGCAAGAAAGCTTAATCAAATAACCAGCAGCGGGAAAGTTCTTGATCAAATTTCCGATAAAGTTTTTGTGAGTTCAACAATGATAGCCCTGATACCTCAAATCCCAGCGTGGCTGGTCGCTTTGATTGTGGCAAGAGACAGTGTAGTCAGTGCAGTTAGAATTCTCGCAGCTAATAGCGGTGTAGTTATTCAGGCTAATAGATGGGGCAAGGTGAAAACCGTTTTACAGATGCTGTTGGTTATATTGCTGCTTTTTGAAAATAGTTTCAGATTTCAGCTTGGAATTGTCAATCAATTGGTGATTTACTCATGCGCATTTTTTACTGTTGTTTCGGCTTTGATTTATCTGATCCAGAATAGAAAGGTACTGGGGGGATGAAAATTGAGGACATTCATTGCTGTTGATGTTAATGAGAACGTGCGCGGTGTTTCTCAGCAGATAGTGGAGAAACTTATGAAGAGAGGTTTTAAAGCCAACTGGGTCAGTAAAGAAAATATTCACCTTACACTCTTTTTTCTCGGGGAAGTTCAATCTCATAAAGTTGATGAAATAGCCAGACATCTTTGCCACAGGATTATGGGATTCCCATCATTTTCTTATATAGTTGAAAAACTTGGTTACTTTTCCAAGCAAAGCAAACCTCGAGTGATATGGTTGGGAATTAAATCGAATCAGGCGCTTCAAAAATTGTATGAAGAAATGAAATCTGAACTTGTCAAACACAATTTTTCTTTTGAAGAGAGGTTCTCTCCACATATAACTGTGGGGAGAATAAAAGATTTTCCAGGTGCCTGGCAGCCTTTAATTGAGGATATCACATTTGAACCGATTACCGTTGCCGTTGATCGATTTAGTATTTATTTCTCAAGATTAACGCCAGCCGGACCCATTTACAAAAAGGTCTATGAATGCAGGTTTGAAGGAGGACTGATCAAACATGAGTGAAAAAGAGCAAAAAGCAAAGGCTGAAGTGCTCGAAAAAGCAATCAAGAAAATCGAGAATAGTTTTGGAAAAGGGTCGATAATGATTCTTGGTGAGGAAAATCAGGTAGCGCCAGTTGAAGTTGTTCCAACTGGGTCGCTTTCTCTGGATGTAGCAACCGGCGTTGGAGGTTACCCGAG
This sequence comes from Pseudothermotoga elfii DSM 9442 = NBRC 107921, assembly GCF_000504085.1. Lineage (NCBI taxonomy): Bacteria > Thermotogati > Thermotogota > Thermotogae > Thermotogales > Thermotogaceae > Pseudothermotoga > Pseudothermotoga elfii. Next base: position 2,155,632 of record NC_022792.1, on the reverse strand, counting down.
AGGCAGGATAATCGAGATTTATGGTCCCGAAGCAAGTGGGAAAACCACTATATCGCTTCATGCCATTGCGGAAGTTCAAAAGAAAGGGGGTATAGCAGCTATAGTAGATGCTGAACACGCACTTGACCCGGTTTACGCGAAGGCACTCGGCGTGGATCTGAAAACACTTTTAATTTCACAACCTGACTATGGTGAACAGGCGCTCGAAATTGTTGATGAGTTAGTTAGAAGTAATGCTGTGGATCTCGTAATAATTGATTCTGTTGCAGCACTTGTACCAAGAGTGGAAATTGAAGGAAATATGGGAGATCTTCAGGTTGGGCTTCAGGCTCGTCTGATGTCGCAGGCATTGAGAAAGATAGCAGGAAATGTCAACAGGTCCAAAGCTATAGTCATATTCACCAATCAGATAAGAATGAAAATAGGTGTGATGTTTGGTAACCCTGAAACTACTACAGGTGGGCTTGCACTTAAATTTTATGCGACGATGAGGATAGAGGTTCGCAGGGGGGAATCAATAAAAGAAGGTACTGAGATCATAGGAAACGCAGTTACTGCAAAGGTTGTCAAGAACAAAGTTGCTCCACCTTTCAGAAAAGCTGAGTTTGACATAATCTACGGCAAAGGAATTGTGAAAGAAAACGAATTGTTCAACATGGGCGTCAGCGAAGGACTGATACAGAGGAAAGGAAGCTGGTTTTTCTATATGGCGGATGATGGAAAAGAATATTCACTTGGTCAGGGAAAAAACAATGTGGTGAACTACTTTGTGGAAAATCCACAGATTGCAAATGAAATAGAAAGAAAGATACGCCTGAAATACAATCTCCCTGTTGAAATTTTGGAAGAGAAGAAGCAAAATGGAAAAGAAAAATGATGATTTTCAGAAAGCTTTGAATTACGCTAAAAGGTTGATTCGATTCAGATCGAGATCAAGAAAAGAAATGGAGGAAAAGTTGATTCTCAAGGGTTTTCATCAAGACATTATCCAGCGGATTTTGGAGTTGCTCGAAAAATCTGGGTATGTTGATGATGAGAAATTCGCCTATCTTTATGCGTATGATATGCTGACTGTACATGGATACGGACCTTACAGAATAAAGTCGAAGTTGAAAGAGTTGAAAGTGGAAGACTACATCATCGATGATGCGCTCGAGAGAATTATGAAAGAGGTTGATCTTTTTCAGATTATGGAGAAAACAGTTAAATTGCACAGGATTGACAGGAAAAAAATTGGGGATTTTCTCTACAGAAGAGGATTTCCCGGTGAATTAATACGTATGTTTGACATAGAAGGAGGTGCAAATAGATGATAATCCTGGTAGCTGTGGTAACAGCTGTAATCAGTTTTGGTTTGGGATATGTGGTGGCAAAATCGCGAATTGAACAGAAAAATAGAAAAGCTCAGCAAGATGCTGTTTCTTTATTAAAAAAGGCTGAGCAGGAAGCTCAGGAGATAAAAAGAAAAGCAATAATAGAGGCAAGGGAAGAGGTCCACAAAATCAAAGAAGAAATCGAAGAAGAAAAGAAAAGGAGGGACCTCGAGCACAGGAGCCTGGAAGAAAGATTGTTGAAGCGCGAAGAGATTATTTCGAAGCGTGAGGAGTTAGTTGATAAAAAAGAAACTGCTCTTGAGCAATTGAGGGTTCAGTTGGAAGCGGCAAAGAAAAAAATTGAGCAACGTGAGAAAGAACTGGATGAAAGGTTTACAAAACTTGCAGGCATGACTGTAGAAGAAGCGAGACAGATAGTTATAGATGAAGCAAGGCAAAAATACGAACATGATTTAGCCATCCTTTATAAGAAAATAAAAGAAAATTATGAAGAAGAAGCTGAAAAAGAGGCAAAGAAGATAATTGCAACAGCAGTCCAGAGATATGCGCCTGAATATATAGGTGAAATAACTGTATCTACTGTAAGTTTGCCATCAGATGATATGAAAGGAAGGATAATAGGAAGAGAAGGAAGAAACATAAGAACCTTTGAAAAAATAACAGGTGTTGATTTAATAATTGATGATACGCCTGAAGTTGTCGTGCTTTCAAGCTTCAACCCTATTCGTCGCGAGATAGCCAGGCTCACTCTGGAAAAACTCGTAACCGATGGAAGAATTCATCCAGCGAGAATAGAAGAAATGTATGAAAAATCGAAACAAGAAATGGAAAAAATGATAAAAGAAGCCGGTCAGGAAGCAACTTTTGTTACAGGCGTAACTGGATTGCATCCAGAGCTTATCAAATTACTTGGAAAACTAAAATTCAGGACAAGTTATGGACAAAATGTGTTAGATCATTCAATAGAAGTGGCACAACTTGCCGCACTTATGGCTGAAGAGCTTGGTCTGGATGTTGATCGAACAAGAAGAGGAGGCCTTTTGCACGACATTGGAAAGGCACTCGACCACGAGGTAGAAGGTTCTCATACCGAGATAGGAGCAGAGATTGCAAGGCGATATGGTGAATCTGACCATATCATTAATATGATAATGAGCCACCATGGAGAGCAGGAACCTGTTTGCCCGGAATCTGTTTTAGTAGCTGCAGCTGATGCTTTATCCGCAGCAAGACCGGGTGCAAGAAGGGAGAGTTTGGAAACCTATATAAGAAGACTCGTTAAAATGGAAAAAATAGCTATGAGTTTCAAAAATGTTGAAAAAGCTTACGCAATACAGGCAGGTAGAGAAGTCAGAGTTATTGTTGAACCAGAGAAAATTGATGATGTGGAAGCAGACAAAATGGCTTATGAAATAGCAAAGAAGATTGAAGAAGAGGTAGAGTATCCTGGAGTATTAAAAGTAGTTGTGATAAGAGAAAAACGATCTATCGCCTATGCCAAATGATAATAAAAAGAGGGGCAAAAGCCCCTCTTTTTGTTTAAAAATTTAAATTTTACATACCAGATTCAAAAACGTGCACATAAGGATTGTCCCCATTTTCAATAGTTATTGACTCATGATAAGTTAATTGCTCGCTGGTAGATATTCCCAAATATGCAGCATCTCCATAAGCCATGTATACATCGTAAACTCCTGGTTCAATGCCAACAATTGGCAGAGAACCATTTTCATCTGATTTTCCATAGTAAACAGGTATGGTATCATCTTGTGGATAGAGAGTTACATAGACATAAGAAGCTGGATCTGTATCTACATAGAACTCGAAATAAACATTTGCACCTTCATCAGATGGAAGATCTTGTGTGAGAGCCATTTCTGCATTGACTCTACCCCAACCACTGTCATGATCAAACCCCGGAGCCATGATATCATCTGCCGTTGCTGCAATGTGCTTTCTGATTTGATAAGGTGTAGCTTCAGTGGACCCAAGTTTTTCTAACAGCAAAGCAATCACACCAGAAACGTGTGGTGTTGCCATCGATGTGCCACCATACAGCGCATATGGATTTTCTTGATCGAAGAATTCATAAGTATCCCAGAGTGGTACGGTGGAAAGGATTGTGAAATCACCGGGTGCTGCAACTGTTACCCATCTGCCGCGTGTTGAAAAGTTGGTTATTCCATCTTGCGCAGTGCTTGCTGCAACATTTATAACTCCAGGATAACATGATGGGTAATGAATTTCATCTGTATGGCTGTTACCTGCTGAAGCAACGAAAATACCTCCATAACTCATGATTTGCGCAATAGTGTGGGCTAATGTAATTGAATAGCCTTTTCCACCCCAGCTGTTTGAAAAAATCATCGCACCATTCTCAAAAGCCCACATAAAACCTTGTGCTACATAATCGTCGCCAATATAACTTCCATCTCCACCTGTTTCAGGACTACCTGTGTCGAATATCACTATCGGCATGATCTTTGCATTCGGCGCAACTCCAATAACACCTATGGAATTATCACTTGCAGCTATGGTCCCAGCGACATGAGTTCCATGAGCACCGCCAAAAGAACTGTCTGAAGCTGCTGGTAAAGTTTCACCTGTCAGAGGCCTGTAGCCTTCGACAAGCTGGCCTTGTAAATCTGGATGAGTTCCATCGACACCAGTATCGACAACGGCCACAATGACTCCTTCGCCGGTATACCCCATCTGCCATGCTTCGGGGGCCTTTACCTTTCTGATACCCCACATGTATTTTTCAAAAAATTCCTCCTGCTGATCTGCATAGATCTGTTTTGTTTTTGTCAATAACTCTGTATCTTTCAGGTTATCGTTGGTGATTGGTTCGATTAGGTATCTTTTATAACTTGGTTCTACATAATTAATCTTTTCTTTTAAACTTTCATCGGCTTTGAGCTTGCTGATGATCTTTTCTCTCATTGTACTGTAATCTATCGATGTAGAAAAGCTAATGACATTTGTCTGGTCGAGTTTGAAATCAACTCGAACTGTCGCATTTTCGTCTATTGATTTGATCAAATTTACAATATCTTGCTTGTATTCATCTTTGTATCCGACAATTACCACATTGCTCATTACTTCTGCGCCTTTATCTATAGCTGCAACTATGCCTTCAGGTTGTTGAGAATTCTGAACGCTGTTGTTCATACACCCTGCAAGCAACAAAATTACGCTTAAGAATAATACAATAATCAATCTTTTCATCATCTTCACCCCCTTCTATCTCAGTTATCGCCTGTCGTAAATCGATTGTAATAGTCAGCTTCATTCGTCCATCTATCCCAATCGTATCCAAGATCAATTGTTGAAGAAATCCAGTATCCATCAACTGTCTCATAATAAGCAACTGCGCAGTCCAGGCCCCATTCGTATGTTTTGAATTTTTCAAGAGGTTCTGTCTGCTGTATCTGGCTTTCATTAGGAAGAATTCTAACCCAGTCTGAATCAGAAATTGGATCAAATGGAAGAATTACTTCCTGTGGACCAAAGGTTAAGATCATTGAATCATAGAAAATATGCTGCTCACTTAAAGTTGTGTCATAGATCCATGGACTACCTTGGTAAACAAAATAAATTTCTTCATCGCCTATAAATTCTCCACCTATGTGAGGTTCTGATGTTTGATCTATCCAATTAACTGGTTTCCACCTGAAGGTTGGAGTTCTTGAAACATTTGTTTGGTTATCTGCAGGTGAAATCAATTTGACTTTGAATAGATCGAGTGGTATTACTTCAACAACGTTGCTGTTTTCTGATTCAGTTCCATCTACATAAACTGTTCTCACTGTATAATAGTACTTTTTGCCCGGTTCAAGATCAAAGCCTTTGTCAAATCTGTAGTAAGATGTGGTAAACGCTACCTTTTCCCAGTTTTCACCATCGGTTGATCTGTAAATATTGTACCCGGCTCTGTTGGTGTTTGGTGCATGCGTCCAGGCGAGTTGAACAAAGATGTTTGTTTCAGGTATATTATGTTCTGGCTTATAACCTTTAAGTTCTTTGATCATTTCTTTTGGCAGTTTTTCTTCAAGTATTTGTTTTATAGGACTTGGCAGGCTGTAGTATTCCACATCGGCATCACTTGTCCAACCAGCGTACCAGAGTCCTGTAGGAGCAATTCTTTCGGTAACTTCTGGTGGAGTTCTATCAATTGTAAGATAAACAATCTTGTCAACTCTTGTGTCATTCACTGTGTAAACAACAACGTGCATTGGCACTGTAACGCCATCAAATCTGGAAAGAGAAATCGTGGCTGTGTATTCTTCTGTATTAAAGGCAGAAATATCTCTTGCAACAGCACTTGGTACGTAATCTAAGCCGATGTACATTACGTACATCAATTCCGAGCTTGTGACTTTAACCTGCACAGAATCAAATGTCAGTGTTGTGGCCTCCGGGTCAGTTATAGGAGTTCCTTCTGGAGTGAACAGTTCTACGGTTACATCTGGAACAACATTATAATCTGTCATAGCTCTTCTGGATAATGTTTCGATCGTTTCTAAAATACCTGGATCGTAATTTTGAACCACACTCGTGGCTTTTCCTTCACCAGTGATCTTGATATCATATCTGCCATCTGGCAGATAAAATTCAGCATGACCGTTTTCGTCTGTTGTGGTTGAAATAACTACGTTTGAATTTTGAAGAATATCGACAGTTGCCCCAACAGTTGCACTTCCAGTTGTAAAATCAAGTACTTTTACCAATGAATGATTGCCCCCAACAGTAAAACTCCAGATGGGACTTTCGACAGAGCTAATGCCATCAGAGACAATAACTTTCCAGTAGTAGGTTTGCCCGGGTGTCAGGTTGTTAACTGTGTACTCTGGTTCATTAACGGTTGCGATCTTTGAAAGATTTGTCGAACTTGTTCCCATGTAGACATCGAAAGTCAAACTTCGTCCTTCTGGATCAGTCGCAGTGGACTTCAACGTTACAGCTTTGTCAGAAGCTAAAACGGCAACTTCCTGTCCATCGTAAGGAGAAATCAAAGAAACTGTCGGCAATCCATTAACGGGGCCAAGACAACCGTAAAGTAGCAGGACAAAAACACCAGCAAGCAAAATCCACTTGAATCTCATTTCTCCACCTCCCCTTAATTAGAAGATCTATCTCGTTTTTGGTGATAAAAAGTAATTTAGAAAGATAGAACATAAAATAATTTGAATAAAATGTCCTGGGCATACCTCTTTCTTTACCATGAGTATACTCATGGTAGAATGACAAGTCAAGAACTTTGTTAATATAAGTTATAACCTTATTTTTATACTATTCTCTATGAAAAAAATAGATCCTTTTATGTCAGAGCTTTCAAAAACATCTTTTCAGAATTAAAAATAAATACATCGTCTGAGCGTATGCATTTGGAAAATAGTTATTAATCTGTAACAAAGCGCTGAACGGCTTCAATAAAAAATTTGAAAACGGTTATTTTTGCAAAAATCTCTTTTCAGCTTTTTGAAAGGAAAAAGATATGTTTTTCTCGAGAACGATCTTCACAAGTGATTTTTTGTGATTTTAGACTTTGATGGATTTCGTATATATATTATGGAAGGCGCCGACCAGGATCCTGGTAAAGTTAAAACGTAAGTTGCCCTTATTCTAAATTTTTTCCGGTATTATTTTATTGCTCCAACAGTTATTCCCTTTAGAAAATATTTTTGAAAAGCAAAGAACACTACAAGCATTGGTATAGCAGCAAATGTAGCACTTGCCATATGCAGGGCATATTCCATAGGAATTTCTTCTCGTATCATCACAAGGCCCGCCTGTAATGTTTTCATCGCTGTAGTGTTGGTTATAATCAACGGCCAGAGAAAGTCGTTCCATTCGTTTACGAAGGTGAAAATACCCAGCACAGCTACAGCAGGTTTAGCTATAGGAAACACTATTTTCCAAAAAGTGTAGAATTCACCAGCTCCATCTATTTTTGCGGCTTCTATTATCTCATCTGGCAGTGTAACCATAAACTGCCTCATGAGGAATACGCCGAAGGGAGCAGCGATTGAAGGAATAATCAACCCCCAGTAAGTGTTTATCATTTTCAGGTTGGATACTATTATATACAAAGGTATTAACGTAACCTGACTTGGAACCATCATTGAAGCTATGTAAATCCAGAAAAAAAGTTTTGATCCGGGAAAAGATTTTTTGGCAATAGCATATCCTGCCATCGCACATAATATTATCCTTGCTATGGTTACAGACCCTGCCACGATGGCACTGTTCAATGTCCAGCGAAAAATATATGGCCTGGCAAAGAAGATCTTGAAATTCACTAAAGTGGGATTTTTCGGCAAAATCTCTGGAGGGAACTTGAGCACAAGTGTTGGTGGCTTTAGAGCAGTTACAACCATCCAATATAATGGTAAAAATGCAGCAAAGCCCAGTATGAAAAGTATAAATAATGATATGAAATTTTTCCAGAATTTTTTTTGGTTCATCTTCATGCACAACACCTCAATATTGAACATTTGATCCAAGCCATTTAAATTGAAGCACTCCCAGCCCTACCAGGATAACGAACATGACCATTGACATTGCAGAAGCCAGACCTAAATTGTAGTCTCGAAAAGCAGTTGTATAGATAAGGTAAGCAACTGTAATTGTTGAAAATTCTGGTCCACCTTGCGTCATGACGTATATATTTGAAAATGTCTGAAAATTAGCGATTATCCCCATAATGAGCGCATACAGAATAGTCGGTTTTAAGAGTGGTACGGTGATCTTCGAGAAGATTTTCCATGAGCTGGCACCTTCAAGTTTGGCAGATTCAAAATAATACTCGGGTATGGAAGCCATAGCCGCAGAAAGCAAGACTATAGTTGACCCACCCCCCATTATTACCTGCATCATCACCAGAGAGGGCATAGCTGTTAATTTGTTTCCAAGCCAGATGACAGGATTCAATCCAATCGATTTTATGAAATAGTTCAGCAAACCAAAAGTTGGGTTGAATATCCAGAGCCAGATCAAAGATATTATTACCGAAGATGTCACATGCGGAAGGTAAAAAATTGATTTGAAAAAAGTTTGAACAGGTTTTCTAAAAGGATATATAAGAACCGTGACAAGTAAAGCTTTACCAAGCCATAACGGTACCACTCCAAATGTATATATGAACGTGTTAAGCAGTGCCTTTTTAAAGAGCCAATCACCAAAAATTGATGTGTAATTTTCAAATCCAACAAATTCTTTTGAAAAGACATTATAATCAAACAAACTCAAATATATCCCGCTTCCTACGGGTATCAGGAAAAATATTAAAAAAAGCAAAAAATGCGGCAAAAGGAAAAAATAGGCATATCTGTTTTTGTATATTTTTCTTAGCAGATTCAATAAGATCACCTCTGAGAAAACAGGCGACCGGGAGGTCGCCTTGATTCTATTTTGCTTTTTTCAAAATTTTGTTTGCCTCTGAAACAAATTCGTTTAATGCTTGCTGCGGTGTTTTTGTTTTTGCAAAGATAGCTTCAAGTGCTGCCACAAAATGTGCATTCATTTGAGACCATGGGAATTCCTCGCTACCGAAAAATTCTATGCCATAGTTATCCATTATGTGGGCGTATCTCTTGACCTGCTCATTCATGTATTGATCGTTTTGATAAAGAGTTTCATTTACCGATTTTCTTGCAGTCAGGTAATTGAGAGTTTCCAGGAGTGCTATATTTTCATGGTTAGTTATAAATTTCAGAAATTCAAAAATCATCTCACGCTTCTTTGGATCACTTTGTTTGAAAACTACAAAGCCACTACCTCTTGCATATGCTACAGGATCTCTACCTGATAGGTGTGGAAATGGTGCTATTACAGGATAAAAGGCTTCTGCTAACCTGCCTTCGTTTACATAACGTGTGATTCTTCCTATTTCGTAAGGCCCTCCAAAACCAATGCTGGCTTTGTGCGTATGGAAGTATCCTATAACGTCGTATATTCCCAGTGCCTCCGCACCCTTTGGTGCAACACCGTGTTTTTCTATGAGATCCAGAACAAATTGAAGTGCAGCGATGGCTTCAGGACTGTTCAGTATGACTTCGCTTTCAGCTTCGTTTGCCAGTCTTCCTCCAAATGCGTAGACAAAATTCAAAATATTGTGTACCATATCACCTTTTGCACCGAATGCAATCGCGTAATGATCAGCTTTCCCGTCTCCATCTTCATCCCACGTAAGCTTCTTGCATGCTTCTAAGAATTCTTCCATCGTCCAGCCTTCATTCACAATTTTTTTCCAATCTATACCGGCTCTTTCAAAATCTGGTGTGTACAGCAACATTGTGGACCCCATTCCATTTGTTCCATAAACCCATGGCCATACATAGTGCTTACCGTTTATGTAACCTGCTTTCAAGCACTGAGTGTAAAAATCGTTCCAATCTTCTTGGCTGAGATATTCGTCGATTGGTTCGAGTAATCCGTTCTTTGCCCATCTGCTATCCCAGACAGGTCCCTTAAAGAAATCTGGCTGGGTTTTCGTCGCGATTGCTGCGGCAAGTTTTTGGGCGTATTCTTGGTTTGTAACAAGTACATATTTAACTTCTACATCCGGATGGAGTTTCATGAATTCTTCAGAAATCCATTTTGGAAATTCTTCTCCTGTAAGGGGTTTGTCAGATGGATGCCCTGGAGGGGATATACGCCATGGGTTGATCCACCACGTAATAGTTGTCTTTGCACCAAGGATGATACCTGCTAAAGCAAGCAAAGACAGTAAGAGTAAACCTTTTTTCATTTTCGTTCTCCCCTTTCTATAAAATAAGCGGCAATTGCCGCCTGAGTTCTTGAGCTGATGTGAATAAAATTGATTTTATACCAAGTTTTGCTGCTGATTCTACGTTTTCAGAAGTATCGTCTATAAAAACAGTATCTTCCGGTTTTACCTTCTCTTTTTCAAGAATGTGGTTGAAAAACCTCGTATCTGGTTTAGAAATTCCTATTATATGCGAAGCGTAGATACTATCGAAGAATCTATAGTCATTCCGCGCCGTATGGATTTTGTAATGAGATTCGATTGTGTTTGTCCCTGCAACAATTCTATGTTTTTTCTTGAGTTCTAAGATGATCTCCACAGTCTCGACAATCAAATCTGGTTTGAAAAACTTTGCCCATAGATCTTCTTCAATTGTTTTTCCATAGAGCTCTGAGAATTTCTCCCAGAAATCTTTTACACAAACCTTTCCTTCCTGCAATTTGTGTAAACCACTCTGGTAGGCAAAATCAAGGAATTGCTTTCTGCTCAGATTCAAGTAACTGCTTAAATGATCTACAACCGATGTATTTGAACATACCACTCCACCCACATCAAATATGATCAATTTCACATAATTAGCTCCTTTGTTATTTCGTTAAGATTATGTACATTAAATTAGTATAATTGTATTATATATTATTTTGAAAGATCTTCAATAGTTTTTATAAACTCTGTGAACAGTGGGTGTGGTTTTCCAACTTTTGTCTTAAGTTCTGGGTGAAATTGTATGCCGATAAAATATGGATGGTCTTGAAGCTCTATCGCTTCCACAAAATTTGATTTTGCACTTATGGTGAGCTTTTCTCCTTTTTCGTCTGGAAATTTGAACAACTCTGGAAATTGATCGTAGTTTACTTCGTATCGATGCCTGTGCCTTTCACTGACTTTGGCAATGCCATATATTTGCCAGAGTTTAGTGTTTTCGAGGATTTCCATTAATTGAGCTCCAAGCCTCATTGTTCCACCAAGTTGAAGTACTTTTTTCTGTTCTTCCATCATTGTTATGACAGGATATGGTGTATCCGGGTCAAATTCTGTGGAGTTTGCTTCTTTATATCCCATAACATTTCTTGCAAATTCTATAACCATCAGTTGCATACCAAGACAGATCCCAAGCAGGGGTTTTTTGTACATTCTTGCAAACTGTATAGCTCTTATCTTCCCTTCAATACCTCTTTTGCCAAACCCACCTGGTATTATCAAGCCATCGTATTCGGAGAGCGTTGCACAGAGATGTTGCCAGCTCATTTCCTCCAGAGATTGCGCGTCCACGGTAACGGGTTTTGAACACCCTGAGAGAAACACTGACTCTATGATACTTTTATATGCATCGTCTGTACCAAGATATTTGGCTATAAGAGCTATTTTAAATGGTTTGAAGGTTTTTGGGTAATTCCAGCTGAATGTTGATTCGTTAATATTTATTCTCAACCTGTCTGCAATTTTTTTATGCAATTCGTAATTTTTTAATATTTCGACGATTGAGTACACATTTGGTACATCCGGAAGGTTTATTACCATATTCAGCGGAACGCCTCCAAAAAGTGCAACTTTTTTCAAACTGTCTGCGTTAACGGGAGTTTCGCTGCGGATGACTATCATGTCTGGATTTATACCAGACCTTCTGAGAAGCTGGACTGATTGCTGAGTGGGCTTCGTTTTAAATTCATTTGATGCTTTCAAATACGGTACATAGGTGACATGAATAAAAAGAAAATCCTCGAGAGGTTTTTCTAAAGCAAGCTCACGAACACTTTCCAGAAAAACTTCACTTTCTATATCGCCAACTGTACCGCCTATCTCTATGACGTTGACTTCTCCTTCAAGCGACTCGATTCTTTTTCTGATTTCTCCCGTCACGTGTGGAACGATCTGCACTGTGGAGCCAAGATATCCTCCTTCTCTTTCTTTCTCGACAATCGCCGAATAAATTTGACCGGCTGTAATGTTGTTTTTTCGACTCATGTTTTCTCCTAGAAATCTTTCATAGTGCCCCAGATCCAGATCTGCTTCATAACCATCCTCAGTGACAAACACTTCACCATGTTGATTGGGATTCATGGTACCGGCATCCACATTTAAGTAAGGATCTATCTTCAGTACATTGACGCGAATGCCACATTCTTTAAGTAATCTTGCCAAAGAAGCAGAAAAAATGCCCTTCCCAACTCCACTCAAAACTCCGCCTGTTACGACAATGTATTTTTTCACGCTGACCACCCTCTTTTTCACAAAGACTTTACGAGTTCTTTTTCGCCTATGGAATTTAGGAAACTGGTTAATTCATCTCTGGTGGGGCTTGCACTTGAGGTACCCTGTTTTGAAACACAAATCGAAGAAGCCGCCACTGCGAGTTTTAAGGTTTCACGCCTGCCGAATTTTTTCATTTTTCCTGCTATATAGGCTGCGTTGAAAGCATCTCCTGCGCCTGTTGTGTCAATTACATTAACTTCATAGGCGTTGATGTGAAATGACGTTTTCTCGGTGAACAAACTTGCTCCTTTGCTACCAAGCTTGACCACAACTTCTTCCACACCCGTTGATAAAAGTTTTTTGACCGCCTTTTCCAGGTTTGTTTCTTTTGTTAATTTCAATATCTCAGTTTCATTTGGAGCAACTGTGTCCGCATAAGCAATGATTTCAAAAACTGATTCATCTGGGAATCCTGCTGGATCTATATAAACATATTTTCCGTTACGTTTTGACATAGTCACAACTTCTCTGACAGTTTCGAATGGTATACCAAATTGGACAAAAACAGCGGAAGATTTTTCCAGGAAAGTCCAATCTATAATTTCTGGAGTGAGGTGATCATTCGCACCGAGCAAATGAAACATTGTGTTTCTACCTTTTGATTCGACAACTACGAATGTTTTACCCGTTTGAGCGTTACAAGATCTTATAAATGACGTATCTACACCATATTTCTCTATTTTCTTCAAAACACTTTGAGAGATACTATCACTACCAATGCAGGCAATTAGGTGGCACGGTATGCCGAGCTTTGCAAGGGCTATAGCGGTATTTGCACCTTTGCCTCCAATATCAACAAATGTTTGCTGGCAAAGATGATTTTCCCCTATTAGAAGCTGATCAATGTAAAGAAAAGTATCAACATTAATTTTCCCAAAAATCGCCACTTTCTCATCCATAACAATTTAGCACAGCAAATTCCGTCTCCAACTAATAGAAGAGGAATGTTGCCGCTACCTCCTTTCTTAAATTTTTTAAATCAATATGTAATCCAATCCTGAATATCTCATTCCTTTTTGGGTTTCAAAACAAGCTCAGTTTAAAAAGTCTGAGCCAGAGGAGAAAAATTCATTTGCGAAAGTTGAAAGTTCCTTCTCGATTTTTAAATCACATATATGATCCAAACCAGTTCTTCCACTGTTCACGATTATCAATTTGCTGCCATTCATTTTCGCTATATATGGAAATTGTGCTGCTGGATAAACCAGCAATGAGCTTCCAAATACTATCATTAAATCACAGTTGACTGAGTGATATTCTGCTTCCGATAATGCTTTTTGTGGCAATTGCTCGCCAAAAAAGACTATATCAGGTCTAATCATACCAGAACAATTACACTTTGGAACAGAAGTTTTCGAAAGCATATTTTTGACATCATCTATGGTGTATCTCTTCAAACATTTTATACAGTAATAATTGTATATGCTACCATGGAGTTCGATGACATTTTGATTACCGGCTTTCTGGTGAAGTCCATCGATATTTTGAGTAATAACGGCCTTGATGTAACCTTTTTGTTCAAGTTTGGCAAGCAAATAATGAGCTACATTTGGTTTTGCATCAGCCATAGGAATCAAAGCTTCTTTGCAGAATCTGTAGAATCCTTCCGGGTTGTTGTATAGGTAATCGATGTCAAAGACATTTTCTGGGTATTTGGAATAGAGCCCCGTGGGGCTCCGAAAATCTGGTATTCCACTTGGAGTACTTATTCCTGCGCCTGTTAGAGCAACACCATATCTGCATGATTTTAGAAGTTCGATGAGATTCATTTACCTTCTTCACCTTCTTTGAAAATCACTCTTGGAAAAGACATGGATGATTCACTTGGTTGCCAGTAAATTGCGTTTTCAACTACTTTTGTCGGAGTCGGTTCTATCGTGAGTATATCTGCCCCTTCTGGCACAACAACCACTATCTGTGAGTCGTTAACTGAATAGATTGATATATCTTTCAACGATGTGTCTACAATTCCGTTTGTTACAGAAGCAGCATTTAGTAACCTCGCCGTTTCCACGACTTCGAGTATTCCAGATCTCTCGGTCATAGTTGAGTTCATGGAGATTACCTCTATGTTTCTGCCAACTTTTTCGCTAACATCGTCGAAATAACTTTTAAAAGTTGAAAGCGAAGCTTGCTGATATTGATCTATATATTGCTGTTGCTTATTTTTGTCTTTGAAAAATAAGCCAGCTGTAGCGGTAAAAGTAGCTTCACCTGTGTAGTCGTATTCCATTTTGCTTCTGTAATAGGCGATCTCATAGGGTGGTTTTCTGGTCAGAGTTGTTACAAGCTGAGTGACTATGAAGAAAACTATGAATGCTATGAGTATATAAAAGAGTGTTTTCTGATTCACTTGATTTCCTCCCTTCAAAAATATGTTACCACAGTTTGAAGGGAGATTATTCTATATGAACAGTTACCTTTGTGCCACTTTTTACCTGTTTTAGAAGATCGAGCCCATCTTTGATTTTTCCAAATACATTCACAGCGCTTGCTGGTCTTATTTTGTCATCGCTTACCGGTGTCTTACCAAAAAACAGGCATATTGCTCTTCCGGGAATCCAGAACGCAACATCTCCCTCTTCTACAACATCTTTGCTATTTTCGCCCACTGCGAGTTTTACGGGAGTCTCAAAATAAATCTCATCTCCCCATCTGTTAACTATTCCTCTGATTGGCAACTCCTTTTTGATAGCCTCGATTGTCAGAGGAGCTCTGTCTTCATCAAGCTCCGCCACGCACTCGATCTGACCAAAAACAAATTTCAGCTTCACCCTACCACCTCCCGGAAAAAATTTTAATTCAATTGCCCTGTAGATGCAATATGTAGATCATTTCATTCAATGATATTATTAAAATACTTTATTGTATAATATAATCACAAAAAGCCATTGGGAGGTGTAAATGTGAAAAAATTTTTCGTGATGATGTTGGTTTTGGTATCGTTACTGGTTTTTTCTGCAGATCTTACAATGATTATCTCGGTGACGGGGGCTCATCAAAGAAATTTCAATCCGTATTTTGCAGGTGGAACAGGATATGCAGCATGTGGTTTCATCTATGAAACATTGATTTATTCCAATAATTTTACTGGTGAAATCATACCGTGGCTTGCTGTGGATTACGAATGGAGCAACGATTACAGGAGCATAGTTTTTAATTTGAGAAAAAATGTAACATGGTCTGATGGCAAACCTTTTACAGCAGATGATGTGGTTTTTACTTTTGAAATGCTCAGAAAATTTCCTTCTCTCGATACCCAGGGGATATGGAGCTCTGGACTGGAATCTGTTGAAAAAATTGATAGCTATACAGTGAGATTGAATTTCTCAAAATTGAACACTCTGATAATCTACAACATAGCTGGTGTATATATGGTACCAAAACATCTCTGGGAAAAGTTAGACGATCCCTCAAAGTTCACCAACGAAAATCCTGTTGGCACGGGGGCCTACGTGCTTGAGAATTTCACCGATCAGGTATTCACATTGAAAAAAAGAGTTGATTACTGGCAAGCCGAGAAGGTTAAAGTGGATAGAATACGAATTCCCGCTTTCAATGGAAATGAACCAGCGCAGCTTGCGGTCGCAAATGGTGAACTTGATTGGGCAGGCATCAATTACCCAAGGATAGAGAATGTTCAAAACAAGGATATAAAATACTGGTTCCCTGAAGGTAACCCGGTTTTTCTTTTCTTCAACCTCGAGAGAGATCCTTTTAAAGATCCTGCATTTAGAAAAGCAATTGCAAGGGCTGTAAATACGGATGAACTCGTGAAGATAGGCATGACAAACTATGCGGTAAAAGCGAATCCTGTGCTGATCAAATCAGGATATTCATACCTGATTGACGAGAATCTCAAAGATAAATGGTATTCATTCGACATCCAGCAGGCGAAGTCAGAACTGGCCTCCTTGGGATTCAGAGCTGGTAAAGATGGTATTTTGGTCGGAGCAGATGGGAAAAGACTTTCGTATGAACTCATAGTTCCGGCTGGATGGACAGACTGGATAGCTGTTTCGCAGCTTCTTTCACAGCAGCTAAAGAAAATAGGTGTAGAGCTGAATGTTACACCCATAGATTTTGGTGCATACCTGGCAAAAATCAGGCAGAAAGATTTTGATGTGGCAGTTAGCTGGTCAAACTATGGCCCGAATCCATATATCTTTTTCCAGAATTATTTGCACTCTTCAAATGCGTATACTGGAAGTAACAGAGGAGGATGGATAAACAAGGAAACAGATGAATTAGTTGAAAAACTTTCTCAGACTGCCGATATGGAAGAGATAAAAACTATTGTCTCGAAGATACAGGAAATCATATTGGATAATGTTCCCGCGGTGCCTCTTTTCTACAACCCCGTGTGGTTTATATACTCAATCAAGAATTTTACTGGCTGGCCTAATGAAAATAATGCATTTGTAGAACCAAGAACGACAGGAATGGACAAAATTTATTTGATAATGCATCTTCAGCCAAAGTAATGCTTACCGGGGTGGCTACCCCGGTTTTTTCGGAGGTGTAGTTTTTGAAGTACATTTTTCAGAAAATCCTGTTTTTCTTCATAGCCCTCTGGACAGCCTTGACATTGAATTTTTTGATTCCTCGCCTTATGCCGGGTGATCCTGCCGAAAGAATTTTGTCGCGTTTTGGTTCAGAAGTAAACGAAAGTGCTGTGGAAGCACTCAGAATTGCTATTGGCCTTGAAAAAGATAAATCTCTTTTTTCACAGTACTTTGAATACATTAAAAATAGCTTTACGGGTAACTTTGGTATCTCTTACGTTTATTACCCGGTGCCAGTAAGAGATATTCTGGCATCTTCTTTACCATGGACGATAGGACTGGTGGGTATATCTACCGTAATAAGTTTTTTGATTGGCACATGGCTTGGAGCGATTGCTGGTTACAAAAGAGACAAACCAACCGGGACAACTCTTACCATTATATCTTTGATGATAAAAGCTTTTCCATATTTCTGGCTTGCAATGATGCTTCTTTACATTTTTGGATATGTTTTGAAATGGTTTCCGCTATCGAATGCATACTCAACCAAGGAGCTTCTCAGTGGCTGGAGATTTATTTCGAGTGTTATTTACCATGCAATATTGCCGGCTATAACGCTTGTTGTTGCTTCACTGGGTTCATGGATTTTGACCATGAGAAACAACATTGTTTCCGTTTTAGCCGAAGATTACATTCTTCTTGCCGAGGCCAAGGGTCTTTCGCAGGAAGAAATACTCAGAAACTATGCCATGAGGAACGCTATATTGCCAAGTATAACAGCTTTTGGATTATCCCTTGGCTTTGTTGTGAGTGGTGCACTTCTGACAGAAATTGTTTTTTCGTATCCAGGAGTGGGATATCAGCTTTACAGAGCTGCTGTCAGTCAGGACTATCCTCTGATTCAAGCTATATTCTTTTTTATCTCACTTTCGGTATTAGGCGCAAATCTATTGATGGATTTTGTCTACATTTCCCTTGATCCGAGAGCGAGGGGGTAGTATTTTGAATATTAAAACATGGATTGGCGCTGGCATAATACTATTTTTTCTAACAATAGCTTTACTTGCTCCGTATATAGCTCCTTATAATCCTAACGATATTGTTGATCTACCCTATGAAAAACCATCTAAACTGCATTTCCTTGGAACAGATAGATTGGGTAGAGATATTTTTTCACAGCTCATTCACGGAACGAGGCTTTCACTGTTGATAGGCATTTTGACAGGATTTTTAATGACGGGGATATCTACCTTTTTTGGCATGACATCAGGTTATTACGGCGGAATAGTTGATCGGATTCTTTCGACAATAACTGACGTGTTTCTGGTCATACCGGGTATTCCGTTGATGATTGTAATTTCTTCATATATAAGGGTGAGAAGTTTCTGGACAGTTATCATAGTGATTGCATTAACTGGCTGGGGTGGCGGAGCAAGAGTAATAAGATCACAGATGCTTTCAATGAAAAATAGAGAATTTGTAACGGCAGCAAAAATAATAGGCGAGAAAAACATCAGAATAGTGTTTTTCGAGATATTTCCAAACATGCTGTCATTGATAGCTTCGAACTTTTTTGGTTCTGTGCTGTACGCCATTATTGGAGAAGCGTCGTTGTCATTCCTTGGGCTTGGTGATGTAAGTAGAATCTCATGGGGTACAATGCTTTACTGGGCTCAAAGTGCTAATGCACTGTTGAACGGTATGTGGGCCTGGGTTCTTGCTCCGGGATTGTCTATAGTTCTTCTTGGAACAGCATTTGCTCTTTTGAATTTTTCACTGGACGAGATGACTAACCCAAGACTCAGAGGGCGCTGAAGGTGATCGAAATGGTGGAGGTTTTAAATCTTAAAGCAGGCTATCGATTTAGAAAAAAAGTGGTTAAGGCGGTTAATAACGTTACTTTAAGGATATACGATGAAGATTTTTTGGGTATTGCGGGTGAATCTGGTTGTGGAAAATCCACGCTTGTTTTAGCTATGTTGAGACTGTTAAAGAGTCCGGGGTATATTGAGTCTGGAAAGGTTATAATTAACGGGATTAACATATTCGAACTGTCCGATGAAGCCCTTTCTAAGGTTCGTTGGAAGGAGTTTTCTTTTGTTCCACAGAGCTCGATGAACTCACTCAATCCGGTTATGAAAATAAAGGATCAAATAGCCGATGCGGTGATTCGTCATACCAGAGTGAGTAAACACGATGCCTATAGAACAGTTGAAAAGGTTTTGCAATTAGTAGGTATTCCTGTGGATCGCATGGATAGTTACCCTCATCAACTTTCTGGGGGCATGCGACAGAGGGTTGTTATAGCGATGGCTCTATCACTTTCACCAAAATTGATAGTTTTCGATGAGCCAACCACAGCTCTCGATGTAGTTGTACAGAGAAGCATTCTGGAAAAAATCTTTGAACTTCAGAGAGAGAAGAGGTTTTCATCTATTTTTGTCACACATGATATATCGTTGCTGCTCGAAATATCCAGGCATATAGCTATAATGTATGCCGGAGAAATAGTGGAATATGGGGGTACAGCTGCGGTATACGAAAATCCCCTTCATCCATACACCAGAGGTTTGATTGTAGCTGTACCGAGTATTTCTGGACAGATAAAAGAATACAAAAGTATCCCAGGAAGACCGCCAGATCTCTCAGAACACATAACCGGATGCCCTTTTTATGAACGATGTGATTTTAGAAAGAAAATATGCTTTCATGAGCATCCTGAGTACAAAGAGGTTGACCGAGGCAGGTGGGTTTCTTGTCATCTGTACTGACAGCTAATGAGATTGTCAAAAACTTTACCGTTAGAAAAGGATTTAAGATTCATAAAGTTCACGCACTGAGGCGGGTAAATCTTAAATTAGAGCAGGGAGAAATATTATCAATTGTTGGTGAAAGCGGTTCTGGCAAGACCACTTTTTTGAGAATTGTTGCAAGGATTTATACACATGATTCTGGTAGGTTGTTTGTACTTGGCAGAGAGCTCTGCAGAAAAATGTCAAGATCTGAAGAACTTGAATATAGAAAAAATGTCCAGATGATTTTCCAAGACCCTTTTTCAGCATTGAATCCTGTTAAAAAAATAAGGCAATTTCTTAAAAGGCCACTTGAGATATTTAAAATATCAGGTGTTGAAGAGCGTTTGGGAGAAGTACTCAGAGAAGTTGAATTACCACTTGATTCTCTTGATAAATACCCGCACGAATTATCTGGTGGCCAGAGACAGAGAGTTGTAATTGCAAGGTCAATTATAACAAAGCCAAAAATAATTCTTGCCGATGAACCGACTTCGATGCTTGATGTATCAATAAAGGCATCAATTCTCAATTTATTGTTGAGATTGCGCGATGATTATGAGATCTCGATGATCCACGTCACACATGATTTGGCATCGGCGAAGTATATTTCGGATCGGATAGCCGTTATGTATGCTGGCCAGATTGTTGAAGAAGGAAATGCCCAGCAGATTGTTGACAATCCTCTTCATCCATATACAAAATTGCTGAGATCAGCAGCACCAGATCCAGATAGATCAGGTTTAAAGCTGGGAGAGACGGGCGAACCCCCGGATTTGATATCCCCCCCTGAAGGATGCTCTTTTAGAATGAGGTGTCCGTATGCCAGAAAAGAATGCTCGACTTTCACGGGGACCGTTCAAATTGATGAAAGGAAAGTAAGTTGCGTTTTGTACATGTGATTTTTCACATCAAATTAATTTTTGCACATTGAATATTAATCTTTCAAAAAAGATCAAAATATAGAATTCATTTGGTGCTGATTTGATGAATATATCTTTGGTTGTGCTTATAACAGTTTTTACACTCATAGCAATGAGAAAATTTAGAAATGTGACTTTGAAGATATGGCAAATAATGTCCGTAGCAGCATTGTTTTTGGTTGCCACAAACCAAATTTCGCCTGTAGACGCAGTTATGTCAATCAATTTTGATGTCGTAGTATTCCTTGTTGGTATGTTTATAATCGGGGAAGCAATGAGAGAAAGTGGATATCTGGGTTATTTGTCCTGCACCATTTTCGGTAAAGTGAAAACTGTGAACGGTTTGATCTTTATGGTTATCTTTATAAGCGGTTTTCTTTCCGCACTTTTGACAAATGATACGATAGCCGTTGTTGGAACGCCTCTTATGATACATCTTTCCAAAAGAAATGGGATTAATCCGAAGATTCTGTTACTTTCACTTGCTTTTGGTATAACTACCGGTAGTGTAATGAGTCCAATAGGAAATCCTCAAAATCTCCTTATCGCACTTGGTAGTTCCATGAAAAGTCCGTTTATTGCTTTCGCAAAATATCTTTTTCTGCCAACGATTTTGAATATGCTGTTTGTTTATTTGGTTATCAGATTAATTTATGGAAAATTTTTCAAAAATTTAGACTTAGACCATGCTGCAGATGGACTTAAAGATGTTGACCTGGCATATCTTTCCAGAATTTCTATGCTAATTCTTATCGGGATGATATTTGCCAGGATTATTGGAACTCTTCTCGGAAAGGAATTTTTAGAACTGAGTTATACTTCTCTCATAGCAGCTACACCAGTTATTCTGTTCAGCAAGAAAAGATTTAAGATCATTCGCTCTCTCGATTGGGAAACAATTATGTTTTTTGTTTCGATGTTTGTGGTTATGAAATCTGTCTGGAACAGTGGTTTTTTCCAGAGATATATTTCTCTGATTAATCTTTCCAGCATACCTCACATACTTTCTGTTAGTGTGATCATCAGCCAGTTCATATCTAATGTCCCGTTTGTGGTTCTTTTCTTAACATTCTTCAAAAACTCAAATGATCTGATTTTGAGCGCACTTGCTGCCGGAAGTACGGTTGCTGGAAATCTAACTATTCTTGGTGCCGCGAGCAACGTTATAATTGTCCAAAATGCTGAGAAGAATGGTATTCATATAACATTCGGCGAGTTTTTTAAGCCAGGAATAATAATAACTGCCCTCAATGTGGTTGTTTACTGGATTTACCTGAATCTGATTTGATGATTTTCAGGAATTTTGTGAATATATATAGTATAATTCATTCAGTGAGTGATTGATATGGACAAATTTTCTTTTTTTGAACCCGGTATTCTTTTCAGGGAATATGTTCTGCTGAAAGAGATTTTTTCGAAAAGCGACATTACTCAGCAAGAACTGGCTAAAATTGCCGGTATAGCACCATCTATGGTCAATAAATATCTGATGCTTTTTGAAAAAAAGGGTCTTATAGACAAAATTGGTCCCAACAGAAGAAAAATGAATTATTTCATCACACAAAATGGAATATACAGATTGCAATATCTTGCAGTTTCATATCTAAGGGAGGTAGCAAAGCTTTATTCGAATTCAAGGCTTGTTTTTATGAGCGTAGCAGAAGAACTTTTTAAAAATGGGATTCAAAAGATTGTTCTTTATGGTGCTGGTGTTGTGGGTGAAACATTACTTGACATTTTGAAGACAGAGAGAATCCAAATAGTTTGTTTTGTGGATGATGATAATTCAAAGCATGGGACAGTTCTGAATGGAATTAAGATTATTTCCCCGGATAAACTCGCTGCCGATATATATGATGCGGTTCTAATAGCATCTTTCAGGCATGCCGGGAAAATATCGGCAAAGGCGAGAAGTCATGGGATGAAAAATATCTACATTTTCAGTGTTCAAACAGATGGGCGAGTTTCTTTGAAAAGAGAGGAGTGAAAAAATGCATGTGCCACTTTTTGATATGACGAGACAGTATGATACTTTGAAAAGTGAAATTTTGCAGGCGATAGATGGCGTTTTTAGATCTGGAAAATTGATCATGGGAGAGAATGTGAAACAGTTTGAGAGAGAAGTATGTGATTATCTTAATGTGAAACATGCTATAGGTGTTGGAAACGGCTCTGATGCGTTATATATTGCAGCGAAAGCAATAGGAATAGGTGATGGTGATTACGTTATCACGACACCTTTTACATTTTTTGCAACAGTGAGTTGCATAACAAGAAATGGAGCTGTTCCTGTTTTTGCAGATATTGATAGAAAAAGCTTTAACATTGACCTTGATAGGGTAGAAGAAATCCTGACGACTCATCCAAATCGAGAAAAAATAAAGGCAGTTATACCTGTTCATCTTTTTGGAAGAACTGTCGATTTGGAAAGACTGGAAAAGATTAAACGTAATTATGGTGTAAAAATACTTGAAGATTGCGCACAATCAATCGGCTCTAAATGGGTATATTCAGATGGCACGATCAGGAAAAGTGGCACTGTTGGGGATGCGTCTATTCTCTCTTTTTTCCCCACCAAAAATCTTGGTGCATACGGCGACGGTGGAATGATTTTAACAAACAATGATGATACAAATGATTTTTGTCGAGTTTTTAGAGTTCATGGGGCAAAGGTCAAGTATTTTCATGAAATGGAGGGAATAAATAGCAGACTTGATGAAATTCAAGCTGCTGTATTGAGGATAAAATTAAAGTATCTTGATGAATATCATGAAAAGAGAATTAAGATAGCCAGGAATTATACCGAGATGATAAATTCTTTGAGCATAGAATTTTTAGAGACGCCCCGTGTTACTGGTGATTTCACGTGTATATTTCATCAATACGTTGTCAAGGTTAAAGCAGGACACAGAGATAGATTAAGAGAATATTTGAAAACCAGGGGTGTTGAAACAGCTGTTTATTATCCACTTGGTATGCACAGGCAAAAATGTTTCTCGAGATTTGGTTCGAAGATACTTGAAAATACAGATCAGGCATGTCAAGAAGTGCTCGCATTGCCAATTTTCCCGGAGATCAGCATCACTGAAGTGGAATATGTTGTTAAATGCATCGGTGAGTATTTCAAGGAGGCGAGAAAATGCTAAAAGAAAAGATTCTCAACAGGACAGCTGTTATTGGTGTGATAGGCCTCGGATATGTAGGTCTTCCACTTGCTGTTGAAAAGGCCAAAGCAGGTTTCAAAGTGATAGGTTTTGATATTCAACAAAAGAGAGTTAACATGGTGAATCAAGGTCAGAATTACATTGGCGATGTGGTGACAGAGGACCTTCAAATTCTTGCAAAGAGTGGAAAATTAACCGCAACCACCAATTTTGATGAACTCCACAATTGCGATATCGCGACCATATGTGTTCCAACACCACTTGATAAATTCAAGCAGCCAGACTTAACATATGTTATTAACACTGCAAAAGAGATATCAAAAAGATTACATAAAGAGATGTTAATAGTTTTAGAATCGACTACTTATCCCGGGACAACAGAAGAAGTTTTGAAACCTATTTTGGAGGAAACCGGATTGAAATGCGGAGAAGATTTTTATCTTGCCTTTAGCCCGGAGAGAGTGGATCCAGGTAATCTCATTTACAAGACGAAGAACACGCCGAAAGTTGTCGGGGGTGTTGGTTCTGCATCAACAGAAATCGCAAGGATTTTGTACGAAAATGTGCTCGAGGCACCCGTCTTTGTTGTCTCATCGCCGAAAGAGGCTGAGATGTCTAAGATTCTGGAAAATACTTTCAGAATAGTAAATATTGCTTTGATAAATGAGATGGCAATTGTTGCTGAAAAAATGGGAATAAATATCTGGGAAGTGATAGAAGCTGCTTCAACAAAACCATTTGGTTTTATGCCTTTTTATCCTGGTCCGGGAGTAGGTGGGCACTGTATACCCATTGATCCGTTTTACCTGACCTACAAAGCAAGAGAATATGATTATCACACAAGGTTAATTGAATTAGCTGGTGAAATAAATGATTATATGCCACAGTATGTTGTTCAGAGGGCTATGCAACTTTTAAATGAAAAAAGGAAATGTATGAATGGTGCGAAAGTACTTCTGCTTGGCATAGCTTACAAAGGAGACATAGATGATGTAAGAGAATCACCTGCTCTTAAAGTTCTGGAGCACCTTGAAAAAAATAAAGCCAGCACGATAGTTGTAGATCCATATGTGGAAAGATTTCTCTTTAATAATGTAGAAATAAGTACACATGAGTTGACGGAGGACCTCTGCAAATGGGCAGACATAGCCATTATCACAACAGCTCATAAAAACAAAATTGATTACAGGATGCTTGTAGAAAATTGTAGATTAGTATTTGATACAAAAAATATTCTAAAAAATTTTGGATTGAAGGGGGAAAATGTGTTCGTACTTTGATGTATATTTAAAATGGGGGGTGGTTGAATGAGCTGGTTTTTTTTAAGTTTGGCGGCTGGGATTGGTTCCATTTTACTTGCGCTCGGGCTTTTCGGATATATCATGAAAAAAGATTCCGGAACAGAGAAAATGAGAAAGATATCCTTTTCTATTAAAGAGGGGGCTCTCGCTTATCTTAGAAGACAAAACAGGACTCTTGCTGTTTTTGTTGTGATAATGGCTTTCATTATAGGAATGGTCAGTGGTTTTTTGAAAAATCCGATCATGGGTGTGAGTATGGCTATCTCTTATGTACTGGGTTCTGTATGCACCACAATAGCTGCTTATGTTGGTATGAGAGCCGCAGTTGAAACAAATGTAAGAGTAGCGGCGGCAGCACAAAGAGGCTTAAAAGCAGCTTTCCCGATTGCGTTTTATGGAGGGGCTGTTATGGGATTGTTTGTAGTAGGCGTGTCGCTGCTGGGTATTGTGGTGTTGTTTTTCATTTTCAAAATGGGGTTTGGCTGGAGTGATTCCGATGCGGCAAGTGTGATCTTGGGTTTCAGTTTTGGAGCGAGTGCTCTTGCGCTGTTTGCGAAAGCTGGTGGAGGTATTTATACCAAGACTGCTGACATAAGTGCTGATCTTGTTGGAAAAATTGAACTTGGAATACCCGAAGATGATCCAAGAAACCCGGCTGTAATAGCAGATAATGTGGGGGACAATGTAGGAGATGTTGCCGGTATGGGTGCGGATTTGACAGATTCGTATATTGCCAGCATTATTGCAACGATGATAATTGGTTCAGAGCTTGGAGGAGGTATTCTCACCACTCTGCCTCTTTTGATAGCTTCTGTGGGCCTCTTTTCATCCATTATAGGACTTGTTTTTGTAACCAGAAGTATTAAAAAAAGTCCGGGCAGAGCGCTGAATATGGGAACTTTTTCAACCTGCTTTATTTTTGTAGTTCTTTTATTCTTAATTACCCGTTTTTCTGGCCTGGAAGGTTCAAGATGGCTTGGTGTTTTTCTTCCAACAGTTTCTGGTCTTGCTGCTGGTGTAATCATAGGATTAACCTCTGATTATTTCACTTCTATTGAAAAAAAACCAACAAAGCAGGTTGCTGAGGCCTCCACCACTGGAGCTGCTATAAACATACTTACTGGATTTTCTTATGGGCTTGTGAGTGTGGCGCCACCTGTCCTGTGCATCTCTGCAGCTACAATTGTTGCCTGGTATATAGCGAAAATTTTTTCTGTGGACCCATTCTACGGTGTTGCAAATGCTGCGCTTGGAATGCTTTCAATAGTTGGCATGATAATCTCTGCTGATGCATATGGCCCCATATCTGACAATGCAAAAGGAGTGGCAGAACAGTCTGGTTTGGGTGATGATGTCGTAGCAATAACAGATATGCTTGATGCAGCAGGAAACACCTCTAAGGCTATAACAAAAGGTTTTGCAATTGGTTCAGCGGCTTTGACTGTTCTGGCTCTTTTTGCAGCCTATACGCATCTGGTAGATATTCAAAGTCTTGATTTGATTTCCCCAAAAGTTATCGCGGGCATCTTCATAGGTGCTGTGATGCCACCATTACTTTCTGCTCTTTTGATTTTATCTGTAGGGAGAAATTCTGAAAGAATGATTGAAGAGATCAGGAGGCAATTTCGAGAAATACCGGGTTTGATGGAAGGTAAAGCAAATCCAGATTATGCAAAATGTGTTGATATAGCAACAGCTGGCGCACTGAAAGAATTGATATTACCGGGTGTTCTCTCAATAATTGCACCAGTTCTAACTTTAGCTGTGTTTGGTAAAGAGGCTCTTGCAGGATTTTTGGCCGGAAGCATAGTTACTGGAATCATATTTGCACTTTTCATGGCAAATTCCGGTGGATCATGGGATAATGCAAAGAAGTACATTGAAGAAGGTCACCATGGAGGAAAAGGATCAGATGCACACAAGGCGGCTGTCGTCGGAGACACCGTAGGTGATCCGTTTAAAGATACGGCTGGTCCTTCACTAAACACAATGATAACAGTTATGTCACTTGTAGCGGAAGTCCTTGCCCCACTTATTTTGCTCATAATTGCCTGACTTTTTGGGCATTTTTGGATACCAGGAGCATGTCTCCCAGTTTTCTGCTGGTATAATGTTTTTACCTGGGAGGTAGTTCATTTGTTTGTTGATCGTGATACGTTGAGGTTTGTAATGCTGGATCAATTGCTTTCTAAGGTGAATCCTTTGACTGAGTATGGGAAAAAATCTTTGGACGGTATGAAATGTCTGATTAAAAATGGAGAGGATTTTCAAAAGCACTGGGAAAGATTGGTCAAAGTTTTTAATATGGATAGTCGTAAGGTTCAGATAATTAAACAGCACCTGTTGCGCATGGGCAGTATAGATCAGCAGATGAACTATGGTTTCAAAACCGTGGGTGATTTTGCTCGACTAAAGAGATTTGTTTACCACTGTAGAGAGCTTGCAGATCTTGGAAGAGATATATGGTTTTTTCCCGATCTGAGTGATTTGTGGGTAAAATTGTCTGATTTGACAGGGGATCAAGAAGGGTTCAATCTAAGATCTGAAAAGATGCTGAGTTTAAGAAAAGATCATCTTTTAATTTCAAAAGAATTGGAAAACGCGAAATCCAGATTGATTCAAGAGATCGAGAGTGAGTTCTCGATAAAATTACCGGATGATGAATTTACTTGCGACGAGAATGTGGCAAAAGATATTATCGAAAAGGATTTTGCAGAGGTGGTAAGAAGGTCTGCAGGGAGATATCATCTGAAACTTAAGCCAACCGGAGAGATGCTAAAATTGGCTGATAGATTGAACAAAATAGAAGAGTTTATGACAAGCGAAGAACAACACCTTCTCAGCGAGCTTGAAAAAATTGCTGGAGAATTTTTTGAGGTTCTGAAAGTATGTGAAATGACTGTTGAACAAATTGATCTTGATTTGTGCAGATACGACTTTTTCTTTTTGTACAAATGTTGCCAGCCAGAAATTAGTGAAAAAATAATTGTAAAATCAGGAAGATATCCACCGGTAAAGGAATTTTGTGAGAAGAATGATTATCAGTATTATCCGGTGGATATAGAGATAAACAGAGGAATAACAGTTTTGTATGGACCAAACATGGGCGGCAAAACAACTGTGCTTAGAACCATAGGGTGTTTCGTGATTCTCTTTCATATGGGTTTCCCAATTCCTGCAGATACTTTCAGCTGCCCTGTTCTTGGTTTTGTAAGATATGTTTCAAGAGGCGATGGAGTGGGACTCAGTTCTTTTGCATCGGAGATAGTTTCATTTAACAACATTCTATCACTACCAGGAAAGAAGTTTGTGTTGATAGATGAATTTGGTTCAACGACTAACCCTGTTGAGGGAGAAGCTCTTGCGGTTGCCGCTGTAAAATGCTTGAATGACTCTGATGATTACTTTCTTTTCACCTCGCATTATCCGGAGGTTGTGAAAATTGCTTCCAGAGTTTATATGTGTGGAAAAATTAAGAATTTCGATGCAGATGACCCGCATAGAATGATAGACTACTCTATAGAAAAAGATATTAAATCTAACCAGAAAATGGCACTTCTTCTTGCAAAAAAGCTGGGATTAAGTGAAAAGATTGTAGAAGCCGCCGAGAATTTTTTGAGGAAAGGTGAAGATAGTGGATAAAATTTATACTGTCAGTGAGGTTACATATTATATAGAGGCTCTTATAGACCAGGATCAGTATCTCAGTGATATCCAGGTAGTTGGGGAAATAGCCGATTTAAAAGAAAGAAATGGGCATCTGTTCTTTTATTTAAAAGATGAGTTCACAACTATTGGATGTGTATTTTTCGGGGGAGCTTATAGAAGTTTCGGGTTAAGTGACGGACGAATAGCTCAGGTTGCGGGCCAGATTAAAGTTTACGCTCCTCGTGGTCAGTATAGATTAATATGCAGGCAGGCGAAGATTCTTCCCGAGCGAGGCACCCTTTTTCTGAGAATGAAAGAGAGCTATGAAAGACTTGTTGCTGAGGGTATTTTTGATAAACCAAAGCGTCCCCTGCCGGAATATCCGTCGAAAATAGGCTTGATAACCTCGAGAAATTCAGCAGCATATCAGGATGTTTTGCGAACGATAAGTGACAGATACCCGCTTGTTGAAATCTTTTTATATCACACAGGTGTTCAGGGCGAAGATGCTAAAGGCAGTTTATTGAGAGCTTTGAATGATGTAAATGAATCAGATGTAGATGTTGTTATAATAACAAGAGGCGGTGGATCCAGAGATGATTTATGGCTTTTCAACGACGAAGATATTGTAAGAGCTGTATACAAACTTCGTCATCCAGTTATTACAGGGGTTGGCCATCAAATAGACACAGTTTTCATTGATCTGGTTGCTGATTATTCGGCTCATACCCCTACTGCTGCTGCTCAAGCTGCTGTACCGAATCTTTCGGAAATCAGAATGCATTTTTTGGAATTGATGCAGAGAATGAATCTGTCAATAAGGAAAAAAATTGAGTCTTTTTCGCAGCAAATTGAAAGCTCAAATAAATCTCTTTTTCAGTCCATGATGAGTCAAATTTTGAGGACGCATAGTTCAATTGACAGCATGAAAGAAAAGGCATTCGCTTTAATGCAAAGGCAAATGTTTTCTTATGAGAAAAAATTGAGTTCTGCTGGTACTAAACTTTTTTCACTGAACCCAGTCGAACTTTTGAAGAAGGGATACGTAATAGTTGAAAAAGACGGAAAGTGGGTCAAAAGTTCTTCTATTTTAAGGGAAAAAGACGAGATTTCCATGAGATTTTTTGATGGAGTTGTAAAGGTGGTTGTAAAGTGAAAATAGATGAGATGATCAGAGAGCTTGAGTCTATAGTAATTAGATTGGAATCAGAAGATCTTTCTTTTGATGAAGCTTTTATGCTATACGAGAAGGGTGCAGAAATATACAGAAAGTTGCATCAAGCGCTTGAAGATGCTAAACTCAAGGTTCAAGACATTTATTTGAAAATGCAGAATAGGGAAGACGAAAATGTTGAATATTGATGATGTTGTTGGAGCAGATGCAACAAAACTTGAAGAAATGGCCCGGCAGATCAGGCGTCGTATAATCGAGGTCGTTTCAAAAAATGGAGGTCATCTGGCATCCAATCTGGGTGTAGTAGACCTCACGCTTGCGCTTTACAGTGTTTTCGACCCGAGAGAAAACGTTATTATATGGGATACATCCCACCAGTGCTACACCCATAAATTACTGCTGGATAGGTGGGAAAGTTTCTCATCACTAAGACAATTGGGTGGAATCAGTGGATATACAACACTGAAAGAATCTATTTTTGACAGATTTGGTGCAGGTCATGCTGGTACATCAATAGCCGCAGCTCTTGGGATAGAAAGGGCACTCAGATTAAAAAAAGAAATGAAAAATGTTCTGGTTGTTATAGGAGATGGAGCCTTAACGAATGGAGAAGCTTTAGAAAGCTTGAATCAGATAAAGGGCCAGAATTCCAGATTGAAAATAATCCTTAACGACAATGGCATGTCCATTGCCCAGAACGTTGGAGCCCTGTCAGAAACTTTTGCAAAAATAAGGACAAATCCTGCATATGTAAAATTTAAAGGTCTTGTGAAAAAAATGCTTGAAGGTACTGAGGTTGGAAAAAACCTTGAAGATGAATTGAGAAGGCTGCGTGAGGGTGTTAAATTATTTATCTCTGGATTCGATTTTTTTGAGTCTCTGGGCATAAAGCACATAGGGCCAATAGATGGTCATGATATAGAGCTGATGAAAAAGCTTTTTGAAAGGATAAAAAACTATGATTATCCAGTTGTGGTTCACTTGATTACTCAAAAAGGCAGAGGCTATGAACCAGCAGAAAATAACTGTATAGTTTTTCACAGCGCGCCGAAGTTTAATTTGAATACTGGCGAGCCTTTGGCAAAGAAAAATCATATGTCTTACAGCGAAGTTTTCGGAGAAACGTTAGTTAGGATTTCGCAGAAAAACGACAAAATATTCGCCATAACTGCTGCAATGCCAGATGGTACTGGCTTAAGAAAATTTTCGCAGATTTTTCCGGAAAGATTTGCTGATCTTGGCATAACAGAACAATCTTGCGTTACTTTCGCGGCTGGTCTTGCTACAATGGGATATAGGCCCTTTGTTGCGATTTATTCCTCTTTTCTTCAAAGAGCCTACGATCAGATTTTCCACGATGTTGCCCTGCAAAATTTGAATGTAGTGTTTGCCGTTGACAGATCGGGATTAGTTGGCGAAGATGGCCCTACGCATCACGGACTTAACGACATTTGTTTATTCAGGACGATACCAGGATCAAAAATTTTCACCCCATCAAACTTAGTAGAGCTGATTTCCATACTGCGTTCTATCGTTGAAAAAGATGTATCAGGTGTTGTTTCGGTAAGATATCCAAGAGATTCCAGAGAAGCAAATTTTGAGAAACTCTGGGATGAATCAACGGTTCTCGATATATTTAATTGGGAAACTGTCAGAACCGGGAACGGAAAAATAGCTGTTCTTGCGGCCGGGACTTTACTTGAAAATACACGAAAACTTGCCTCTCTTGACCCAACGATTGTTTACGTCAGGTGCGTAAAACCTCTTGATGAAAAATCTCTCATGAAAATTGCCGATGCCCATGACGCCATAGTCACATTAGAAGAAGGATATATAAACGGTGGTTTCGGGGAGAGTGTGATTTCATTTCTCATTAAACACGGCTACAAAAGATCTGTTCTTACTATGGGGGTGGCGGAAAAATTTGTTTCGCATGGGTCGAGAGAAGAATTGTTGAAACTCTGCAAACTCGATTCTGAAGGCATTTTCGAAAGTGTGATATCATTTTTAAAGAAGGAGGTTTATGCATGGTAATAAGACTTGATTATGGTGAACTGGAGATAAGCCTTAAAGCATTAAAAAAACTTGCTTATATAGCAACCGTTCAGACTTACGGCCCCGTTAACATATCTTCAGATAGTTTCTTTGGAAAGCTTTTTGGTGAAAAAGAGGAAGAGAGAATCAAAGTGGAGGAACTTGACACTGGCAAGGTGCTTGTTGACCTTTATATTGAGCTTGAATATGGTGTAAAAGTTTCAGAAGTGGCCAAAAACATAATTGAAAATGTTACACATGTTTTGAAAACAATTGGCGGCTGTGAAGATATCGAAGTCAACGTACACGTGACGGGGATCCGCTGAGGAGGTGCGGATCTTGGAAAAAGTGAATGGGAAATTTATGAGGCTTGCGTTTCAAAAGGCCACCGAGCAACTTGCCATTCATGTTGATGAGCTCAATGCACTGAATGTTTTTCCCGTGCCTGACGGAGATACTGGCTCGAACATGCTTGCGACAATGAAAGAAGGTTGCAAGTACCTTGACCAGCTGGGGAAGAACGAGCATAGTTTGCAGACAATAATGGAATCAATAAGAAATGGAACACTTATGGGAGCCCGTGGAAATTCCGGGGTTATACTGTCGCAGATATTCAGAGGATTCGCTGAATACTGTGGTAAAAAAAGAACTCTTCAGCCAAAAGACATTTTACGAATGATCTCATCTGCACGTGCCGTTGCTTACAAAGCTGTGATGAGACCAGTTGAAGGCACCATTCTAACAGTTTTAAGGAGACTTGATGAAAAGTCCGAAGAAATTGTCGATGCGGAAAGTATAGAACAGGTTCTCAAATGGGTAGTTAAAGTGAGCGAACAAACAGTCAGGGATACACCGAATTTGCTTCCTGCCCTCAAAGAAGCTGGTGTTGTTGATGCTGGGGCAAAAGGCCTTTATTATATCTTTAAAGGCTTTCTGGCTATCGCTGAGGGAGAAAAAGAAGTAAATCTTGAGGTTATGACGAACACAGAAGGAGAAGTAGTTGTTGAGATTCCCGCTCAGGAGCTTGTCTATCAATATTGCACAGAATTAATGATAAAGTGCTACGATGATTTTCAATCTGGAAAAGTAGGTGACCTCAAGCTCTTTTTGGAAGGAATAGGAGATTCCGCCGTGGTAGTTTGTGATGAGAATGTTCTTAAGACCCATGTTCATACTAACAATCCCGGAGTTGTTATTGAAGAAGCCCTGAAATATGGAGAAATATTGAAAGTAAAAATAGACAATATGAAACTTCAGCATGAGCATCTGGTTGGTCAGAACAGCGAACCACCCAGAAAATATGGTTTTGTGGCTGTTTCTCCAGGTCATGGAATTTCTGAAATTTTGAAAAATCTCGGCGTTGATCAGGTTGTGCGTGGTGGCCAGACTATGAATCCAAGCACGGCAGATTTGAAATTTGCGATAGATAGAGTGAACGCAGAGATAATTTTTCTGTTTCCAAACAACCCTAACATTTTCCTGGCGGCAAAGCAAGCCGCGGAAAATACAAAAGGCAAAAATGTTATCGTAATTCCAACCCAGACCGTTCAGGAATGCATATCATCTATGATGAGTTTTGATCCAAACGAAGAGCTTGACAGACTTAGAGAAAAATTCATCGAAGCGGCAAAATATATCATACCTTTGAGTATTACCAGAGCTGTGCGAGATGCAAGACACAATGGAACAAAAATCAAAAAAGGTGAGTATATGGTAATGAGAGGTAAAAAATTGATTTCCCATGGTTTGTCACTTAAGCAGGCATTAAATAGAGCTTTAACAGCGCTTGATCTGCGCGGTAAAGAGGTAGTGACGATATTTACTGGGCAGGATGCTGTCGATGAAGAAGTAAATGCAATAAAAGAATCCTTAGAAAAGGTTATAGATGAGGTTCAGATTGATATTCATGACGGAGGTCAGCCGCATTATCCTTATCTTCTAATGATAGAATGAGGGGAAAAATCCCCTCATTCTACACTCATAACCACTTTTCCACATTCACCATTCAACATTAATTCAAAACCTTTTTCCCAGTCTTTAAAAGAAATCATGTGTGTAACTACTTTCGAAAGGTCTATCTTTTTGCTTTTCAATAACTGGTCAGCTATTCTCCATGTTTCGAACATTTTTCTGCCAGTTATTCCAAAAAGCTTTATACCTTTGAAAGTTATGAGTTCATCTATGGGAATCTGAATTCTGGTACTGAAAACACCGAGTATAGAGGCACTGCCACCTCTGGTGAGGCTCTGTAATCCCTGTTCAAGTGCTGTGCTGCTGCCAGACATTTCAAGCAAAATGTCTACGCCATCTCCACCTGTCAATTTCATCACTTTTTGAGTCAGATTCTCTTCTCTTGGATCTATTACGACATCTGCGCCGTTTATTTTTGCAAGGTTCTTTCTGAAGGGTTTTATTTCTGAAGCTATCACCAGTGAAGCACCAGAAGCTTTTGCAACCTGGATTGCCATAGCTCCTATTGGACCAACACCGGTTATAAGAACTGTTTTACCTGTCAAATCTTCAACAAGTGCTGTATGTACAGCATTTCCAAATGGTTCCATAACAGATGCAAATTCTTCTGGTATCTCTTTCGAAACTTTCCACAGGACAATCTCTGGTACCCTGACATATTCTGCGAAAGCACCATCTATATCCACGCCGAGAATCTTCATATCTTTGCATATATGCATACGGTTAGTTTTGCATTGATAACAGTGCTGACATGGTATATGTGTTTCTGCCGCAACATAATCTCCTACTTTTACCATTGTTACAGCTTCTCCGACAGCTTCAACTATTCCAGCAAATTCATGCCCCACTGTCATTGGTGGTTTAATATGTTTCTGTGCCCAGTCGTCCCATTTATAAATATGTACGTCAGAGCCGCATATTGAAACTTTTCTAACCTTTACCAGAACTTCTGTTGGTTTCAAGTTCGAAGGTTCTGGAATATCTTTCATTTTCAATCCTGCCGCCATGTGTGTTTTTGTTATGGCTTTCATAATCATCCCTCCCTGCCACAAAAAAGAGCTTACCTCAAATGTTATGGAAATTCAAAATCATTTGTTCGGTTAATTTTGAGGATGTTGTAAAATAAATGTGCAAATACAAAAGGAGGTGTAACAATGCCTTTATCAAGGATCACAGGTGTCCTGAGAGATGAACTTGAGCGGCTCTCGATGGAAGGGAGAGCGAAGGGCAAAGAATTCGTAATTGTTGATGTGAAAAAACCACAGGGTAAAAAAGGACCAAGATTTTTACTGAAAGGTTATGGTGATAGAGAATTTATAAGAATGAATTCCAATTCTTATCTTGGGATGTCTCTGAAAGATGAAATCATCAAAATTGAGGAAGAAGCTGCAAGAAAATATGGTGTTGGCCCCGGAGCCGTTAGATTCATCAGTGGAACTTATTTTCCACACAGGGAACTTGAAAAAAAACTCGCACAATTTCATTCAAGAGAAGATGCAATGATATACAGCGCAGCTTATGTAACTGTTATAGGCGTGATTTCTTCACTTGTAACAGATGAAACAATTATTATCAGTGATGAACTCAACCATAACTGCATTATCAACGCAATAAAACTTTCCAGACCGAAAGACAAATTTGTTTATAAGCATTTGGATATGGAAGATCTCGAAGAAAAGATTAGAAATAGTACTGGCAGAGCCAGGAGATTGATTATTGTAACAGATGGTGTGTTCAGCATGAGGGGAGACTATGCTCCACTGCATCGGATAGCGGAGATTGTCAACCACTATGATAGCAATTTTGAGGAAAATATAATAACAATTGTTGACGATTCTCATGGTGTTGGAGCTTTCGGTTCAACAGGTCGTGGTACCGAAGAGATGACGGGTGCGATGGCAGACATCCTGATAGGAACTCTTGGAAAAGCTTTTGGGGTTAATGGCGGCTATGTAGTTTCAAATGAAACTCTAACCACCTATCTCAGAGAAAAGGCGATTACCTATATTTATTCCAATCCTATAACACCTGCTGAAGCAGCGTGTGCGCTTAGAGTGTTGGAAATTCTGGATAGCGAAGAAGGTGAGATGAGGTTGAAACATTTAAGGGAGCTTGCGGAGAGATTCAGAAAAGGCTTATCTGAAGCAGGATATGAGACTATTGCCAGTGAGCATCCGATAGTTCCCTTGCTTGTTAGAGACACCAGAAGAACATTGGATATTGTGAAATATCTACTTGATAACGGCATTTTAGCTACTGGTCTGAATTATCCTGTAGTACCGAAAGGGGATGAAACTATAAGATTTCAGATAAATGCAGACCACACTGATTACGATATCGATTATGTATTGGAAATTTTGAGAAAGTACAGAAAATATAGATGGTCGTGAGGCGCTTGGGTATAGCAATTTGACTGATTATGTAACAGATTGTATAATCGGTTTAGACTATCCTATGAAGGGAGGTAGTGGGAATGAAGAAATTCCTTGCTTTGATGCTACTTGTTGTCGCGGCTTTCGCTTTCGCACAAACTGTTAACTGGGCGTTTTTGCAGGAGCCCATATCTTTGAACATATGGGATTATCTTGGACCGAACGCAACTGTCTGGACAGGGTATGTGCTGTCACCAAGATATCCTGGTCTTTACTCCTATTCTGATGTCAGATTTGACTGGGTACCGAGTCTCGCAGCAGACCTGCCAGAAATTGTCCAAGAGGGAGATTTGTGGGTTTATACTGTAAAACTTAGAACAGATGCTGTGTGGTCTGATGGAACTCAGTTTACCGCAGATGATGTGGTCTGGACTTTGAACACAGTGAGAAAGCTGATAACTGATTACGGTCTAGGTGGAAACTGGGCGAGTTATATTGACAAGGATTATTTCGTGAAGGCAGAAAAAGTTGATGATTTCACAGTTAAAGCTTATTTCACTCAGCCAAGCCTTGCAAAAGCAAACTTTGGTGCGCTGATGGTACCAATTCTGCAGAAAAAGTATTGGGAACCGAAGATCGAAGAGGCTTTCAAAACTGGAAATCCTCTTCAGACAATTTACAACTACGACACATCTGATGAGCCAATCCTTGGTGCATTTGCTTTCAAGAGATGGGAAAAAGGAGCATTTATAGAAATTGAGGCAAGAGATGACTACTATGATAAAGGAAGTGTTCTAACCCTCTACAAAAATGGAGCAGTGAAAATTGAGAATCCAAATACAGGTTTTGTATGGACGGGTTA
The DNA here is from genome assembly GCF_000504085.1 of Pseudothermotoga elfii DSM 9442 = NBRC 107921. Taxonomy (NCBI): domain Bacteria; kingdom Thermotogati; phylum Thermotogota; class Thermotogae; order Thermotogales; family Thermotogaceae; genus Pseudothermotoga; species Pseudothermotoga elfii. The sequence goes on along the minus strand of NC_022792.1, from coordinate 2,118,529 downwards.
TGGAGAGGCTGCTGGCGAGAAAGAACTTGAGCTCGTGACTGGTCCATATGTTGAGAATATCGTTTACAGAATGTATCTAAACAGGTCGGCAGCTATTACGGCTTTAATAAACGGAGATGTAAGCTTCATATTCAATTCGCTCGGTTTGCAAAAAGGTGAAGAAGATCAGCTTGCAAAGATAGCAAATGTAAAGATCATAAAGAATAGTGTCAATGGATTCAGGTATATGTGCTTCAACATGAGAAGATTTCCAATGAACATAAAAGAATTCAGACAGGCAATAGCTGCTCTGGTAGATCGTGAATTCCTCACTTCGAGAGTTCTTGGTGGACAGGCATTTCCACAGTATGGCGTTGTTCCTTCTGGAAATACCTTCTGGTACAATCCGAATGTTGAAAAACTGTCTCCAGGATATGGTCTGAGCTCCGGCGATAGAAGGAAACTCGCGATTGATCTGTTGAAAAAAGCAGGTTTCAGATGGGTAGTTGAACCAAAGATAGAAGGTAACAATGTTGTCAGACAGGGTAGAGGCTTGATTGGACCAGACGGGCAGAGAATTGAGCAGATTGAACTTCTTGCCCCGGGTGCTGGTTATGATCCTATGAGAGCCACTATGGCACTTTACATTGAAAGATGGGCAAATGAGATTGGTATTCCAATTAAGGCTAATTTGGTTGATTTCAACCTGATTGTTCAGAGAGTTTTTGACGAACCATTTAATTTTGATATTTACATGCTTGGTTGGAGTCTTGGCTACTATCCAGATCATGTTGCAGATTTCTTCCACAGCAGACGCTCTGGTGTGGGAGATTTCAATGCTGCGGGTTACAACAATCCAGAATTTGACAAACTTGCTGATGAATTCCTTGCGGCTTCTGATATAAACAAGGCAAGAGAACTTTCCTTCAAACTTCAAGAAATCCTGGCAGAAGACCTTCCATATCTTGTTCTGTTTGATACGCCAGTAACAGAGGCTTACAGGTCAGATCAAGTTGTTTTCCCATATGAGAAGACACTTTCTGGTTTGCAGTATGTATACGGCACACCTACTTTGGTCAAAGCTGCTGAGTGATAGAAAACTTTGGCTTACCTTATTTACCAACCGCCCCCTGATGGGGCGGTTGGATTTTGACAGCTGAGGAGGAGGTAGAAAGTGGTCAGATTTCTTAGCGAGAGAATAGTGCAGATAGTTATACTCCTGTTTATTTATGTAACAATTGTTTTCTGGTTAATGGAGGCTCTACCTGGTAGTTTCCTCGATAAATATTTGATGAATCCGAAGATCACTCCTGAAATAAGAGAAAACCTCAAAAGACAGTTTGGTTTTGATAAGCCTGTTTTTACAAGATATCTGTATTACATGAAAAATTTCCTGGTACTGGATCTTGGAGTTTCTTTTTCCTACTTTCCCAGAAAAGTCACCACACTTATAATGGAAAGATTGCCAAGAACTGTTTTCCTTTTTGTGACAGCAACACTGGTCTCTTACGCACTTGGATATAATCTGGGAAAAAAGGCAGCGTGGAGCAGAGGCAAGATTGCTGACAAGGTAACGACCTTTACTGGAATTATCTTTTGGACAATATTTCTTCCCCTTCTGGCTATATTCAATATATGGCTCTTTGGGGTTATCCTGGGAATACTGCCTTTGAATCAGTTTATTGAACCGAATTTATGGAGAGATGTCCCGTTTTCAGCACAGGATGTTTTCTTAAAATTAATGTTGAATGCATTTATTTTCCTGGTTGTATTTTTAATTGCGGCGATAATTTCTCAAAGACTCAAGACGATACCCGCCAAGAAAACTTTACTCTATACATCCTTAGCAGGCGCTGTTCTGATTTCAATTTTGATATGGATTTCCTCAGGCAAGGGTACTTATGCCTGGGATATTATAAAGCATATGGTTTTGCCAGTTATTACTTTGACTCTTTACACATTTGCCGGTAGTATGCTTGTCATGCGTGATACCATGCTTGATGTTATAAGAGAGGACTATATAACTACAGCAAAAGCGAAGGGGCTGCCAGATAAGGTAGTGAGAGATAAACACGCAGCGAGGAACGCACTTTTGCCGCTTGTAACTAACTTTGTGATAAGTCTTGGGTTCACCATAGGCGGAGGAATAATCACAGAAACGATGTTCTCGTGGCCTGGATTAGGAAGGCTTTACCTTGAAGCACTTAACCAGCAGGACAGTCCACTGCTGATTGGTTGTCTTGTCTTTACGGGCGTTTTTGTTTTGGTTGCGCATCTTGTGGCCGACATATTGTATGCCTTCTTAGATCCGAGAATCAGGTACTGAGGAGTGATATGATGGTTGAAGCAGTGATAAAGGAACCATTGTGGAAGATACGTTTCAAGTTGTGGTTGAGATCGTTCAAAACCAACTGGGAACTGTTTAAAGAAAGGAAACTTGCAGTTTTTGGGCTTGGTGTGATAATCTTTTTTGCGATTTTTGGTTTGATCTATCCTCTTTATCCAGTTGTGATGAAAAATATTTTCTGGAAAGATGACCCATATGGTTATCAGACTTTCCTACCTTACGACCCGATTGTCGGGTTCGACCCAGAAGTAATCAGTCATCCGTCACCACCATCTTTAAGACACCCACTTGGTACGGATCCACTTGGTAGAGATATATTGTCGATGGTTATGTACAGTACCCCACGTGAGTTTGTTCTTGGTATAACAGCAGCACTGATAACGGTTGTTATAGGTACGATAATCGGAGCAAGTTCTGCTTATTATGGCGGGGTTATAGATACTTTCTTTATGAGGCTTGCTGACATTGTAATGCTTTTTCCAAGTTTGGCTTTATTGATGGTTTTGAGTGCCTTTATCGATTTAACACTTTTCAGACTGGCTGTTATTATAGGCCTGCTATCTGGATTTGGCTCGATAACACTGGTTCTCAAGGCTCAGGCACTTACGGTCAAAGTCAGACCGTTCATAGAGGCCGCGAAATCTGCCGGCGCAAGCGATGCTTATATAATTTTCAAGCACATTATCCCCAATATTCTTCCGCTGTCATTTCTGTATATGATGTTGAATGTCACGGGGGCCATTTTTACAGAAGCTACTCTGTCATTTTTAGGGCTTGCCAATATAAGAATGAGCTGGGGAGTAATAATTCAAATGGCTGAATCGTCAGGTTATCTGATGGGTGCAAGCATAGGAACTTTCTGGTGGCTATGGGTCCCGGCCGGCGCCTGTATAACTTTGCTTTGTTCAGCTTTTTATTTCCTTGGTAGAGGTTTGGAAGAAATAGTTAACCCAAGACTCAGAAAGAGGTGATGAAGTTGCTACTTTCTGTGAAAGACTTGAAGATGTATTACAAAACAAAAATGGGTTATGTGAAGGCTGTCGATGGTATAAACTTTGATCTTGACGCTGGAGAAAGTTTGGGAATAGTAGGTGAATCAGGTTGTGGAAAGACATCAATATCGATGACTGTGCTGAGGCTTCTTCCAGACAATGCCGAGTTTAAAGCTGGAAAGGTTCTTTTTGATATGGGTAATGGTCCAGTTGATCTGGTTTCACTTCCTGAGTCTGAAATGAGAAAATATAGATGGCGTGGTGTATCTATGATTTTTCAGGCGGCTATGAATTCTCTTAACCCAGTTTACAGAGTAGGAGATCAGATAGTTGAGGCAATACAGAACCATTATCCTGAAGTACCAGTGGATAAAGCAAGAGAAAAAGTTGCCCAGCTTTTCGAACTTGTGGGTTTAGATCCGTCAAGAATGGATCAGTACCCTCACCAATACAGTGGTGGTATGAAACAGCGTGCTGTAATTGCTATGGCACTTTCATGTGACCCAAGGGTGATCATTGCTGACGAACCTACCACTGCATTGGATGTGATTGTTCAGGATAGAATCTTGAAAGAAATACGTATTATTCAAAAGAAACTTAATATGGCAATGATTTACATTTCTCACGATATAGCTGTTATTGCAGAAGTTAGCGATAAAATAGCGGTTATGTACGCTGGAAAATTTGCAGAACTTGCCGATTCAGTTACGATATTCAAAAGGCCCATGCATCCATACACGTATGGTCTGATGCACGCGTTTCCAAGTACTGTCGGCGAAAAAACAGATCTTGTTACGATACCCGGAGAACCGCCAAATTTGCTCAACCCCCCCAAGGGGTGCAGGTTTGCTCCAAGATGCCCCAAAGCTGATAAGAAGTGCGAGAATGAAGAGCCGCTATATGTTGAAATTGAGAAAGGGCATTTTGTGGCATGCCATCACCCTGTTCAGCCTGGAGAGGTGGTGCAATTCTATGCAGAATGAAACTGTTTTGAAAATAGAAAGCCTGAGAAAATACTTTCCTGCTGAAAGAAGAATTTTCGGTAAGGTTAGATATTTTGTTCATGCTGTTGATGATATTTCCATAGAGATTAAGAAAGGTGAATCGCTCGCGCTGGTGGGAGAAAGTGGGTGTGGAAAGACAACAACCGGGAAAGTGCTTGTTGGTCTGGAAGAACCGACAGATGGAAGAGTTGTTGTGGAACAGGAAGATGTAACTCCGCTGCTTTTTGAAAATGAAAATAAAGCGAAGCATTATATTGAGAAAACATATGTAAACAGATTCTCGCAGATGAATGACGATGAACTTAGAAAGATAAACGGACTTGACAAGATCTACGCTGACAGATTTCTTTCACTTGGCAAAAACGGAGCAAAGTTTGTTTCAGAGTTTGTTGAAAATCGTCGGGAGAGAATCTGGCAGTTGCGTAAAAGAGTTCAGATGATCTTTCAGGACCCATATGAGTCTTTGAATCCAAGGTTGACTATTTTTGATATAGTATCAGAGCCGTTGAATATTCACGAAATAGGCAATCTAAAAGAACGGGAAGACAGAGTAGCTGCTATGCTTGCTGATGTTGGATTGACTCCTCCGGAAACTTTTATGTTTAGATTTCCACACGAACTTTCGGGCGGTCAGAGGCAAAGGGTTGCAATTGCAAGGGCACTAATACTTAATCCAACTTTTGTTGTGGCCGACGAACCGACTTCAATGCTTGATGTTTCTATTCGAACAGGTGTTATGAAATTAATGATGAAACTTGCCGAAGAGCACAACATGAGTTATCTCTACATAACACATGATCTTGCAGTGGCAAGATATATGAGTAACGATATAGCAGTTATGTATCTTGGAAAAATAGTTGAGACTGGCCCAACGGAAGAAGTACTGCAAAACCCTCTTCATCCGTATACGAAAGCACTGCTAACCGCGGTTCCTATACCAGATCCAGAACAGAAAAGAGGAGAGCCAAACATAAAAGGAAGTGTGCCAAAACCAATAAACCCGCCGAAACGCTGCAGGTTTTTCGACAGATGTCCTTACGCTGTTGAATATTGTGAGAAAAATAATCATCCTCCTTTAACAGAAGTTGCGCCAAAACATAAGGTGGCTTGTTATGTCGTCAGTGGGGAGGCAAGGTAGTATAAGAAAAAAGTTATTTCTGTGGATATCTCTAATCCTGGTAGCGTTTAATTACGCTGCCGGGGTTTTTGTATACAGAGGTTATGTCAAAAAACTTTCAGAGACAACTGTTAACTGCAACATTGTCTTTTCTCAAAATCTTATTCGCGGAGAGGTGAATATAATACCTCCAGATCGCTTTAAGGTCATGCCTCTTGATTATCAAATATATTTTTATGATAAGAGAGGTAATACACTTCAACTTATAGCAAATTCTTTGAATGGAAAAATGCAAGCTTCATTTGAAACACAGTCAAAAGACGTATTGATTTCGTCAGAATGGAATGTTGTTGGATATTCCAATGTTAAGATCAGGTGGTTGTGGCTGTCGATGAGCCTGGCTATTCCCATAGAGGTGAACATAAAATGAAGAAAGTCTTGTTTTTCATAATTGTTATGACTTTCCTATATCATGCCGTGATATTTGAACTTGTACTTGGAAAGTTTTCTCCTTTTCCATCTGCGCTGATGTGGGTTTTCGTAGCCATTATTTCTTGGTTTGTTGGAAATTCAATCGAGTCTTTCTCCAGGACGCTTTTTGTTGTTGTTACTTCTTTTATTGTATCAGGTATCATCAGTTATTTCTTAATGAGTTATTACATTAGAGAATCTGTAGAAGGATTGGTTCAGATAATCACACTGCGGATGATATCAATATCACTTCTCACTGTTTTTACGCTCAGCAGTATCTGTGCTTTTTTTGGGTATATGTTCAGATCTCGATAAAATCAGCAAGCCAACAAGGTTGTTGATTATATGACATACAACCGCAGAAAATAAGCTTTGGGTTTTGAGAACGGAATTTGCAAAGATGTATCCCACGATAAATCTGTAGACAAAGTTGAATATAGAAAATGATTCGATTTTCGAAAATATGTTTACACCATGAACAAGAGAAAAAATAGTTGCGTTGACCAAGCTATTGGGCACAAGAAATAGGATCACGCCTCTGAATATTAATTCTTCCGAGAACGGAAGAACGATGCCCAGTGTTAAAAATTCCTGAAGTGATATCTTTTTGTAAATTCTCATCTGACTTGCTTTTAGAAGATTACCGAGCAGGATCATTATTGTAAAAATAATGAAAAAACTCAGAAAACCCTTCAAGTTGATCTGAAAGGTGTAGGAAACTCTCAAAATAGCAAAAACAACGAGTGAATATGAAATCTGAAAAAACGACATCACTACTATTCTGTTCAGAGGAAACAATCCTGACAGTTTTTGAATTAATATAATGCCTGCCAGAACAAGCAAAATATGGAAAAAATTCAAGTTTATCTATCCTCCAGCAGATTTTTCAAATATTTGTTGCACACACCGCAATTCGAACAACTGCTCCATCTGCAATCTTGTGTTGGTAAGCCGCTGAGAGCTTTCTGATATTCTTCAATTAAAAACTGTTTTCTGATACCTGTATCGATGTGATCCCATGGAAGGCTCTCGTCGAATCTTCTTGGCCTGAGATATTCATTTGGATCAATTTTTGAGCTTTCAATTGCTTTTTGCCAGTGGTCGAGGTTAAACATGTTGTCCCAGTCGTCAAAAATTGCGCCATTTTTGAAAGCATTTATTAGTGTTTTAAAAACACTCCTATCTCCTCTGGAAATCAAACCTTCGATTAAACTCATTTCTGGATCGTGAAAGCTAATGTTTGCAAATTTTCTTGCCTGTGTTAATATTCTTTGGGCGTGTTTTATATAAGAAACGGGTTTTTGCTCGGAAAATTGGAATGGGGTATGTGGTTTTGGTATGAAATTCGAGATTGAGATATTTATTTTTTTAAATCCGATTTTTCGGGCTATGTTTGCCATCTCAATTATTCCTGATAAATCTTTATCTGTTTCTGTTGGGAGACCTATCATGAAATATAGTTTTATTCTGTTCCAGCCGGATTTTCTGGCTGTTTCGAGAGTTTTCACGTAATCTTCTTCGGATATATTTTTGTTTATCACATTTCTCAACCTTTGCGTCCCGGCTTCAGGAGCAAATGTCAGGCCAGCTCGCCTGACATTGCTCATAACGTTAGCCATTGCAAGCGCGAAAGCGTCAAGCCTGGTTGAAGGCATTGAAATTGAGGTGCAGGAATCTTTGAGGAGTTCTTTTAATTTACTGAGTATTGCTTCGATATTGCTGTGATCAGCTGTTGAGAGTGATAATAGAGCAAGTTCTTCGTATCCTGTGCATAACAGAGCAGAGAAAGATTCTTTCAACATCGTTTCGGAAAATTTTTCTCTGACTGGTCTATATATCATTCCGGCCTGACAAAATCTACATCCTCTCGTACAGCCTCTCATTGCTTCTACAACGATTCTGTCGTGGACGATCTGGGCATGTGGAATAATTCTGTTTGGTGGAAGAACAGATTTGTTCAGATCAGGAATCGTTCTTCGAGATATTTTTTCTGGAATATCTTTATCTGAAGGAAAAGGTGGTGTGGAATCTACATAGAATATTGGCACGTAAACGCCTTTAATCTTTGAGAGTGATCTGAGTTTTTCTTGCCTGGGGAGATTTTTTGTTTCTATTAGTCTATATGCAATCTCGACTGCTACTTCTTCGCCGTCACCTATCACTATTGCGTCAAAGACAGGCGCGATAACCTCAGGGTTTACTGTACAAGGCCCGCCAGCTACGATGATCGGGTCATTTTCTCTGCGTTCTTCAGCAATAATCGGTATCTTTGACAGATTAAGTGCCCACAACACATTTGTATATGACAGCTCATATTGAAGCGAGATACCTATCATATCAAGATTTCGCAATGGCGTCTTTGATTCATGTGTGAACAGTTCTATATTTTTTGTGCGCATCAAGTTTATCATGTCAATCCAGGGAAGAAAAGCCCTCTCTGCCCAGACATCGTGAATGCTGTTCAGAACGTAATATATTATGAGTAAACCAAGGTTTGACATTCCGATTTCGTAAACGTCTGGAAAAAGCAAACCAATTCTTAACTTAACATCTTCTGGGTTTTTTAATATCTGATTTAGCTCACCACCTATGTACCTGGATGGTTTCTCAACTTCATTTAGAAAATCATTCAAAAATCTCATTATTTTCGATTGTTCATCCAAAACTCGAACACCTTCCTTGCCAGTGGGGCTGCTGCTTCTCCTCCGCCGCCAGCTTTTTCAAGCATAACGAGTACTATTATCTCGGGATTTTTCACTGGTGAGAACCCTACAAACCATGAATGGGATTTTTCTCCCTGCTTACCGGTTTCTGCTGTGCCTGTTTTGCCTGCCACGTCAATATTTAGCCCTTTAAAGGCTTGGTAAGCTGTTCCTTCTTCGGAATGATTGCCATTTGATTCAACTACTTCTTTTAAAGAATCTTTTAAGAAGTCTATCGTTGTGTCTTTTAGAGGAACTTTATATGAGGCGTTTTTTTCATATCTGACAATCTTTTCTCCCTGTTGATTGGAAATGAGTTGAAGTACATGAGGCTGGTAACATGTACCATCATTCGCTATTGCGTTGAAAAAATTCAGCACTTCAATTGGAGTAAGATTTATAAAACTCTGCCCTATTCCGCACAGAATTGTATCTCCGGGATACCAGGGTTGATTATACACTCTGGATTTCCAGGATGGATCTGGAAACAAACCGGTGCGCTCTCCAGGTAGATCCACCCCGGTTAACTGGTCCAGCATGAACAAATTTGCAAATTGCTTCATTTTCTCTATACCGAGTTCCAGAGCCAGATTGTAAAAGAAAACATTGCATGAGACCCTCAAAGCTTTTTTTAAATCAGTTTCGCCATGGCCAGATACATACCAATCTCTGTAAGTTCCCAGAACATTTCCAGAATTTCCAACAAACTCAAAGTATCCCTTGCAATTTACAGTTTTAGTTAAATCAAGACCCTCTTCAAGGTAGGCGATGGCATACAGTGGTTTTATAACAGACCCGGGTGGATATGTTGCAGATATCGCTCTGTTTAAAAGTGGGCTTTGTGGATTGTTTGAAATTTCATTCCATTGTCTTCGATCCATAGAGTTTACAAACAAATTTGGGTCAAAGTCCGGATTTGAAGCCATAGCAAGTATTGAACCATCAGAAGCCTGGACAATTATGGTACCGGTGTAATTTGATTCTTTTAAAAGTTTTTGAACGTAATCTTGTATTTTTGAATCTATTGTCAGTATCAAATTGTTACCGGCTATAGGAGCTGCCTGTAAAAATCTCCCAAATGTTTTACCAGAAGGCGAGATACTTATCAGTTCGTAACCGTTTGTTCCTCTGAGGTAGGAGTCATATTCTTTTTCTACACCGGACATTCCTTTTCTGTCTATGTCTATATATCCGACAACGTGAGGTGCAAGGTTGCTGTATTTTCTGATATATTTTCTGGATATAAGAACACCTGTTTTTTGAAGTTTTATTGCTTCAGCTTCTGTTACGATGATTTCTTCACCAAGCAGGAGTTTTAATTTTCTTTCTGGGCCAACGACTTCTTCCACTGAGCTGGGGTCCATTAGTCCAGTTGAACGTGCCACCAGTACTTCTTCATCCCATGCAATTGGTGATCCATCATTGGTTAGAATTTTACCGCGCGGTGCTTCTATTTGTCGTACATATACCTTCAAAGAATCTACATATTCGCGATGTGACTCGCGTTGCAAAATTTGCAACACAAATGCCCTTGCCAGCAATATCAAAAACGGAATGGTCGCCATTAGATAAACAATCACTTTAAGCCTTTTCAAGTTTGTTCCTCCATAAGAACAGTGACGAAGTTGTTAAAATCAGGCTCGTTATCCAGCAGGAATCAGCTACTATTGTTAGCAAACCAATAGAAAAGATGTATATGAGAAATGGTAGAAACGGCTTGAGAAAATATTCTCTTATAATTATAAAAGATATGTAAGTTGCGAAAATTAATACATAGATGAAATTTATTCTCTGAAAGCACAAAGAAGAGTGAATTGTTAAAATCACCAGGACTCTTAAAGAATCAGCAATTTTGCTAAATTTGAGATATTCCAAAGCCATGTAAGGGATTATCAGAGGAAATACGTCAAAATATGCACCATCGAAGGCCAAAACAAGGATTGAGACAATATAGATCAGGTATTTTTCAGCAAAGTTCTTGCTCACTGCTTTTCACCTTGCTTATTCTCACAGCCAAATAAATAAATGGAGTGTCACAAACAGCCACAAGCCATTTCAGTACATATGTTGTAAAAACAATGCTTGTGAAAGTTTTTGCGTTATATATGCCAAGAAATGCTATGATGCAAAAAACTAGTGTATCGATAGCCTGGGACACCATAGTTGAGAGGTTGTTTCTGAGCCAGAGATGCCTGTTTTTTGTCAATTTTTTCCACATGTGGTAAGCCCACACATCGTGATGCTGGGAGACAAGATATGCAGATAAGCTCCCAATAGCTATTCTCGGCATTAGAGTGAATATTGATTTGAGATGTGGATCTGCTAAATCAGCTGCAGATGCTCTGTACCAAAGGCTAATCTGCATCCAGATGGTGGTCAAGAGAAGAGAGGTAAACCCAAGCCAAACAGCCTTCTGCGCTTCCTTTTTTCCATATAATTCGCTTAAAAGATCTGTTGCAAAAAAGCTTGCACCGTACACAACGTTACCAAGTGTGGCGGTTAAGCCGAAAAGTTCGACAAGTTTCACTACCTGGAGATTGCATACAATAGTTGTTGTGACCACAACTGTGTACAATCCATATTTACCGAATATCCTGAAAGCTAATATTGAGCTTCCAAGGACGATTGCTATTTCTGCAAACCATATTATTTCATTGCTGAGCATTTTTCAATACTCCTTTCCTGGATCAACCTGATTTATTAGTTTTCCTCTTTTCAGATATTCCTCCAGTATGAAAAGTGTTTCATTCATCAAGCCAGTTACTCCGTCGATAGTATATCCACCGACGTGCGGTGAAAATATGACATTTTTAAGTGTATTCAGTGGATATCTGCTTGGCAGCACAATTTCGTCTGGTGATTTTGGATATTGATACCATGTATCAATAGCTGCGCCGGCAAGAATATTTTCTTTGAGAACTTCAAAAAGTGCTTTTTCGTCAATCACTTCGCCTCTTGATATATTTACAAGGTATTTTCCCTTCATTTTGTACAGCCTTTCGCGATTGAGAAGATTTCTGGTTTCCCTGGTCAACGGAACTGTTATAAAAATCAAATCGCTCTGTTCAATAGCCCAATCAATATTGGATGTCACGCAGGAATGCTCAAAAGGTGCGGATTTTCTAACCGATATTATTTTGCAATTAAAAGGATGCAGGAGCTTTGAAATTTCTTTTCCGATATGTCCCATACCAACTATGCATACAGTTTTGTTTCTAAGAGAAGTCCAGTAATCCTGCTCCGGTGAACCGACGGAATAGCCATGCCACACGCCATATCTTAAATCCTGGTCGAATTCAACTATCCTTCCAAGCAGTGAAAGAGCCAGAGCCATGGCTCTTTCTGCAACTGCAGGTGCATTTTCATGACAGTTGCTTACCATTATTCCCCTTTTATTTATTGCCTCCCAATTGAGTGCATTGACACCTGCCATGGGTACAATTATCACCTGCAAGTTTTTTGCTGAAAGGATTTCTTCTTCAGTTAGCCTTGCTGCAATCACTATATTTGCTTCTTTTATCAAAGAGCGTGCGTCAGGTGAAGAAAAATAGCCTTCGAAAGCAATTTCTGGAAATTTAAGTCTAAATTCTTCTATTCTCTCTACCCAGTGTTTGTTTGTTTTGTTTAAAAACAACACTAACACTTAGTTCACCTCTCAATAGAGATGTAATGTCATCTCAAGTTGAGTTAAAACTTTTTTGAATTCGTTGTTTGTTGCTGCTGAAAACATCGGGTCGTTTTCTGGTACATTTGCAATTGTGCATATGTTTTTCCCTTCAGTTGCACAGACGAAATTGACTGCTTCATTGAGCAGACGATCATAAATCTCTGGTTGCTTCAATGGGGCACAATCCACTATAAATACGCTTTTTTCTGTTGAACCCCATACTACATAACCAACGGTTCTCATTAATGTCGTTCTTGCTGTTTTGTACCTGTTGCCAGCAAGCAGAAGTGTTGCAGGTTCACGTTGCCAGTTTGGATTGCGTTGAAGAGATATCATGGCTTCTACAGAAGCTTGATGGATCCATCTTGGATCTACTTTTAGAAAGTTTACATTTGTCGTGGGGTGCTGAATTTCTTTTATCATTGTGAAGAGTTTTCGCGAAATTCTGAATCCGTTTTTCTCATAAAATCTGACAGCTCTCAGCTCACTTTCAAGTACTTCGAGCGTTACGGTTCTGACTTTTTTCCAGCGCAAAGCTTCGAGTGCATGTTCAAGCATTCTGTAAGCGAGTCCGCTTCCTCTTTCGCTTTTTATCACACCCATGGAATCTATTCTTCCCTTATCCTTTCTGACACAACATACTATAAAGCCAGCTGGTTCGTCATCTTTTAAAAATATAAATGAATTCTCCATGGAGATAGAATTTTCACGTGCATCGAGGTTAAAACTGAATGTATCCCAGTTAACCGGCACAGGGTAATCGCTAAAAACCTCGTTAACGAGGCTGAGAAATTTGACAATCGAAAACTCTGTCAACAACTTGACAGATTCCATTATTCCACCACCTCTAACCTATATGGAGATATTCAGGTGATGATCGTTTTCATTTGGTTTGACTGTTGTAGATTTCATCGCAGTCTTCCATACGTCCAGAAGCTGCTCAAAATAGTAAATCACTTCGTCGAGTTTCTGAATATCTTTTTTTAAATTTGATTCTATCAATGTTCTATACATATAATTGTACAGGGATCTGAGCGATTTTGCGATCTCGCCACCTTTTTCCATATCCAGAGATATGTTCAGTTCAGTTATTATATCTTGAGCTCTCTTAATTTTTTCATTTGCTGCGATAAAATTATTTTCTTTGAAAAATCCCTTTGCATCTTTGAGAACCTCTATTCCTTTTTCGTAAAGCATTTCAACGAGCTTTGCCGGGCTGGCTGTTTTTACAGAATTTTCTATATAAGAATCTTTCATGTTCCTTCCTCCCGAAGTTTCTCAAGGGTTTTTTGAAAAAATTCTTGGTAAAACTTTAACACGATTGGCAAATCATTTTCAACAGCGTTGGCAATATCTTCTTTGTCTTGCTTTTCAAGACATTTCAAAAAATTTCTTAATCTTGATAACACATCTGTTGTGTCTGGCTCTGGTACTACAGTTATTTTGCGAATACTCTGTCTGAGGCTGTCAAGGGCAGATATGCTATCTGAAAGACTTTCTATGTCTTTAAAAGATTTCGTTTGACCATATCTTAAAGATTCGGCGACGTTCGGTAAGAGTTTTACAGCTGTTTTCACATAGTCTATGACTCCAGGAAGAATTTCCACAAGGTATTCTGAGGGAGTAACAAATTCCATAATTATATTTGTATCTTCTTCTAAAGTTGAATTTCTCAATTCTGAGACTTTCTGAGCAGGAATCTCAACATTGTTGATAATCAGATGTTTGAGAACCTTGCCCTTCGGTGATAATTCATCGTAAAGTTTTCCAAAATTTTCAAAATCTGAAACATTGAAAACAGACTCTTTTCCGTCCACGGTGACTTTTACCATATTAAATCACTCCTTTTTTGTGCGCTAACATAATGAGGGCGATTGTTTTTGCGTCAACGATTTCGCCGTTAAAGCACATCGAGATAGCTTTTTCTTGATGAACCACAGAAATGTATAGCAACTCGTCTTCATCCGGATTTTGATGTCCTTTTGTCAAATTTGTTGCAACATACAGATGTATTTGCTCGTTCGAAAATCCCGGGGTTGTATATATGCTTCCGAAATACTCAAGCGATTCAGATTTATAACCAGTTTCTTCTTCTAATTCTCGTTTAGCACAGCTTAATGGGTCTTCGTTACGATCCAGTTTTCCAGCAGGAACTTCTAAGAGTTCTCTACCTATAGGGTATCTGAACTGTTTGACGAGAATTATGCATCCATCATTCAAAATTGGTAATATTGCAACAGCACCAGGGTGATAAACCACTTCTCGCACTGATTTTTTATTGTTTTCCAGCAGAACTTCATCAACACAAAGAGTGAGTATCTTCCCTCTAAAAATTTCCTGTCTGCTCAACAACTTTTCCGACAACTTCTTCACTCCCTGACAGCCATGTTTTCAACTTCAACGGGCAGAACATTTGAGACGCCATCTATCATTGTTATTCCCTGTAACAGATCGGCACATTCCATAACTACTTTATTATGCGTGATTATTAAGAACTGCGCTTTCTTCGATCCATCCTCAAGAAGTCTTTTGAATCTTTCGGCATTGAATTCATCAAGTGGAGCATCTATCTCATCCAGAACATAGAATGGACTTGGTTTGACTTCAAGCAAGGAAAACAGCAAGGCTATTCCAACGAGGGCTTTCTCACCGCCTGAGAGTAGTTGTAACTTCTGTATCCTTTTTCCAGGTTTGCGCACAGATATTTCCACACCTGCTTCGAGTATATCTTTACCTGGTTCAAGTTTTATCTCTCCCTCTCCCCCGCTGAAAAGAAGGGATATAAAATAATTAAACTTCGTGTTGACTTGTTCATAGATATCGAGCAATTTGTTACGTGCTTCCTCGTCTGTACGCTTTACAAGATTAATTATCTTCTCCTGCGCATCCTGGAGATCTTTTTTTTGCATAGTTAAATCGTTGAACTTCTGCTCCACCTGATTAAATTCATCTATTGCTGTTACGTCAACCGGCCCGAGATATTTTATTTTGTTTTGAAGATCTTCAAGCTCATTTTTCAGTGATTCGAGCACATCTCCTGACAGTTCCTCGGTATTCATAGCGGTTTCTCTATCCACTTCATTTATCAGCTGATCTATTTTTGCCTGACTCTCCTGAATCGATAATTCTAAATGATGCAAATAATCTCTTAATTTTTCTCTGTCTTCTTTCATCTGCTGCATTTTTTTCTCCAGTTCGTTAAGTTTATTAAATTTCTGATCTTTGTCGCTCCTCTGCATTTTCATAGTTTCAAAAAGGTTTTCTGTTTCTTTCTTGATTGTCTCTATTTCTCTCTGATTATCAAGCAATATCTGCTTTAATCGGTCTATTTCCCCCTCAATTTCCTTTATTTGTGAATTCAGCTGGGTAGATTCTTCACTTAACTTTTGCTTTTCATCTTTCAGCTTTCTCAGCTCTGATTCATAATGAACTCTTCTTTCCAGCAAATTCGTAAGTTCTGCCTTCAATTCTGAGAATTGCGTCGAAATCTCCTCAAGGATATTTCTTTCGTGAGATAGTTGTTCATCGAATTTTTTTAACTCTTCTTCGTATATTCCAATCTGGTTAGATAAATCGCTTAATTCAGAAATAATCTGTTCTCTTCGGCTTCTCATTCCTTCGGATTTTATGGCATAATTCCTGCGAAGCTGGTCCATTGACTCTATCTCTTTGTTCAGTTCTTCGACAGTTTTATTCAATTCTTCAACCATTCTTCTTGTTGAGCTGCCTTCAGCAATGGCATTTGTCAGTTCTCTCTCCACTACTCTTTCCTGATTCAAAAGTGATCTGGTTTCTTCTTCTATCTGATTAATTTTTTGCTCGTGCAATTTTTCCAGCGAAGAAAGCTCACGTCTCTGGTTTGCTATTTCTGAAAGTCTGATCTTTCTCTTAACGAGTGAGTCTGATCTTTCTAATTCTACCTCTCCGCCTGTTATAGATCCATGTTGACCTATTATTTCTCCTTTCAGCGTTGCTATACGACATCTAACTCTATAACGTTTTTTGATATCCACCGCGTCTTCAAGGTTTTTTACTATTATATCGTTCCCAAAAAGGTATCCAGGCAAAGCACTGAATTTTTCATTAACTCTAACCACCTGCGCAGCATATCCAACAAATCCTGGATGACGTTCTATGTCTCTCATTCCACTGAAATGGGACTCTATTAGATCAAGAGGTAAAAAAGTTGCCCGGCCTATTTTCTCGGAACTGAGCCATTCTATCACTTTTTTTGCCGTCTCTGCGTTATCCACCACTACATGCTGGACAGCCCCTCCAAGAAGCACCTCTATGGCTTTTGTATAATCTGGTGGAAAATTTATCAGATTTCCAACCACATCGTAAATACCATCAAATGGTGCCTCGGCTTTTTTGGCGAATATTGCCCTTACAGACCTTGTGTATCCTTCGTAGGTTTGAATTCGGTATTTGATCCTTGATTCCTCTTCATCCAGAGATCTCAGCATGCGTCTTACATTGTCGAGCTGGTCAGCAGTGGCCCTCTTTTCGCTTGAGAGCTCCTTCAATCTCTCTCTGATCAACTGAAGTTCCTGTGCAAGCTGGGATTCCTTGTCGCCGGCGTTTTTCATTTTCTCCAGGAGCGCTCCAAGTTCCTGTTGAAGTCCATAGAGCCTTTGTGATTTCAAATTGAGTTGTGTATCAACCATCGAAATTCTTTTTGAAATATCTTCTAAAGCATCTTCGATTCTTGAAAGTTCATTTTCCAGAGACAATTTCTTTTTTTGTATTAAATCGCTTTTTTCCTTCAATGAGAGTAGTTCTTTTTCCTTTTCTGAATACCTTGAGATCAGCTGGTTACGTCTTTCTTCGACGTCCTGCAACATCTTCTCTTTTGTATTTATTTCTTCCATCAGAGCTTTGAAAATAAGATTTAATTCTTCGCTTCTTTTTTCAATAGATTCAATTTGCTCGTTTATTGAATCAAGTCTTGTAGTCATCTCGACGAACTTGTTTTCTCTTTCATTTAATCTCTTGGTGTACATTTCTCTCAACTCAATCAAAGTCGTCTGACGCTTTTTATAATCCTCGAGCAAATTTGTAAAGTTTTCTATCTCTCTATCAACGTTGGCGAATTCCTGTTTTAGAGCAGACCAGTTTGTTTCCACGCCTACAAGTTCTTTCTGTAGATTCTTTATCTTTTCGGTGGTTTCTTCTTGTTGGTTACTCAGGTGGTTTAATCTCTTTATCTCTTTTTTGAGAATATTCCCGTAATAAAGCTTTTTTACGTTTTCCAAACGTGAGCTGTATTCTCGATAGCGCTCTGCTCTTTTTGCTTTCAAATAAAGGGATTTTCTCTGTCTGTCCAGTTCGTACAATATATCCTGAACGCGCGCTAAATTGTTATTGACAATTTCAAGTCGCGCAAGGGATTCTTTTTTTCTTTCCCTGTAGAAGGCTGTACCAGCTGCTTCTTCGAGCAATAATCTGAGTTCTTCTGGTGAAGCGTTTACTATCCTTTCTATCTGTCCTTGCCCGGCTATGGAATAGAATTCCTTGCCTATGCCTGTCCCCATAAATTTCTCATGGATATCTTTCAGGCGAACAACTTCACCATTAAGCATATATTGATTTTTTCCATCAGATGTCAGCAGTCTTGAAACCACAAGTTTTTCATCTTCGTTCTCAAAGGACAATTCAACATATGCACTTGTTGCAGCAGGTATTTTGCTGGAACCTGCGAAAATAACATCGTACTTTTCCTCTGCTCTGAGTTGTTTCATAGACTGCTCACCAAACACCCATCTTATGGCATCAACTATGTTTGATTTTCCACCACCATTTGGTCCTATTATCGCTGTTATTCCATCAGCAAAAAATAACTTTGTAGGTCGGGCAAAGGATTTGAAACCACTAAGTGCCATACTGACAAGCTTCAAGCCCGACACCTCCCGTTAGGCTGAATATACTCTTTCTCCGGAGACAAAAGTTGCAACAACATTCAATTCTTCATCAAGGGCAACTAAATCTGCTGTTTTTCCCTCTTTAATAATTCCGGCATTGAGTTTACTCGCTCTCGCAGGTGTCAGCGTTGCCATAATTATAGCTTCCTTTTCAGTATATCCAAGGTTGAAAACAACATTTCTCACTGCCTGATCGAGTGTTAGAGTACTTCCAGCAAGATTGTTTTCTCCCTTCAAGCGCGCTATTTTTCCCTTTACAACTACTTTAAGCTCTCCTAAGGAGTATTCTCCGTCTTCTAATCCTGTTGCAGCCATTGAATCAGTGACCAGAACCGTCTTATTCGGGCCTTTAGCATTGATAATCAACTTTACAGTGGCAGGATGAAGGTGCACAAGGTCACATATTACTTCACAGTAAACATTTTTCTCCGTTAAAGCAGCGCCCACAACACCAGGTTCTCTGTGAGAAAAACTTTTCATTGCATTAAATACATGAGTAGCCCTTGTTGCGCCAATTTCTATTGCTTGAACAGTTTGTTCGTAAGTTGCATCTGTGTGGGCAATAGTAGGTATTATGCCATTTTTTCTAAGAAATTTAATCGCCACTGCAGCGTTTTTAAGTTCTGGAGCTATGGCAAAGATTTTTGTAATTTCTCTGAATTTCTCAACGAATCTGGATAGCTCTTCAAGATCTGGATTTTTCAACAATTCTTCTTTATGTGCCCCTTTTTTCGAGGGATTCAAATATGGCCCCTCTACATAAAGACCACCTATTTTTGATCCAGGGAGTTTCGTTCGCATTGATTTTCTCACGGTCTCGGCAACAGATGACAGCTTTTCGAATTTATCTGAAACAGTTGTTACTAAAAAAGTTGTCACACCATGTTTTGCATAAAACATAGAAAGTTTTTCAAAATCTTCAACAGTAGCACTCATTGCATCTATACCAATTGCGCCGTGCGTATGGCTATCGATATAACCGGGTGCAATTATCGGATATGTGAAATCAGCTTTCAATCCGGAAGATGAAACAGATTGTATGACCCCGTTTTCAATCGTTATAATCTTATCTTCAAGAATTCTGCTTGGTGTAATAGCCCTTTTTGCCCTGATTTTCATTGAACCATCCCCTGTACACCGCTTATTATGCTGATCAGATTCTGAATTATTGGAATCATATCAACTATATTCATTAGAGGATTATCAGGAACAAAGATTACATCACCCGGCGAAACATTGGGGTTGCTTGCGACAGACTTTCCTTTCAAAGTCCCGGACAGATCGCAGAGTACCGGCTCTCCAGTTGGACCACCTTTGAAGAGATAAACCCTGGATGCGATCGCTCGTGTTGTGAAACCTCCGCATTTCATGATTGCATCCATCACAGTTGAGTATTGATCTATTCTAACCAGTCCAGGCTTTGAAACCTGACCGAGTACATAAACGACATTTGATTCTATTGGCGGTACATAAAGTATATCACCAGCTTTCACAGAAATGCTGTTCAAAACTATTGGATCCGCCGCGTTTATTGTTTTGCTTTCATTTCCACGTTTCAGAATAATCTGGTTATAAGATCCCCAGTCACTTATGCCACCAGATAGGCTCAAGGCCTCTAAGGCTGTTATCTGCCTGTCAGATATGTAATACCCCCCAGGATTTTTAACCATGCCAAGTACATAAATATAACTTTCTAAATCTTTTTCTATCACAATGAAGGTTCCATCTATCAGATCGAGGTCTGCTTTCTTTATCTGGATATCTTTTAGCGAAACAAGCGTTGATTCGTTTGTAGGGTAAATAACATGTACCTGGCGGGCGTCGTTGACAAGTGTTATCTTTCCAAGAACAGTTGATAATTTGAATTCTTCGTTATGAGATAGCAGGATTTTTTCGTTTTTCACAGCATCTCCAAACACAAAAACATAATGGGGTGACTTTTCTGTTACATAGACAAAGTCCCCATCTTTCAGGAAAAAGTTGAACTCTTCTGATTCAACCTGATCTACACTGAACAAATGTCTCTTACCTTCTGAATAAACTATGACTTTGTCTGAAACAAAAATTTCAGTTGGTTCGGTTATAAAACCACCACATTTCGCTATGGCGTTCCTCAAGGTGGATCTTTCGTTGACTTCGAAAACCACCTGACCAGGCACTTTAACTCTTCCGAGAACACTCACCCGCGCTGGCTTTTTGAGCGTCACCTTGATGATATCTCCACTTTCAAGAACTATATCGGGCTCAAGCTGGATGGGCTCTTCACTGTTTCTCGATACTCTGCACAGCTGTTCAACCAGATCAAGATTCAGGTTAGCTTTCGAAAGAGCTCTTTTTAGCGTGATTTTCTCATCAAAATTGAAAGTTATGAATTGAGAAAGATCACCTATAAAGTAAACATATCTTCCTTCCCTTAGTTTAAAAACAACTGTTGCACCATTTTGCAAATCTTCATCTTTTAATCCATCTAAAACGTCGTGTATTTTGAGCACGGTGGTTTGTGTTTGCCCGGGCTGAATTAACTGAATAGATTCGAAAGTCTGTTCACTAATCTGACCAACCTTGTTGATCAGAGTGGACAGCTTCTTTGGTTCTTCTGGTTCAAAGATTATTTTTCCGGACGTTGCAAGATTTCCAACAACATAAACGTAAAACTCCTGATATTCAACTCTCACTAAATCTGCTGGCTCCAAATCGATATCTTTTTCTTTTATCGTAGATGCCTGTATTTCATACCATGAACCGTCTCTGTATATCTTTATTGTTCCACCTTTTTCAACCTGCGGAGAATCAAATCCACCAGCTTTTGCAATCAACACGCTCAATTTCATTGATTCTTCCGGTTGAAAATCAATTCTGCCCTGGTTTTTCACAAGTCCCAGAACATAAACAAATCTCTCCTGCTTTTTTACAACATCCACGTAAGCACCAGATTCAAGCAAAATATCTTCACCTTCCGAAAGTACTGATGGGGAGTAATCTTTCTTTGCGGTGCTTTGAGTGACAGTTATTTTTTCAATGTATTTCAATTCTGCTTGCACACCACCAGCCTTTGCTATTAATCGTTTTAGTGTGATGGGCTCATCTTCCATAAATTCGTAAATACCCGGTTTTGCAACAAATCCGGTCACATAGGCGTATCTCAAATCTATTTTTGGAACATAAATCTGATCACCCGGTTTGAGCTCCAAATCGTTGTTTTTACCCGTCAGGATTGCTTCCAAATCTATTTTTTGCACAGTGCCATTTCTGCTGAGGTAAACATTTCTCAGATCACCAACATTTGTAATAACCCCTCCGGCGAGAGATATAACTCCAGCCAAGGTCATTCCTTTTATATAAGAAAATGAGGAAGGGTTTTTCACTGCCCCAAGAACTTTTACATTGCTGATAGGACTTTTAGAAGGTATATAAATAATATCTCCTTCAAAAACAGGCACATCTGCTTCAATTGAACCTTCGTAAAAAGCCGAAAGATTAACGATAAAACTTTCTTCTCTTCTGAAAATTCTTATATTTTCAAGATCTATGGAATCGATGTTGAAATTCCCATTTGAACCAACAGTTGAGATAACTTGGCTGAGAGTTACAGGGTTTATACCAATATCTATTCTTCTATTCGTTATTCCCTGAATGTAAATATATCTCGGTGCGTAAGAAATAAGTGAAACAGTGACGCTCGGGTTGGGAATTAATTTGGCTATTTTTTCACTTGCTATTTTTTCAATATCTGACAGCGTCATCCCTTCAACTTTTATTCTTCCTACACCAGCGTAAGAGATGTACCCATCACTGTCTACAAGACAATCTTTTGTCATCTCCGGATAGGCGAAAACCTCGATTCTTACGATATCTCCTGTTCTTAAAGTGTATTCGGCAAAAATCAAACATGAGAGAAATAAAATCAATAAAAGAAAACCTTTCCGCATTCAATCACCTCTCGATTTACTTTCTCTTCATATGATATCACTTTGTTGAATACAGGCAGCGTTGGAAAATGTGGTAATATTTAAGAAAGTATCCAGGAGGTGATTTTGTGCCCATTAAAGTGAAAATAAAAAACGATGGAGAGTTTATATCAGAAAAACCGGTCCAGATTCGAGAAATTATTCGTTCTGATGAAGTTATTGCCGCAGTTTTTAACGGTAAATTAATAGACCTGAGATCAACGATAGATAGTGATGGAGAGGTAGAATTTGTTGATTTGTTTCACGAGCTTGCGCCTGAAGTTTACAGGCACACTATGTCTCACATTTTGGCTCAGGCAGTTATGAATGTCTATGGGAAGAAGAATGTCAGGCTTGGCATAGGTCCAGCGATTGAAAACGGCTTTTACTATGATTTTGAGATATTAAATGGAAAAATAACTGAAGAAGATTTATCAAGGATAGAAGAAGAGATGAAGAAAATAATCGAACAGAATATTCCTGTTGAGCGTATTGAAATGAGCAAAGATGATGCTATATCTTTTATGACTGAAAAAGACCAGCCGTACAAGGTCGAGCTTTTGAAAGAGATACAGGATAATAAAGTGACTTTATTCAAACAGGGCGATTTCGTCGATCTGTGCAGGGGACCACATATGCCTTCCACAGGCATGGTTAAACACTTCAAGTTACTTTCTGTTTCTGGAGCATACTGGAAAGGTGATGAAAAAAATCCGATGCTTCAAAGAGTTTATGGCACAGCATTTTTAAGGCAGGAAGAATTGAAAAATTACCTTGACCTCCTCGAAGAGGCCAGAAAAAGAGACCACAGAAAGCTTGGCCCTGCACTTGATATTTTCTTTATTGATTTTGATGTGGCTGCTGGTATGCCAGTTTTTACGCCAAACGGGACAGTTATTCTCAAAGAGCTTATGGAATTTTCCAGGCAGCTGCACATTGAATATGGTTATGAAGAAGTTATGACCCCACTTGTCATGAGTGAAAAGCTCTGGAGGATGTCGGGGCACTGGGAACACTATAAAGAAAATATGTATTTCACTACAAAAGAAGAGCAGCAATTCGCCATTAAACCAATGAATTGTCCTGGCCATATACTTGTGTACAAAAACAAACCGGTTTCCTATAGAGATCTTCCCGTGAGATTTTTTGAGTTTGGAAAAGTTCACCGGTATGAACGGAGCGGTGTTTTGCATGGGCTATTTCGTGTGAGAAGTTTCACTCAGGATGATGCACACATATTCTGCAGAATAGATCAGGTGGAAAATGAAATAGCAGGTGTGATAAATCTTGTTCACAGGATATATTCGCAGTTTGGTTTTGACTATTCTGCCGAACTGAGCACGATGCCTGAGGATCATATGGGGGACGAAGCAACCTGGGAGAAAGCAACAGAGGCCCTGAGAAAAGCTATGGAATCAGTTGGATTACAGTATGTTGTGAAAGAAAAAGAAGGTGCGTTTTATGGACCAAAAATAGATTTCCATGTAAGAGATTCGATAGGTAGAACCTGGCAATGTGCAACTATTCAGCTTGATTTCCTTATGCCACAGAGATTTGGGCTTGTTTATACCAGTATGGATGGAAAATATCAACAACCTGTCATGATACATAGAGCTATTTACGGAAGCTTAGAAAGGTTTTTAGGAATACTTATCGAGCATTACGCGGGAGCATTTCCGACATGGCTGGCACCTGTTCAGGTGATTATAATACCGATTGCTGACAGACATTTTGAATATGCTGAGAAGGTAAAAAGTGAATTTGTTAAAAACGGTGTAAGGGTGAAAATAGATGCACGACGCGAGACAGTTGGGTATAAAATAAGAGATGCGCAATCTATGAAAATACCTTACATGCTTGTTGTTGGAGACAGAGAAGCTGATTCAGAAGCTGTTTCTGTCAGAACAAGGGGCAGTGACTTCGGAAGCAAGCCAGTAAAGTTGGTTCTGGAAAAAATAACTGAGGAAATTGCGACGCGTTCGTTGAAAAATTTGATGGAGGAATGAATGTGGTTTTTACCGTTCTGGGAAAGGTGAATAAAAATATAATTGAGTTTTTCGAAAAAATGGAAGCTGCTGAGGGGAAGAATTCTCCTCAGCTCCTTTTAACAGATTCCTTGACAGATTCCAGGATACCTCAGATAGTTTTTTCAGGTTCTTCTGCCAAATTTTACGATGAAGGTAAATTAATTGCCAATTTTGAAAATGCAGAAGAAAATTACAAATCTTTATGGGCATTTGCAAAATCTTACGTCGAAAAAGATGCTACCAGCGCTGGATTGACGAGCACAAAATGGGCACGAAGGGTTATAAGTGGTATTCTCCAGGCTATGATTGTTCTGATGGAGGTTGAAGACAAAAACGGATTCAGCCATTCTCAGAGAGTTGCTAAGCTCGCGAAAAAAATTGGAACAGAGTTAAGGTTGAGCGAAGAAGATATTCTTTCTCTCACAGAAGCAAGCATGTTGCATGATGTAGGAAAGATAGGTATTGAACAATTGATGATGTTCACTCCAACCAGAATAAGGACTTTGGAAAGCATGCCAAAAGATCACGCATTGATGGGTGCTATCTATCTTTCAACGATAGAATTTCTCTGGGACCTGGTTCCTGCAGTGAGATCTCATCATGAAAGATGGGATGGACAGGGTTATCCAGACGGTTTGAAAGGCGAAGATATACCACTTTTTGCAAGAATAATAGCTGTTTGCGATTATTATGACGAGCTGACTCATTTTATAACGTCGGAATGGGGTGTTGGTCCAAAGAGTAAAAGCGATGCGTTGAAAATGATAATAGATCAAAGCTCACGTATGTTCGATCCAGAAATTGTGGATGTATTTGTTAAGGTTATGGAGTCAAGCGAAGACATCTAAGAATATTCCAAAGGGTTTTAACAGATCTTCAATCAGTTTTGCCGGCATGTTCAACATGAGTTTCAGAAAATTGAGCTGCTGTTCTATTTTTTCTTTTTCATGACTGTTGATAGCTGCTTCCAGCTTGTTTTCGAGCTCTCGAATTTGTTTTCTCAACTGGTCTTTGTACTCGTTGGAATTATCCTGAACTTTTTCGCCGTTAGGGTAATATATCCATGCAGTCGTTTTACCTGCGACTGCTGCAAGAAAAGACCCTTTTCTTCTTAAATCAAGATTGATCCCGCCATGAATTATTATTCCACCGTTTTTGGCGGCCTCCCTCTCAAATGCGAGCCAGTTGCTTATTTCCTGTGAAACTACGCGCAAGATACTTCTGCTTGCCGGAGCTGAATGAGAAAGCCCCGGTTCACCTGGATCGAGTTTATAACCAAGTATCGGATTTTCCAGACCAGCACTAAGGACATTCACAAAATCACACCTTCTTAGAAAGCATTTTAAGGGCTTCTTTGACTATTTGTTCTGCCTTCTTCGAAGAATGGTAGACGCTCTTTGCAGCCTCTCTTGATTCTATCTTACCAAATCCGAGGGCGACAAGTGCATCGATTGCATCTGACAACTCTTTTGAATAATCAGATTTTATTTCAAATTCTTCGTCTTTTAATTCCGCTATAAGCCTCTCGGCTGTTTTTTTACCGATACCTGGAAATCTGGATAGTTTTTCGACATCCTGAGAAATTATCAAATGCACTAATTCTTCTGGTTCAGAGGTTGAAACAATTCTCAAAGCAGTTTTTGGACCTATTTTTGAGACTTTCAGAATTTTTTCAAAAACATAGAGTCTTTCTTTGCTCAGAAAACCATAAATTGTTATTCCTTCCTGGCTGAATTCAAGATGTGTATGCAACTGAACTGTCTGCCCTATCTGTGCTTTTTCAAGTGTTTCAATGTCACAGAGAATTTTTATCAAAAAACCATTGATTTCAAGTATTACACTGCTACCATTTTTACTATGAACTGTGCCTTTAACTCCCACCAGCAAAGTATTCACCTCGCAATTATCCACTCTGGATCAAGCTGCCCGTCCATTATGTAATCCCTCAGATATCCAACTAAGTACAGAGACCCTGTAACGATAATTGTTTCATACCCATCTGATTTCAATATTTCGTAAGCTTTTATCGGATCAGGTTCAAGGATCGTGTTTGCGTTTATTTCCCTGGTGATTTGAAAAGTTTCCTGAGTATTTTGTGCCCTGTGGGAGAAAGGTCTTGTAACAACTATCCTATCAAACATGGGCGCAATCTGAGTCAAAATACTTCTTTTATCTTTATCATCAACTATACCTATCACAGCAGCAATTTTTTCATCCTCAAGATAATCTTTTATAGATTTTCTCAAAACAAGTGCAGCAGAAAGGTTATGCGCTCCATCAAATATCACCTTTGGTTTTTCACCAACGACTTCAAACCTTCCTGGCATGGTGGTCTTGCTCAAAGCACTTCTTATCCTGAGTTTATCTATCTTTATATTATTTCTTTGAGCAAAAATCAAAAATGCTTGAAGCGCTACAGAGGCGTTGAGAAACTGGTGTGCACCATTTAAGGAGATTTTCAAATCTTTGAGCTCGATGATATCGCTGTGAAAATCAAAGGTATTGTTCGAAAGAAAAAGTTTTTCGTTGTCGTAGTAGAAATCTTTTCCCAGGAGATATACAGAACTGTTTTTTAAGTGCGCTACTTGATTTATGACGTTTAAGGGAATTTCGTTAGTTTCTCCACAAACCACCGGGATATTTTCCTTGATTATTCCGGCTTTCTCAAAAGCGATTTTTTCAAGAGTGTTTCCCAGTATGTGCATGTGATCAAATCCGACAGTTACGATAACGCTCACTTCTGGGGTAAGTACATTTGTTGCGTCGAATCGTCCTCCAAGCCCGACTTCTATCGAAGCTGCCTGAGTTTTCATATCTCTGTATACGCAAAAAGCCATTGCCGTGGTGAATTCAAAAAAACTTGGTTTCGATTGTTCTCCTTCTTTGTCGAGCTCTATCGCTGCCTGTTGAACTTCATGAAAAGCATTCAGCATAGTTTCATCAGTTATGAATTTTTCATCCACCAGTATACGTTCTTTGAAGGATGTCAGATGTGGTGAATAATAGGCAGCTGTTTTTAATCCATGTTCTATAAAAAGCCAGCTCAAAAATCGTGTAACTGATCCTTTTCCATTGGTACCTGCTATATGAGCGCTTTTGAATACATTTTGAGGATTGCCAAGTCTCTCGCACAGTTTCTGAATTCTATCAAGTCCAAGTGTGATTTTCCCTGAAGGTCTTTCTTTGTAAAGATATTCGAGCATTTTCAGGTATGTCACATCAGATCACCCAGTATTTGATTGAGTATTTTGAGCCGATCTTCTATCTCAGAAAGCTTTTGACGTGCTTCTGAAATAGCTTCTTCTGGTGCATTGGAAAGAAATTTATCATCAGAGAGCTTTTTAAGCTGCCATTCTCTTTCTTTTTGCAATTTTTCTATGTTTTTCATCAATCTTTTGATCTCAGATTGAAGATTCAGGCCAGCCACATCAACGTATACATGCTGATTTTCAGAAACAAAAGCTGTGGCACAGCAAGCTGGTTTCTCTTTCACATAACTTATTTGAGCACCCGAAAGATGTTCTATGTAAGAGCTTTCCTCTTTACAAAGTGTTTCACCATATATGTAGACTTTCGTATTTCTTTTTGGAGGAATGTTCATTTCTGCTTTTACATTTCTTATTCCCCTGATTATTTGAACCAGTTTTTCAAAATTCTTTTCTGCCTCTTCGTTAATTAGTGTCACATCAACCTCTGGCCAATCTGAAATAACTATCGATTCGCCATGTACTGGCAAGTTTTGCCACAGCTCTTCACTCAAAAATGGCATGAATGGATGTAAGAGTCTGAGGCTTGTATCAAGAACTTTTACCAGAACATTCTGTGTGATTGCTTTCTTTTCACTATTGAGAACAAGCTTCGAAGATTCTATGTACCAGTCACAAAACTCATTCCAGAAGAATTCGTACAGCGACCTGGCAGCGATGTTGAATTCGTATTTTTCAATCGCATCACTTACTACCGAGATAACTTTCTGGAGCTTTGAAAGAATCCATCTATCTGCAAGGGAGAGTTCATTCAGCGGTTGGGGTTTATAATTGTCTAAATTTATCAGGACAAATCTTGCTGCATTCCATATCTTGTTGGCAAATTTTCTGTAGGTATCAAAGTATCTTTCATCAAGTTTTATGTCACTTCCCTGGGCTGCAAAGATTGCGAGTGTGAACCTGACAGGATCCGTTCCATATTTTTCAGACATATCTATTGGATCTATCCCGTTACCAAGTGATTTGCTCATTTTTCTACCGTGTTTATCTCGGATAAGCTGGTGTATGTATACATCTGTAAAGGGTTTTTTTTGCATAAACTGATAACCCATGATAATCATTCTGGCAACCCAGAAGAAGATTATGTCGAATCCTGTTACCAGAACAGATGTTGGATAGTATTTTTCAAGATCTTCTGTTTTCTCAGGCCATCCCAGTGTTGAAAAAGGCCAGAGAGCAGATGAAAACCATGTATCGAGTACATCTTCATCTTGCTCGATAGACTTTGAGCCGCATTTTGGACATTCTTCAATATCTATTTCAGATACTATCGTTTCATTGCAGTTTTTGCAGTACCACACCGGTACTCTATGACCCCACCAGAGTTGTCTGCTTATACACCAGTCGCGAATATTGTACATCCAGTGGAGATAAACCTTTTTCCATCTTTCAGGAACAAAACGAATTTCTTCGTTTTCAACAGCTTCAATAGCCCTTTTTGAGAGAGATTTCATACTTACAAACCATTGGTCCATAATTCTTGGTTCTATCACAGAGTCGCATCGATAACAATGCCCAACGGCGTGGTTTATATTCTCCACTTTGAGTAAAAACCCAGCTTTCTCAAGATCTTCTAAAACAGCTTTCCGCGCTTGATACCTATCGAGGCCAGCATATTTTCCGCCGTTTTCATTTATTTTCGCCTCGTTGTCAAAGATTTCTATAAATTGTAGAGAATGTCTTTTTGCTATATCAAAATCATTGGGATCATGAGCTGGGGTTATCTTTACAGCACCCGTACCAAATTCAGGGTCCACATAACTATCAGTTATGATTGGTATCTCTCTGTTCATCAGAGGAAGAACAACAGTTTTTCCAGATATATTCTTGTATCTTTCATCTTCCGGGTTAACTGCGACTGCAACATCGCCGAGCATTGTTTCCGGTCTTGTAGTTGCAATCACTATATATTCATTGCTTCCCGAGAATGGATATTTCACATAATAGAGTTTTGCAGACTCTTCTATGTGCTCAACTTCTTCGTCTGACAAGACAGTTTGACATCTTGGACACCAGTTGACCATATATTTTCCCCTGTATATCAGGCCACGGTTGTACAGATCTACGAAAACTTTTCTGACAGCTTTTGATAAACCATCATCCAGAGTAAATCTTTCTCGAGACCAGTCTACGGAAGCACCGAGTGTCTCTATTTGCTGACGTATCTCCTTTCTATATTTTTTTGCCCATTCCCAGACTATTTCGATGAATTTTTCTCTACCAAGCTGCTCTCTGCTTTTTCCCTGGCTCTCGAGATATCTTTCAACGGCATTTTGAGTAGCTATGCCGGCATGATCTTCACCCGGCACCCACAATGTATCAAAACCACGCATTCTTTTGTATCTTACTAATATGTCCTGCAAAGTGATATTCAGGGCGTGTCCCATATGGATTCGTCCCGTTATGTTTGGAGGTGGTATAACAATTACAAAGGGTATACCACTGCCTTTTGGCGCGAAATAACCTTTTTCTACCCATCTTTCATACCATTTTTTTTCTATCTGCTCCGGGCTGTAACGTGTACCAAGATTCATTGAATTACACCTCCAGATAGATTTTTCAATGATTTTACCACAATTCAATCGACAAAGATGCGTACGGTGGTGCCATCAGAACCAGTAACATTTATTATATCTCCCTCAAGATCAGACAGGTTTTTCAACGCTTCGTCTATTTGATCAGATACCAGATCAAGATCAACATTTGGTACATTCTTTTTCAAAGAGGGTAACATGAGTTTCATTGTCTGAGCAAGAGAAACTGGTATTTTCATATCTACCTTGTCTCCATCTGCGCTTCTTACTTGAATATACAGCAGTTTTTTCTTCCCTTCTTTCGGTTTTTGAAAATTGCTTGTTTCGGAAAAGATGCCCATACCTTCAGCAAGCTCAATAGCTTGCTCAGGAGTGAGCTTACCATCTTTTACCAGATTCATAATCCTCATAAGTTCTTCTCTCATATTTTTTCCTCCCCGCTGTTTTTTATCAAAGAGATCGCTGTCGAAAAATCGATCTCTCCTTTTTCCAATTTTTCGAGAATTGAAGAATATCGAGATTCTTCCTGAACAGAATAACCGAGATTTTTCAGAAGTCTGCTAAAATACGAATGGGCTGTCGGATAAGATATTTTCAATTTCTCAGCTACTTTTGTCAGATTTCCTCTGTTTTTCAAGTACAATCTCAGAAACTCCAAATCCTCGGAGGACAATCTTGAAAATTCATTTGGTTGAAAGGAACCTTCGACTTTGCTGTTGCAACTCACACATTTATATGAAGTTATGATTACCCTGCCGCCGCAAACTGGACATTTAGATTGGAATTCGATCATTTTTTCACCTTCACACAATGCCAACCCTTACAGTAGTTCCTTTACTCTCAACTTTAATAAAATCACCCGAAAAGCTCATCAATTCATCTAATGAAGTAATTATCATATCTTCAATGAGGGTATAATATTTTTCTTCAATTTCAATAGAAATCTTGTCTTTGATGGACTTTCGCAGCATAGGGGATAAGGCTTTCAAAAAAGGCTTTAAAACTATTACTATTGATAAAGGGATCGATATTTTGACATTCGTTGAATTCTCTTCGTTGACCATTATGAGAAATTTTCTACCTATGGGAGGAGTTATCATATCTTTGAGCCATTCAATATCTTCCTGATCGAGTTTCCCCCGAAAGCGCTCTTCAATATTTTTTTTGTTCTGCTCCGCACGTTTTTGAGCTTTTTTGTAGACCGATAGTAATGATACAAGTATGTATATTCCAAACGCGGCAAATAATATACCAAAGAAGAATTTTGCCCCAAAGAAAACTAAACAAAACCCAGCAATTATGAGTGTTATTGCCAAGTACATCTCATCACCTCCAAAAAAATTTGAAAGTAGGATTTTATATTTTATCAATTGTGAGTTTATAATATATGCTTTGTACACACACATAGAGAGAAGAGTGTAAATCTAAATTTTCAAAGTCGTAACATGATTGATGATACAATAAACAGGCAAGTATTTACACAAGCACTCGAGAAACGTCTTTAAATGCTCCAAAGGGACTCCGGAGCTACGTTTTTTGGTGCCTGTTTACTAAGGAGGTGAATCTGTGTACGCTATTATTGAGACTGGTGGAAAGCAGTACAAAGTTTCTGAAGGAGACACCATTGCTGTTGAAAAGCTGTCAGTTAAACAGGGAGAGCAGGTAGTTTTTGAGAGAATTTTGCACCTTTCAACCGATGGAACTGTGAAAATAGGGCAGCCTTATGTGGAGGGATGCACAGTTAAGGGAACGGTTCTGTCGCATGAAAGGGCACGAAAAGTTGTTGTTGTGAAATACAGGCCAAGAAAGAATTACCGACGTGAGCGTGGTCACAGGCAATGGTTTAGTCTTGTCAA
Source organism: Pseudothermotoga elfii DSM 9442 = NBRC 107921 (assembly GCF_000504085.1). NCBI lineage: Bacteria > Thermotogati > Thermotogota > Thermotogae > Thermotogales > Thermotogaceae > Pseudothermotoga > Pseudothermotoga elfii. The sequence goes on along the minus strand of NC_022792.1, from coordinate 2,086,699 downwards.
AATCGACAAAATAGAAATTGAAAAAACATCATGATAAAGATCGTTTTTTATACCTTTAAGGGTGGCTACAGCGGCTTCAAAATTAACGGACACAGTAATTTTGATGTCAAAGGTAAGGATATAGTTTGTGCCGCTATCAGTGCGTTGTCTCAGCATACTGCCAAGATGCTTGTAAAACATTGTGGTGCCAGAATAGTTGCCAGGCAGGAAGGCTTACTGGAAGTCGCTTTAAACAATATCGATAATTTTTCAAATGTCGTTTTATCTGAATTCAAAGAAAGTATTGAAGATTTACAAAGTCAGTACCCGAGAAACATTTCTTTGGAGGTGAAAGAAGATGCGAATCGACATACAGTTGTTTGCTCATAGGAAAAGTGGAAGCACTAATGGAAGGGACAGCAACCCGAAATACCTGGGTGTTAAAGTGGGAGATGGGCAAAAAGTCATTTCGGGAAATATTCTGGTGAGGCAGAGAGGAACAAAAATACATCCGGGGAAAAATGTTGGTTGTGGTAGAGATTTTACCCTTTTTGCTTTGAAAGATGGTATTGTGAAGTTTCATGTGAAAAGAAATAGAAAGTTCGTTGATGTCATAACCCAAGAATGAGGAGGAATCAATATGGCACGACCTTTTCCTATACAGAGAACATCGATTGTTAGAGAAGCAGGAAAAAAGTGGTTTGTTGTTGATGCTTCAGGAAAAGTTCTTGGTAGATTGGCCAGCCAGATAGCGAAATATCTTATGGGAAAAAATGAGCCAACCTTTTTCCCTGGTGTAGACAATGGTAACTACGTGGTGGTCATAAATGCAGACAAAGTACTTTTAACCGGAAAAAAACTCGATAAAAAAATGTATTACCATTATTCAGGTTACCCTGGAGGGTTGAAACAATTGACGGCCAGACAGCTTCTTGAAAAGCATCCAGAGAGGCTAATATATCTGGCAGTTAAAAGAATGTTACCTAAAGCAGCTCTCGGCACCAAATATTTGAAGCGTTTGAAAGTATATGCATCAGACTCACATCCACACGAGGCTCAGAAACCGCAACCTTTAGAATTTTAATGGGAGGGTGAATGATGGATAAGGCTATTTTTAATGGTCTGGGTAGAAGAAAGACGTCTGTTGCACGGGTTTATATAGTTTCTGGGAATGGGAAATTGACTATAAATGATAAAATTTTTGCCTCTGCAGAGGAATATTTTAAAGATCGTGTGAGAGCAAGGCATGCCTTCGAACCGCTCGTTGTTACAAACAACGATGGCAAGCTTGATGTTTTTGTAAGGGTTGAGGGTGGAGGCCTTTCAGGACAGGCCGGCGCAGTGAGACTTGCACTGGCTCGAGCACTTATTAAGATGGATACGTCGTTCAAGCCTGTTTTGAAATCTCATGGTATGCTTTCGAGAGATCCCCGAATGGTAGAAAGAAAGAAATACGGTCTGAGAAAAGCTCGAAGAGCTCCTCAATACTCAAAACGTTAATTCATTCTCCGGGGCAATTTTTTATGCCCCGGGTTGAACCACCGTAATCTTAAGAAGGTCTAATTACTCTGGCATAAGACCTCGCAACTCTATTTTTCTTTCCTTCAGGAGGAATATGAGCTTGAGAATTTTCTTCCGGATTAATTTCTTGCAATGGTGAGTAAGGAACAGATTGAAAGGATTAAAAACTCTGTAGATATAGTACAGGTTATCTCGCAATATGTATCTTTGCAAAAAGTAGGGTCAAATTACAGAGGATTATGTCCTTTTCATAGCGAGAAAACACCATCGTTTCATGTTAATCCGACCCTTAAGCTTTATCATTGTTTTGGTTGTGGAGCATCTGGTGATGTGATCAAATTTATTCAGGAAATAGAGCACATTTCTTTTCAGGAGGCTTTGCAGAAACTTGGAAGGCAAGCTGGTATTGAGGTAAAATTTTCTTCCTCTCAATCCGGAAAAGATGAATATGTTGAATATCTCTTTAGAGTTCATACAGAATATAGAAATTGTCTTCGCAAAAACAGCGAGGTTGTTCAATATTTTTTTGATAGAGGTTTTAATGATCGGGAAATAGAGGAATACGAATTTGGGTACTGCCCGGGTGGATCAAAAATAGCTTATGAAGTTGCTTCAAAACTGTCTCTTAAATTTTCGAAAGCGATCAGGTATGGTTTGATGAGAAAAGTTGAGAGCGGTTATGTAGATACATTCGAAAACAGGATAATCATACCAATCAAAGATGATTTTGGCCGTATTGTAGCCTTCGGTGGTAGGACTGTCTCAAATCGTGAGCCAAAATATTTGAACTCTCCAGAAACACCGTATTTTTCAAAACGTTCTGTGCTGTTCATGTTCGATAAAGCAAAAAAGGCTATCAAGGGGGTGGATTTTGTTGTAGTAACAGAGGGTTATTTTGATGCGATAGCTTTTCACCGGATAGGTGTAACCAACGCTGTTGCAACTCTTGGTACAAGCCTTTCAGAGATTCATTTGATGAAATTAAAGCCACTGACAAAGAACATTATATTGTGTTTCGATAGCGATGATGCTGGTAAGAGAGCTACTATGTCTACATTGAAAATCTTTTTAGAGAACGATTTTGATGTTGCTATTGCTCAATTTAAGGAAAAAGATCCTGATGAAGTTCTGAGAAAAAGCGGTGCTGATATGTTGAAAGATACACTGAAGAAAGCATTGCCTTTTGAAGAGTATATTGTTGAGTTTTATTCAAAACAATTTGAGCTTTCAACTACTTCTGGAACAGAAAGATTTTTGATGCAGTTGAGACCCTGGACACGTTTGATGCTCAGCTTGAAAAAAATAGAGAGATACGAAAATTTGTTAAGAATAATTTCTTCAAAAACGAGGTTATCCACCGCCCAGCTATCTGAATATTTCAAATCAAAGGCAATTCAGAGGACAAAGTTTGTTAAAACCAACCTCCCTTCAGATGAGGATTATCTGATTTACTTGTACATAACCCGGGAAGATTTGAGAAGAGAAATATCGAAAATTGACAGATCGCTTATCAGAGAACAAACAGCTGAAATCCTTGATCTTTTGGAAAATAACCTTGATCTATCGGAGTTTGATGAAGAAACAAGAAAATATATTTTCGATGTCATGTCAAAAATACCTCCTGGCGACTCTCTCAAGATTTTTGAAGATATCAAAAAAAATTTTATTAGAAAATCAATTGAAAAGCGTTTGTCACAGATAGACAGTAAACTTGCAATTTGCAAGGATGAAAGAGAAAGGGCAAACCTTTTGAGAGAAAGACTGAGGTTGATTTCTTCCTTGAATGGGACCGGAGGTGGTCAAAGTGGAGCATGAAAAAAAGCAGCTGGAAGAAGAGCTTGAAGATGATGAAGGGAAAGAAAAATCTGCTCGGAGAAAAGCATTAACAGGCGAGGAAATTGAGAAGAGAGTGAGGAATCTTATAAAAACTGGAAAGAAGAAAGGTTTTATAACATATGATGACATAGATAAGGCTTTTCCACCTGATTATGATGGATTTGATACTTCTTTGATAGAGCATATATATGAAGAATTGGAAAAAAACAAGATCAACATACAGGATACAGAACCAATCGAAGAGATAGATGAGGATGTGGAATCAGAAATTCCAAGTTTGCTGGAAGAAGGACCGGAAATATATGACAACGTTGCTCTGAAAGATCCTATAAAGATGTACCTGCGAGAAATAGGAAAAATACCCTTGCTGACACCTTCACAGGAAAGAGAACTTGCGAGACGTGCCCAAATAGGCAATAAAAGGGCAAAAGAAAAGCTCATTGAATCGAATCTGCGGCTTGTAGTGAGTATTGCAAAAAGATATATCGGCAGAGGATTACCTTTTCTTGATCTGATTCAGGAAGGAAATATCGGTCTTCTGAAAGCGGTAGAAAAATTTGACTGGAAAAAAGGTTACAAATTCAGCACTTATGCGACCTGGTGGATTAGACAGGCAATTACGAGGGCGATAGCTGATCAGGCAAGAACCATAAGGATACCTGTTCATATGGTTGAAACCATAAACAAGCTTAACAGAATTACCAGAGAATACTATCAAAAACACGGTGAACAGCCTTCGTTAGAGGAACTTGCAAAACTTATGGATAAACCGGTGGATAAAGTTGAAGAGATCCTTCAAGCATCCAAAGAAACAGTTTCGCTTGAGGCTCCTGTGGGCGAAGATGAGGATTCTACCGTGGGAGATTTTGTGGCTGACGAGAACATAACCTCTCCAAAGAAAGAAGCTATGAGAATGCTGATGCGCGAAGAACTTGAAAAGGTTTTAAAGACACTTAACCCGAGAGAAGCAATGGTGCTCAAAATGAGGTATGGATTACTTGATGGAAAAGCCAAGACACTTGAGGAAGTGGGACAGTATTTCAATGTTACCAGAGAAAGAATCAGACAGATAGAGGTTAAGGCGTTGAGAAAGCTCAGACATCCTTCAAGGAGCAAGTACCTTAAATCTTTGATATCATTGCTTGACCAACAAGGGTGATATTATATACTTTGGAGGTGATTTAAAGCTGGTATCAAAAATAGTTGAAGTTCCAGACAATGTCGATATGGTGGTCGTTCTCGGGCAATATGATAACAGGCTAAGGTTTTTAAGGAAAAAATTCTCAGTTAACATCGAAGTTTTTGACAAGAAAATAACGGTTGCCGGGAGTGACAATTCTGTTGTTGAGACAGTAGAAAATATACTCTCTCAGGTTGTTACGGCAGCCAAGAAGGGATATGTGATGGATTGGGGAGAGTTTGAATCTTTGGTTGATTTCTATACAGCTTGGGGTGGAACTGTAGATATTGATCATCAGGAAGTTTTGCTTGCTGGGAAGATTCGCCCAAAGACAAGAGGTCAGAAAGAATACGTTGAAGCAATGAAAAAGCATGACGTTGTTTTTGCAATAGGACCTGCTGGCACCGGAAAGACATATCTCGCTGTAGCCATGGCCCTGGATTACCTTAGATCGGGAGCCGTTCAGAGAATCATACTTACAAGACCTGCTGTTGAAGCTGGTGAGAGATTGGGGTTTTTGCCAGGAGATCTGGTTGAAAAAGTCGATCCCTATTTAAGACCGATTTACGATGCTATCATGGATATGATGCCCGCAGAAAAATTTTACAGCTATCGCCAGAAAGGCATAGTGGAGATCGCTCCGCTGGCTTTCATGAGAGGAAGGACTCTGAACAACTGCTTTGTTATTCTCGACGAGGCACAAAATACAACTCATCAGCAGATGAAGATGTTTTTAACAAGGATTGGATTCAGCTCAAAAGCAGTTATCACAGGCGATGTTACTCAGATAGACATAGACAAAGGAAACTCTGGGCTCATCGAGTGTGAAGAGATTCTCAAGGGTGTTGAAGGCATAGCTTTTGTGTATCTTACTGATCTTGACGTTGTAAGACATCCTATAGTAAAAAATATAATAAAAGCTTACGAAAACTACGAGAGGAACAGGCATGAAAAAGATCATTGATTTCATCAGGCAAAATCTGATTGATTTTGCTGTGGTTCTGGCAGGTTTTTTTCTTCTCAAGATTCCATATCTCTCTAATATATCCCTTTTTTTAAATGGTTATGTCGTAGCTTCGCTGATCTGGTTTGCCTTGATAAGACCAAAAATGGATAAAAGACCATTTAATCTTCACAGGTCGTATTTTTATTTGTTTTACTCGATAACCTTATTTGGTTTTTTTCTCGCAAAAATAATTGTTAGAGAGATAGGATTATATGCATCACCTTTTTTTATTCCCATCACTCTTCTGGTACTCCTTTTTGATGTTGAAATAGCAATAGTTACTTCCATATTTTTCGCAATTATCTTCTCCTTAGTTTTCAATCTTGACGCTCTGGGTTTTGCTTTCATTTTGACAAATTCTTTACTCACCGCTTTGCTTGGTTCACGAATTCAGAAGAGAATGCATGTTGCAAGATCGGCACTTTTTGTGGCGCTTTTCTCGATGATTTTTTATCTCTTCCATATAGAATTGCACAGAGTAGATATCAATTTAATGGAAAGTTTGGTGATTCTTTTTATACCAATCGTTTTTTCAATTGTCAGTATAGGCGTGCTTCCATTTATCGAATACGCGAGTATGATATATTCAAATGTTGACTTAATGGAACTCAGCAATTTAAACAATTCTTTGCTAAAACTTCTTTCGTTGAGAGCACCTGGAACTTATTACCATTCATCGATGGTTGCAAACCTTGCTGAAGCTGCTGCGCAAAGGATAGGGGCAAATGCGATTCTTGCAAGAACAGCCGCTTACTTTCATGACATAGGTAAATCGAAAAGACCTTATTTTTATACAGAAAATATCTACGAGAAGAATCCTCACGATGAGCTAAATCCCAAGTTGAGCCATCTAATAATCCAGGATCATGTTAAATCTGGCATAGAAATGGCAAAGAGAAATAGGCTTCCTTTGCTTATTCAGGATGTTATACCTCAGCATCATGGAACTCGGGTGCAAAAATATTTCTATCACAAGTCAAAGGATATGGGAGAAGAACTCAGTGAAAATGAATTTCGTTATTCCGGGCCCAAACCTCAATTCAAAGAAGCCGGTATAATAATGTTGGCGGATGCCGTTGAAGCTGCTGCCAGAAGTATGAAAAATCCGACAGCCGGGCGAATAAAAACCATGGTTGAGGAAGTTATTTCAGGTATATATAACGAGAGAGAACTTGATGAGTCTGGATTAACCTTGAAAGATCTTGAGGCTATAGCAGAAGAGTTTACGAAAGTTCTGTTTAGTATGTTTCGCTCGCGCATTGAGTATCCAAAAGAAGAGATAAAGAAGGTGATCAATCTTGCCGAAGATTCACTTGGTCAACAAAACGAGAACGAAGATCGATCAAAAAAAGATCAAGCAAGTTATTAGCATGGTTTTGAAAAATGAGGATAAAAATATTGACGTGAGCCTTGTATTTATTGGAGAAAGACGTATGAGAAATCTCAATAGAGAATACAGGAAAATTGATTCGCCTACTGATGTTTTGACCTTCTTTTACGAAGAAGAATCTTTTGGGGAAATCTTTATATGCCCGTCACAGGTGGAAAAAAATGCGAGCAAGTATTCCCAGAGATATGAAATTGAGCTTTTTCGTGTGTTAATACACGCCTGCCTTCATTTGTGTGGTTATGATCATGAATTTGTGGATAACAAGTCTCAAGAAATGTTTCACAGGCAGGAAAAATATCTCAGGGAGGTAGAGAAAAATGGTTGTTAAACCTTTCAGGGCAGTCAGGCCAAAAAAGGAATTTGCTTCATCAGTTGCTGCAAAACCATACGATGTTGTAGATTCTCGGGAAGCAAAAGAAGTTCTTAAGTTGAATCCTTATACATTTTACAGAGTTACAAAACCCGAGATAAATTTTGATAAAGATATGGAGCCAAGTTCTTCTGAAGTTTTGCAAAAAGCCAGGGAAATACTTTCAGAAATGATTTCTTCAGGTATTTTGATTCAGGATGAGACAGAGTGTTTTTATATATATAAACAAACCGGAAAGGACCATATCCAAATAGGTCTTGTCGCAACATTCCATGTTGATGATTATCTCAACAACAAAATCAAAAAGCACGAACTGACCCGCAAAGAAAAAGAAGATGAAAGAGCAAAACATATATACCACTTGAAAGCACAAACTGGGCCTGTTTTTCTTATGTACAGGTCTTCGGAAAAATTGGATTCTCTCATAGAAAGATTTGCTCAAGGTGAACCCGAGTATGATTTTACAGACGAAGATGGTATAAGGCAAACGGTATATGTTGTGAAAGATAGACAATCAGTTGAATTAATCAAGAAAGCCTTTGAGGGTGTGGATAGTTTCTATATTGCCGATGGTCATCACAGAGCAGCTTCCGCTGTTAGAGTGGCACAAATTTTGAGACAGGAAACGAGCCCCTTTAAACCTGATGAAGAATATAATTACTTTCTTGGTGTCTTGTTTCCACACAAACATCTGAAGATATACGATTACAACAGAGTAATCAGAGATTTGAACGGATTGACAGTTCAGCATTTTATTTCAAGTCTTGAGAATATTTTTGATCTTTCCCTTGCCCCTCATTCACCTTACAAACCTGTTAAAAAACACGAGTTTGGTATGTATATAGGTGGAAAGTGGTACATTTTGAGACTTAAAGAAGGTTTAATTAATGAGTCGGATCCTGTCAGATCTCTCGATGTTTCAATTCTTCAGGAGTTTGTTTTGAAGCCAATCCTTGGTATAGACGATCCAAGAACAGATAAGCGTATAGAGTTTGTCGGAGGTATTTACGGGTTGAGAATGCTGGAGAATTATGTTGATAAAAAAGGATTTTCTGTGGCGTTTGCTCTTTATCCAACATCTGTTGAGGATCTTATGAAAATTTCGGATTTTGGCTTTATCATGCCTCCGAAGTCGACATGGTTCGAGCCAAAATTGAAAAGTGGCCTGTTTATTCACTTAATTTGAACCAAACATAATGTGTGAAAAGTCGAATTATCAGGAGGTGGTAATATGTTCTTCTACGATCCGACGTTTTTGTTATTAATACCGGCTCTATTACTCGCAATCTGGGCACAGGTCAAGGTCCAGAGCGCTTTTTCACATTATTCTCAAGTCAGATCAACTACAAATTTTACAGGAAGTCAGCTTGCAATGAGACTTCTTGATTCAGCTGGTATTTATGATGCCAGAGTTGAAGCGATGCCGGGTCATTTGACTGACCATTATGACCCGCGTACAAAAGTAGTCAGACTTTCTTCTTCAACTTACGGAAGTAGTTCTGTCGCTGCGCTTGGTGTTGTAGCCCATGAAATAGGGCATGCTATTCAACATGCAGAGAAAAATCCTCTGCTTGTCTTCAGAACTATTCTTGCTCCAGTTGCAAGCGTGGGTTCTTCCTTAGCATGGATATTTTTCATCATGGGATTATTATTTGCGCTGCCGGCAATGCTAAGATTTGGAATTGTGCTGTTCTCCTTAGCTGTTCTGTTCAGTTTGGTAACATTGCCTGTTGAATATGATGCGAGCAAGAAAGCTTTGAAATTACTGGGAGAAAATGTAATGATGCCGGAAGAAGAGCTTAAAGGCGTGAGAAAAGTTTTGAGTGCAGCTGCTCTGACCTACGTTGCTTCTACTGCAATGGCTGTATTGCAACTTCTAAGGATGTTACTTATCGCGGGAGTTTTTGGAAGGAGAGATTAAAAAAGGAGCCGTGGGGGGATTATTTTGAAAAAAATCACGATAAAAGATATAGCTGAGATTGCTGGTGTATCTGTGTCAACTGTTTCGCGCGTTTTGAATGAAAAAGGTAATGTAGATGATAGTTTGAGAGAAAGAGTCCTCAATGCTATAAGAGAAACAGGGTTTCAACCAAGTAAATTTGCGCGACAATTTAGAAAAAGAATAACTCAGGTTCATGTTGCTATTCCAATTTGGGAAGAACCTTATTTAAGAGTACTTGATGGCTTGATAGAAGCATTTGAAGATAAGGAAATTTTTGTTAGTGTGGGTAAAAGCACCGAAGATTCTGTTGCAGATATTGTGGTGCTGATTTCTGATAAAGATAATTGCGAAGGTAAGATAAATATAACAGTCGGTAGTGATTTCGATAATTGTTCAGTGGTTTTCGATTATTTTCATGCTTACAAAGAATTAACTGATTTTTTCCTCAAGAATGGAAAGCGGTCATACACTTTACTTTCCACAGGGCTTAAAGATTACAAAACATGTAAATTGTACGCAGCTTTTTTGAAGGCTATGTTTCACGGCGGAATTGAAGATTACGATGTTATTTTGCTTGAGAATGAAGGTGATTTTCTAAACAAGTTTTCACGACTTTCGGATGTCGTTTTTTGTGTTGATGACGTTATTGCGGTCAGGCTTATAGAAGCTTTGAAAATTGAAGGAGTAAGGATACCAGAGGAAGTTTCAATAGTAGGGCATGGGAATTTGACAATTTCTCAATTAGTAATTCCATCTCTGACGACGGTAGAATATTTTAACAGATCGATTGGAAAGATGTGTGCCAGTGTCCTTTTGAAGATTCTCAATGGTGAGAAGGTTCCTAAAAGAATTGTTTACAAAGGCCAGGTGATCAAGAGAGAGAGCAGCATATGAAGAAAATTCAAGCTATCACACTGCTTTTTACCGTAACAATGATCTGGGGTTTGACTTTCCCTGTTCAAAAAATAGCTTTAGACGGTGCAAATCCTTTTTTTTACAATTTTCTCAGATTCATTGTCTCGTTCTTTTTGAGCCTGTTGTTTTTCAGAAAAAAGCCAAGTTGGGGAAAAGGATTGATTCTTGGTTTGTTTCTAGCAATAGCTTATGCTTCTCAGACGAGTGGTTTGAAGATTACCAGTTCCACAAAGAGTGGTTTCATCACATCACTGTATATCCCGCTTGTACCATTTTTTTCTTATATTGTGGAAATGATCAAACCAACGTTAATTCAATTTCTTACCTTCCTTGTTTCTATTTTTGGGCTTTATATGTTAAATGATCCATCCAGAGATCCTTTTAATATAGGAGATTTACTCACACTTGTATGTGCAGTCAGCTTTGCAATTCATGTTGTTTTGATAACTCATTTTACGAAAAGGTCTGACGTTGATGAGATCTCGCTTATCGCACCACAGTTTCTTTTAACAGCGTTGATTAATCTTTGTTTAACACCTCTCGGTGGAGGCCTGAAAATTAGCATGGAATTCATTTTTGCGATGGTATTCTCAGCTCTTCTGGCAACTATTTTTGCTCTCTGGGTCCAGTTAAAATTTCAAAAGGAAGTAGGATCTAATGTATCTGCTTTGATCTATGTTGGGGAACCAGTTTTCGCGGCTATTTTTTCATTTTTAATACTCTCAGAGAAACTCTCGTTTTTACAGATCTCTGGTATGATTTTGCTTATCTGTGCGATAATTTTTGGGATAGCTTATAAAAGAGATTCTGGAGGTGATTGAAATGAGTATAATATACGCAAGAAGAAGCGTTAGAAAATTTCAACCCCGCGATGTAAGCGAGGATACAATTTTGGAAATTATCAGAGCGGCGATGCATGCGCCATCTGCTGGTAATGAACAGCCGTGGCACTTTGTCGTGATTAAAAATCAAAGCACGAAAGAAAAGATAGCAGAGATACATCCCTATGCAAAATCAGTAATTAGTGCTCCTGTCGCAGTAATTGTTTGCGCGGATTTGTCTTCGGTAAAATATCCCGGGTTCTGGGTTCAAGATTGCGCAGCTGCTACGGAAAATATTCTTCTCAGGGCTGCCGAACTTGGGCTCGGTGCTGTTTGGTGTGGTATATATCCTGACGAATTAAGAGTAGAAAGTTTTCGTAAATTCCTCGGTCTTCCTAAAGATATTGTAGCATTTTCACTGATACCAATTGGATATCCTGCTGAAAAACCAGGCACTGTTGATAGATTTCGAAAAGACAGATTGCATTTCGAAAGATGGTGAGAATGATGGAGAAAATTCTGGCTTTAGAGTCGACCGTTATCGCCCATGGATTGCCATTTCCAATCAATATTGATACAGCTGTTGAGCTTGAAGAGCTTGCAGCTGAAACTGGATGTTCTGCAAAGACTATAGGAATAATTGCTGGTCAGATAAAAGTTGGGTTAAGCAGGGAGGAGATTGTTCAAATTGCTTCGAGAAAAGATGTTTTAAAAATAGGAACCGCAGAAATTCCATTTGCACTTGCTAAAAAAATGTGGGCTGCAACGACAGTGAGCGCTACAATGCGCATTGCACATTTGAACAATATAAAAGTTTTTGCAACAGGTGGAATAGGAGGAGTTCACAAAATAGATCAATGGGATGTTTCTCAGGATTTAGCCGAACTCTCCAGAACCAGAATGATAGTAGTCAGCGCTGGTCCTAAATCAATACTGGATTTGAGATCTACTGTTGAAATGCTGGAGACATTTCAAATAACTGTTGTTGGCTATAAAACTGATGAGCTACCGGCTTTCTACTGTAAATCCACCAGCATACACATTAATAGAGTTGACAGTTTTGAAGAGATTGCATCTATTTTTTTATTCAAAGAGAAATTTAATCTACCCGGTGCAGTTCTTGTTTTCAATCCCATACCTGACGAACATGCAATTGAGGTTGAACAATTTGAAGAATGGTACAGACTATCTGAGCATGACCTTGATGCATCTTCTGTGAAGGGTAAAGGTGTTACTCCATTTCTTTTGTCGAGGCTGGCTCATTATTCGAAAGGAAAAACTGTTAGGAGTAATGTCGAACTTCTGAAAAACAATGTTAAGGTTGCCTGTGAAATATTGAATCAGCTTTCAAAGATGCAATAAGTTAGTTTTTGAAATTTTGCATGGTACATAGCTCTATCAGCGTTGCGGAGGATTTTTTCAAAATATCCTCCGTCTTTGGGATATTCTGCTATACCGGCGTTTGCAGATATTTTAAGCTTTTTTCCCTCCTGAATTATAGGAGTTTCTATTTGCTCTATAACACGCTCAATCAATTTAACTGCCAGCCGGGCAGGCGTACCTGGCAGGAGAAAAACGAATTCATCTCCGCCCAATCTGGCAACGAAATCGCTTTTTCTCATACACTTTTTGAGCCTTTTTGCAACAACCGATAACACTTTGTCACCTGTACTGTGGCCATATTGATCGTTGATTTTCTTGAAACCCATTAAATCGATGTAAATTACAGAAACAGTTTTTCCAGATCTATTTGATGAAGAAAGTATTCTTTCAGCTTCTTCTTCAAGCATACGCCTGTTGGGTAGCCCGGTGAGAGGATCATGATATGAAAGAAAACGCATCGTTTTGTTTTGATCTTTGATTTTTTTCTCAAGGTTTAATCTTTCGAAGACAACACCAATCTGACCGGCAAAAATTTTTGCAGTTTCAACAGCCTCTTCATCGAAAGCATCGACATCCTCGAAGTTATCTAAGTTGAAAAAACCTATTGTTTCTTTCTGGACTACAATTGGTATGGAAAGCATCACCTTGATTTCGTTGATTTTGCCAAAAGCCTTCAATATGGAGGATCTCTCTTTGTCGAGAGTTTCGTTGATTGAAAAATCAGTCACTTTTACCACATCTTTTGCAAGTCCCTGTGCAAGCTCATTTTCCCTGAAAAAGACTCTCGAAAGTTGCTGAAAGTCGTATCCAACAGCGGCCTTGTAATAAAAGATACCTCTCTTTCCTCTTAGCAAGACACTTCCTGCCTGTGCTCCCGGGATAATTTCAACAGCTTTTTCAAGCAAAAATTGATAATGGTTTTTTCTTTTTCCTTTAAGAACTTCACCAGTAAAATGCATTATTGCCTGCTGACACCTTGTTTTTCTTTCAAATTTATCAGTTAAATGTTTTAATTCTGTCACATCTATGAGAGTTACTATCGATCTACTTGAGTTTGGTATCATGCTTACATTAATGAGAATTTCCCGATAATTTTTTTCAGAATCAACAAGGGTAAAATAATATTTCTCTGGAACATGGCAAGATTTTCTTCTTTCGTAATGATATTTTTTCATTGTTTCGAGGTCCTTGGGATGAACGAAAGCAGTCCAGCTCTTTTTACCTTCCACGACACTTTTTGGCAACTTAATCAGTTTGCATGCTTCCTCATTGAGCGCAATTATCGTTGTATCTTCATCTATTATGAACGTGGGGATGCCGAGCAGCTGAATAAATGAACGTATTGAGTTTTCTTTCATGGCTTTTCACCTACTCAACTATGTGAACTTTGAGCATGTTAGTTGTTCCAACAATACCACACGGAGCACCAGAAGTAACAACCACAATGTCGGAATTTTGAACATATCCGACAGCTTTAACCTTCTCGACGGCCACGTGGATCATTATATCTGTGGAATGGACTTCTGGAATTAGCATCGGAACTATCCCCCAAACAATAGACAACTGATGAAAGGTGTTTTCATCTGGGGTCGTAGCTATGATAGGACGAAGTGGCTTGAAATAGGCCACCCTTCTTGCAGTGCTTCCAGAAGCTGTTGATATTATTATAGCTTTGGCATTTATTTCTTCAGAAATGTAGTAACTACTCCTTGCAATAGCTTCAGATGGATCTTCGATTTTTTCAAACCTGCGTTCTTTAAAATGAGCATTGATTTCGGGTAGGTAGTTCTCAACATTTTCAACAATCTCATTAATTTTTTCAACTGTTTCGATCGGAAAGTTCCCCACAGCTGTTTCAGAGGTTAGCAGTATAGCATCTGCTCCATCTAAAACTATGTTTGCAACATCCATTATTTCAACCCTTGTTGGTGATGAACTGTTGATCATAGAATTGAGTATTTCGGTTGCGACGATCACAGGTATTTTATAATTTGATGCGGTATTTATTATCTTTTTTTGCAATATCGGCAAATCTATCAGAGATGTCTCCACCGCTAAATCTCCTCTTGCTACGATTATTCCATCGCTCACGCGACATATATCTTCCAGCGTTTCTATGGATTTTTTTGTTTCTATTTTCGTAAGAATTTTCGCACTTGAATCGAAAGATTCAAGATGTTTTTTGATTTTTTGAACATCTTTTGCGTTTCTTGCAAATGATACACAGTAATAGTCCAGTCCCATATTGACAGTTTCAGCTATGATCTTAATATCTTCTTCTGTTGGTACTTCGACAGGTAGATCAGAATTGGGAAAATTGACGCCACTGTTTTTCTTCAAAATTCCTCCTATCTCCACGACGCATTCTACTTTTTTTGGAGAAATTCTTTCCACTCTGAGTTGTATTTTTCCATCATCTACGAGGATTAAATCGCCGGTTTTTACACCCTGAAATGGTCCGGAAAAATTTATGCTTATAGTATCCCGAGAAGAAAAAGTTTTTTCGCTTGTTACAGTCACTTTTTCACCTTGTCTAAGTTCGATGATTTCTTCTTTCTGATCTCCCGTCCGGAGTTTGCAACCTGGTAAATCAAGAATGATGGAAACAGGCATTTTGAGTTCATATCTAATATCTTTGATTAGCTCTACCAGCTCTGTGATTTTTTCCATCGTGTAATGAACTGCGCTTATCCTAAAAGCATTTACCCCTCTTTTTAGCAATTCCTTTATTTTCTCTGGTTTCTCGGTTTTAGGTCCTATCGAACATATAAGCTTGGTTTTTCTCATTTTTTCACCTCAAGAGAGTGTTAATGAAAGTTCATACAGAGACATATCCAGGCCTTTTTTGGACTTTAATGCTTCTGCTATGGGGACATGCTCTATTCTGTTCATCCTCAACGCCATCATCATGCATGTCTCACCATTCATCAATGCTTTAACTGCTTCTGCCCCCATTCTACTTGCTAAGAGTCTGTCAAAAGCTGTTGGGCTTCCTCCACGCTGAACGTGACCGAGTATAGTTATTCTTGTTTCATACCCTATTCTGTCCTGTAAGTTTTTTGCTACCTGTATTGCACCACCGGCTCCCTCGGCGACGACAATGATGCAATTTATTTTTCCTCTTTTTCTTTCTTCGAATAATCTTTCGGCCAGCTTGTCAAAATCAACGGGAACTTCCGGGACTATTGCAGCTTCAGAACCAGTTGCAAGGGCAGCATTCAATGCTATATATCCTGATTCTCTTCCCATTACTTCAACAACGAAAGCTCTTTCATGCGACGTGGCAGTGTCTTTCAATTTTTGTATAGCATCTATAACTGTATTTAAACATGTGTCAACTCCTATGCACATATCTGTTTGCGCTATATCGTTATCTATGGTTCCTGGTATACCAACTACAGGTATTCTATGCTCTTCATACAATAGTTTAGCACCAGTTAAACTGCCTTCGCCACCGATGACAACGAGTCCTTCTATACCGGCATTCTTCAATTTTGCGGCTGCTTTTGCCCGGCCTTCTGGTGTATAAAATTCCCCACATCTGCTTGTTCTGAGTATTGTTCCTCCTCTTTCCATTATTCCGGCAACATCCGAAAAGTTCATTTCCTTGAAAGCACCATCGATCATCCCACAATAACCTCTTTGTATTCCTATCACTTTCAGGCCATTTTTTACGCCAAATCTAACAACTGCTCTTATAGCAGCATTCATTCCTGGTGAATCCCCGCCACTTGTTAAGACGCCTATGGTTTTCATTTTCACACACCTCCTGGTGTAAAATAGACACTGAACTGATTAATTATATAACAGGAGGAAATTAAATTGTGGAGAATACTTCTTGAAGAGGTTGATTTACCTACCGCAAATATTTTGAAATCGTTGCTCGAGGAGAGTGGTATAGAGGTTCTGATCAAACCAGGCAGTTTTGATCCCGTTATTTTTGGACAGGGTGGGCTGGTCCAGATTCTCGTGACGGAAGAAGATTTCGAAAAAGCACAAAAAATTTTAAGGGAGGCGTCGAAAAATGAGGAGAACACCTCTATATGAAAGTCATGTATCTCTTGGAGCAAAGATGATAGATTTTGCTGGCTGGGAGATGCCACTCCAGTATACTTCGATAAACGATGAAGTTGCAACTGTTAGAAAAAACGTAGCGCTTTTTGATGTTTCTCATATGGGTGAGATCTTCGTGGAGGGGGAAGATACGGTTGAATTTGTGGATTATCTATTGACAAATTCTTTTAAAAATTTGAGAATTGGTCAGGTCATGTATACAGTTATGTGTAATGAAATGGGTGGTATCATAGACGACTTGCTGACTTACAGATTTGGGGAAAAGCAGGCAATGCTTGTTGTTAACGCTGCCAACATAGAGAAAGATTTCGACTGGATAGTAAATCAATCAAAACAGTTTAATGTTACAGTTCGAAACTTATCCGACCAGTATGGTTTGATAGCTGTTCAAGGGCCACTGAGCGAAAGATTTTTAAAAACGTTTGTTTCAGATATCGATTCTCTTTCTTACTACACCTTCGCCAGTTATTCGGTCTTTGGAAAAAACTGTATTGTTTCTAGGACTGGATACACAGGTGAAGATGGATTTGAAATTTATTGTCATTGGGATGATACTTTTACTGTGTGGAATGAATTGCTTCAACGGGGAAATAACTTTGGTGTAAAACCGGCAGGCCTTGGTGCAAGGGATGTTTGCAGACTTGAGGCTTCATATATGCTCTACGGAAATGATATGGATGAAACCACAACACCTCTTGAAGTCGGTTTATCTTGGGTAGTGAAGTTTGACAAAGATTTTATTGGAAAAGATAGCTTAATAAAGCAAAAGGAGTTGGGTTTACAGAAAAGAATAAGAGGTCTTGAGATCTCTGACAGAAGAATCGCACGTCATGGGATGTATGTATTCAAAGGGGAGAAAAGAGTAGGTGTGGTAACCAGTGGAACTTTTTCACCAACACTCGAGAAACCCGTAGCGCTTGCAATGTTAAGCAGTGAGATAAAGATTTCAGATGAAATTGAAGTGGATATAAGGGGAAGTAAAGTGAAGGCTATGATTGTGAAATTGCCTTTTTACAGAGGTTCTGTAAAAAGTTCTTAGGAGGTGCGGTGAGATGAAAAGGTATGCAAAGACTCATGAATGGGTCTCGGCTGATGGGAATATTGCTATTGTTGGTATTACAAATTTTGCACAGGAAAAACTTGGAGATGTTGTATACGTCGATCTTCCACAAGTTGGCAAGGTAGTTAAAAAAGGAGAAATGCTTATGAGCATTGAGTCAGTGAAGGCAGCAAGTGATGTATATGCACCTGTAAGTGGAAAGGTTACCGGGGTTAATGAAAAATTGAACAATGAACCGGAACTTGTGAATAAGGATCCGGAAGGAGAAGGATGGCTTGTGAAAATTGAGATGAGTAACGTAAGCGAGCTGGAAGAACTTCTCGACGAGGAGGCGTACAGAAAGTTTTGCGAGGAGGAAGGATAATGAATCCATATATTCCTCATACAGAAGATGAAATACGACAAATGTTAGAAGTTATTGGTATTGAGACAGTAGAGGAACTTTACAGAGATATCCCTGTTACGTCGAAGAATCTTAATCTTCCAGACGGTCTGGATGAGTTCACAGTTGTCTCAAAACTCAAGAATCTATCTTTAAAAAATATGGTGATCGAGAAACCGAATATTTTTATGGGTGCTGGAGTATATGCTCACTACATTCCACAGATTGTGAAGTTTTTATCTTCACGACCTGAGTTTGTCACAGCTTATACCCCATATCAGGCAGAGGTTTCTCAGGGAACATTACAAGCCCTATTTGAATATCAAACAATGGTTTGTGAACTCACAGGTATGGAAGTTGCAAATTCTTCAATGTATGATGGTGCAAGCGCTCTTGCAGAAGCAGTTCTAATGGCTCACAGGATAAGTAATAAACGCAAAGTTCTTATAAGCCGGGCTGTTCATCCAGAATATATTCAGACATGCTATACATACGCAACTGCCCAGGATATAGAATTTGAAACGGTTCCTGTTACTAAGTCCGGAATGACAGATCTGGCAGTCTTAAAAAAACTCATAGATGATGATACGTCAGCTGTTGTTGTGCAATATCCAAATTTTTTTGGTATTGTGGAAGATTTGAAAATGATCAGAGAGTATGCTGATGGTCTTGTTTTGATAGTTGTAACAGAACCTTTCGCTTTGTCTTTGTTAGAGCCACCGGGCAGTTTTGGAGCCGATATTGTTGTTGGAGAAGGACAACCCCTTGGAGTATCGATGAATTACGGTGGACCGGGGGTTGGTTTCTTTGCTACGCTTGAAAAATATGTTCGCAAAATGCCCGGGCGATTGATAGGAGAGACAAAAGATAGTGAGGAAAAGACAGGATATGTCATGATTTTACAGACACGCGAACAACACATAAGAAGAGAGAAAGCCACGTCAAATATATGTACAAATCATGCACTTATGGCCGTAACGAATGCGATATTTATGAGTATTCTGGGTCCACAGGGCATGAGAGAGGTTGCTGAAAGAAGTTACACTAATGCTCATTATCTGGCCAAGAAATTGTTAGAAAGTGGATTTGAACTTGTTTTTGATGGTCCATTTTATAATGAATTCATTGTACGAATGCGTTCTGAATATGATAAGATCTGGAGAAAGCTGTTTAACAATGGAATACTCGCTCCTCTCCCTCTTGAGTGGTATTATTCTGAATTCAAAGATTGCGCACTTGCCTGTGCAACAGAAGTAAATACAAAAGAAAGCATAGAAAAACTGGTTGATCTTTTGGGGCGTGATATTGTATGATAATCTTTGAAAAATCAGTTCCCGGCAGGAAAGCTTACAGATTACCAGATGAAGAGCTTCAAAGGATTGATCCTGTTTTTCCAGAGCATTTGAAAAGAACCCGCCCATTAAGATTGCCGGAATTATCAGAGCCCGACGTGGTCAGGCACTACACTGCTCTTGCAGAAAAAAACTATTCTGTTGATAAAGGTTTTTATCCACTCGGGTCATGCACGATGAAATACAATCCAAAGCTGAATGAGTATGTTGCAGGCCTGGAAGGTTTCACAGATATTCATCCATACCAGCCATGGGAGTCAGTTCAGGGTGCGCTGCAGGTGATGTATGAGCTGAAAGAATTTCTTTGCGAAATTACAGGTATGGATGAAATGACTCTTCAACCAGCTGCCGGTGCCCATGGGGAATTAACGGGAATGCTTATCGTTCGTGCATATCACCTTTCTCGTAATGACAAAAAAAGACATGTGGCACTGGTGCCAGACTCAGCACATGGTACAAACCCGGCTTCTGCGGCAATGGCAGGTTTTGATGTTGTGGAAATTAAATCAACGGAAGATGGGCTCGTTGACCTTGAACAACTCGAAAATCACCTTAATGATGAAATAGCTGTGCTGATGCTCACAAATCCAAATACACTTGGATTGTTTGAAAAAGATATTGTAAAAATAGCAGAGAAGGTTCATCAGGCTGGTGCTCTTCTTTATTATGATGGAGCGAACCTGAATGCGATAATGGGTAAAATCAAGCCTGGAGAAATGGGATTTGATATAGTTCATCTCAATTTACACAAAACTTTCTCGGCACCACACGGAATGGGAGGTCCCGGGAGCGGCCCAGTTGGGGTAAAAGCTTTTCTAAGTGAATTTCTTCCGATCCCAATTATTAGAAAAGACGGTGATAAATATTATCCAGACTTCAAATTGCCAAATAGCATAGGTAGAACCAGAAGTTTTTATGGAAACTTTCTGGTTCTCTTAAAGGCTTATGTATACATACTGTCTATGGGGAAAGATGGGCTGACCAGGGCTTCTGAAATGGCAGTTCTGAATGCAAATTATCTGCGTTCCTTGATATCGAAATTTCTTAAAATAGCTTCACCGGGAATTTGCATGCACGAGTTTGTAGTTGATGGAAGCCAGTTTGTAAAAGAAACAGGAGTAAAGATACTTGATGTTGCAAAGAGGATTCTTGATTATGGACTTCATGCACCAACAGTGTATTTCCCTCTCATTGTTCATGAAGATATGATGATAGAACCAACTGAAACTGAAAACAAAAATACCCTGGACTATTTCGCGAAGGTGCTTGAGAAAATAGTCGAAGAAGCGAAAAAAACACCAGAAGTTGTGAAAACAGCACCTCATACAACGCCTGTTAAGAGACTTGACGACATAACAGCAACCAAAAAACCTGTTTATAGATACAGATTAAGTTAAAAGGGGGCACTCAGCCCCCTTTGAATGTTTATTGAGCAGAAATTCTATAAAGCGGTGATACGAAGTCCACTTTGCTTATTTTTTGAGGAATATCATCAACGTCGAAAACATATAATCCATCGCTGGCTGAAACATATGCATACAATGCGCCTGAAAGCTCTCTGATAACTACGTCATGAGCATAGGCAGATGTGTTCCAGCCGATGGGAAAGATGATCTCCGTTTCCTCAAGATTTCCAGCAAGATCATCGACGTTGAAACACAATATACCACTGTTACCCGCCGCAACAAAAACCTTATCATCGTAAGCTGTTATTCCGGCAAAATTCTCAGCAATTTCTCCGAGTGCCACACTTGTGGCGTAAGGTGTTAAGTCATTTCTGTAAGCTTCCAGATAAAGCTGATCTGAGTCTCTTCCAATGATCAGTATGTAGTCATCTTTCAATATCATGTCCACAGGTGTATAATTAATCTCAACTTCTCCTTGATGGTTGAGAAATCCTTGCGATTCAATGGACATCTTAACCAGCTTTAATTTTTCGTCTTTAACCCCTGCCAAATATATTGTGTCCTGGTTTATTGCTATGGCGCCAACTGAGCTCATATCATAAGGTTGAGTAGATTCTGTAGCAATGTTGTAGACCAGAACTCTTTCATCACCTGCCACGATAAGATAATTTGACCCATTAAAACTTCCAGCATCGACGCGCTTAGCGTTAATTGCTAATGAGATAATATTGGGCTGAGTTTGCTTCCCTGAGAGATAGTCTTTCAGATTTACGCAAATTATGTCGCCTGACGAATCAACCACGTAAGCCCATCCATCTAAGAATGCTAATTCTTTTGTGCTGTTGATGCCTTCTTCGTATCTTATTGGATATCTCAATGCGTTTGGCTGGTTTATGTCATATATGACGAGCTTGCTTGTACCGCCAGAGATATACAGAAAATCGTAAAGATTTGGAGAGGTAGGGCTTTGAGAGATAGAGAAAGTGTATATTTCACTTGAACTTGTTGCGCCTTTCAAATCTTTTGCAACTACTTTCCATTGATAAGATTTACCTGGTTCTAATACTGTAGAATATTTTGTGAGAGAATAATTTTCTTCTATTACATCCAGCGGTTGACCCTGTTCAGACAGATAAAGATCGTAAGTCAGGGTATCTTTATCCGGGTCAGAACATGTCCATTCAAATTCCACGTACATCGTGTTCAGTGTTTGATTATCAGATGGATTGATGAGTGATGGTTTATCAGGGGCTCTGTTGGTAGTTTGACCCCCACCAAACCAGTCGCTGATACCAGTACATCCTTGGAGAAACAATGCTATCAGTCCTGTTATTGATAGCAAAATGTACGATAACTTTCTCATTTTTTAACCCCCTTTTGGCACAATACATATTGATGACTGGTAAAATTGTACCACAGCTTTTTCAAGAAAGGAGAGTTTTAATGAGGGCTTTATTGGTAGATTATGATGGAACGCTTGTCGAAGTTAACGAAGAAAAATTTACAAAAGAATATTTTGTGCAACTCAAAGCTTTTGCTGAAAATAGGATGTCATTTTCAGGTAAAGAGATCATGGAATGCATTGAGCAAATTACCAATTTTGCTGATGGGAAAGCCAACAATTATGAAAGGTTTCTGGAATGCTTTTCAAAAAAAAGCCAGCTAAATTTTGCTGACTTGAAAGGAATATTTGACACATTTTACAGAAGTAAATATTTTGAAAATTTAAGTGTTTTTGTGAAACCTAACATTTCTGTGGTAAACTTGGTAAACAGGGCAAAAGAACATGGTATTTTAACAGTTCTCGCGACCAATCCGGTGTTCCCAAAAATAGCGATTATTAAGAGATTAGAGTGGATAGGTATGACAGAATGCAGTTTTGATTTGATAACGCATATGGAAAATTCATATTACTGTAAACCTGATCCAAGATATTTTCAGCAAATAATTTCTATATTGAAAGTTGCTCCAGGCGATTGCACTATGGTTGGTAATGATGAATATTTTGATCGCTCATGTGAGAAAATAGGTATTGAATTTATTAATGTAAAGGAAATCGACAAAATTCAATTAGGAGGTGGGGAACATGGCAATACCGATGTTGAATGAAAGAAAGGTCAACACAGCTTTTGCTATAGTTGCCATTGTTCTATCAGTAGTTGCTGGCTTGGCTGGTATTGTAGGAACTGCACACATGCTTGAGGGCATAGTTGAAGGTTTTTTCTCTGATTATGAATTTGGATATGGTCAGATGTTTGGTGGTATGGTCGCAGCGATTTTTGCAGGGATATTTGGCATACTGGCTGCTGTTTTTACTCTTATTGTTTTGAATCAGTGGAGCAGTGCTCTGACAGACAATATTCAAAACACCAAAACATTGTTGACTTATTTAAAACAGAAAGGTGATTCAGAGAAGCAGACTAACCTGGTTGTTTTAGAAGGTCATCTGTCAGGCTTACAGCTCTATACGTGGGCATATTGGGTTTATTTAATTTTCTATGTACTGGCACTTTTTACGGGAGTAGCTTCATTTGTTTTTTCAATACTGGCGATAATCTTTCTGGCTGTATATCTGCAAAGCGTATTCACTGTCTCGAAAAGGTTGGAAGAAATTAAGAATATTATGTACCCACTCTTAGGTGTTGAAACACCCATGTTGACGTATATTAAATCCAGAAATATAGGTGTGTTCATTTTGCTGGTTATAGTTACGCTCGGTATATACTGGTGGTATCTTTTGATAAAACTTTCAAGCGAAATAAACCAGTATATTGACGCTGATCAAAGGCTCAGGCAGGTGATAAATGTTTGAAGATCATGATAGATGTTGATGACGTGCTTGCTGATTTCAATGGAGCTTTTATAGATTTGAGCCATGAGCTTTTTGGTACGCCGAAAGATGTTGAGATAACTGAATGGGATTTTTACAGATGTATTCCTGGGCTGACCAGGGAAATGGAACAGGAAGTCTGGAATATCATTAAAAACAGGGAGAATTTTTACGAAACCCTGAAACCATTCGCCAGAGAGGAAGACTTCTCCTTGCTAAGAGAGGTTATTCTGTCGAAAAGATACGAGATTTTTTTCGTGACATCCCGCTTCCCAGTGCGAGGAAGGAGTGTTGAGGAGCAGACTTGCCGATGGATAAAACGTCACATAGGCGGTTCTATCTCGCCACTTGTGTATGTAACTTCAAAGAAAGGTGCGTTATGTGAAAAGATGAATATAAGCATTGCACTTGATGATGCTCCACACCATATTGATAATCTGATCTGCCATGGTGTCTCGGTTGTCGTTATGGATTGGCCACACAATAGACAATTCGTTGATCTTCCAAGAGTCAAAAATCTCAAAGAATTTTTTCACGTAGTTGAAAACTGGGATATTATATGTCAAAACCAAACAGTCGAATGATTAAAGCTGTTATATTCGACATGGATGGTGTTCTTATAGATAGCGAAAGACTTTATAGGGATATTTTCCATCAGATCTTCTCAAAGTTTGGTGTAGATTTTCAGGATAATTTGTTTGACGAATTGGCAGGCACAACTCTGGAACGCGGTGGAGCAAGAAAAATCATAAAGAAATTTGGCTTGAACATTGATGAGTTTGCGTTTATTGAATTAGTGCACGATCTATTCGAAGAGCTTTCGTATGATCTTAAACCCAGAGAATGTGTTTCAGAAATTATCGGTCAACTTAAAAAAATGCATATCAAACTGGGAGTTGCAACTTCTACAATCAAAGAAGAAGCCTTAAAAAGGCTTAAAAAAGCTAATTTGTGCGGTTTGTTTGACTCCATGGTTTTTGGGGATGATGTTGAAAAAAGCAAGCCAGATCCAGATATATACATTGAATGTTTGAGAAGATTGAAAGTCAATTGTGCAGAAAGTATCGTTTTTGAGGATTCTGTAAATGGAGTTAAATCTGCTGTTGGCGCGGGGATTAAGTGCATAATAGGTGTGTTGCATGACCGCAACAATGCTCGTTCGTTGATTGAAGCCGGGGCTTTTTTTGCTGAAAAGCCACCGGAGGTTTTTCTCAGAATTTTGAGGTACCTCAGTTGAAAATTAGTTATAGTATAATTATTTGAGGATGGGGGTGAGATAATGCCGTGTTCAAAAAAGAATCCTGAGCCAAAAAAAATAGAAGAAAAGCCTAAGAAAACAGAAAAGAAGAAAAAATAGAATGCCCCGGCCTGAGCCGGGGGTTTTCATATCTCGGCGACCTTTGAGAATTTTTCAAGAAATTCTTCTCTGCTTATTCTGGCGACTCTGGTTAGTCTGGACAGCATTTCTTCATCTTGTAAATCTTTTCTGGTTAATCTGATCATGTAGCTGCGTGCAACTCTATAGTGCTCAGAATTTATATCTACCATACGGACTTTTGTCCTACCGGTGGATGGATCTATAAGTTCTTCGAAAGGCAGTATTCTAATTCTTCCATTGTCAAGGCACACCATACCACCAGTCAAATTTTCTTCATATTCTCCAAGTAAAAATCGCATTGCTCCGTAACCTAAGGTTCTTGTGTAATCAATATCGAAGGGTGTTGGCCTTGCACATCTGAGTTCATATCCAAGTGTCACGTCGATTATATTTATCTTTTCATCTCTCTGAGCGAAACGTTTCTGAATTTCCCTTTTGAGAATAGTTGCAAGAGGAATTTCGCTCAGTCTTATATGACCATGCGGATCAGTTTCAACTACTACGCCGGGAATACTTGCAAGTTCTTTCGGATCGATCATTTCTCCTATTCCTTCAGCTATTACTGCTAAACCATCGTTACGCCCCAGTGCTTTTCTTTTTATTATAGCTGCCTCAAGCAGATCACATACTTCAGAAAGTTTTATCCTTTCCTTTCTGAATTCTTCTCCAATAACGGTTAATGCTGCGCTTGCTGCTTTACCTATACCGAGCGCTAAATGACCTGCTTTTCTTCCCATTACTACGACGAAATACCATCTGTTTGTAGTTCTTGAATCCTGCATCAAGTTATAGACAAGTTCTGTTCCAACATGGCGTGCTGTTTCAAAACCGAAAGTTGGCATGCCTCCAGGGAGTGGTAGATCGTTATCGATAGTTTTCGGAACATGTGCAACACGTAGTGCTCCATTGCTCACTTTCATCACTGATGAAGCTGAAAATGCGGTATCATCCCCACCTATTGTGACCAGGTACCTCACCTGCAGTTCTTTAAGAGCTCTAACGACATTTTGCAGATCCTCAGCTTTTTTTGTGGGATTTGCGCGCGATGTTCTTAAGATAGAACCTCCTTCAATGTGAATGCGAGAGACATCTGAAATAGTTAAATGGCGGACAAAGGTCGTTTGTGCTTTCATCAGGTGCTCGAAACCGTCGTAAATACCCACTACCTCCAAGCCATTGTTAATGGCTTCAATTGTCACGGCGTTGATCACGCTATTGATGCCTGGTGCGGGACCTCCACCAACGAGAATTCCGACTTTCCCAGACACGTTAAAACACCCCTTCTCGTAGTTTATCGAAAGAATTATACTCCAACTCACCTGAGTTTAGAGATTTTTTTAGCTTGCCTTAATTAACAATGCATTTACGTTTTGTTTTTTATATTTTTAATATTCCAGATTAATGCACAGGTGTATCATATGTAGAAACAGGAGGGAAAGAGATTTGCGATTTTATGAGTCTTTGTTGAATGAAAAAATTTTAAGTGTTTTAGGTGCAAATATAAAGCGCTACTGTCCGGTGATTGTGGAAGGGCGTGTGTGTTTATATTGACACACAACCTGAAAAGATCACCGGGCTGCCAGTAAGGCGGCCCGATTTTTTTATTGGGAGTGATTAGAAATGAAAATCGTTGAATATTCGGCGAATGGAAACACATTTTTGATATTTGATTCGATGACAAATCTTTTAGGGGATGACACCAAGCGCGATTTAATTCTAAACTATATTACTGATCAGGATGGTGCAATATTTGTTGAAAAATCAGGCCAGGACTTTTTCATGGATTATTTTAATCGTGATGGAAAGAGGGCGATTTTTTGCGGCAACGGTGCGAGAGCTTTTGTGGCATTTTTACGTGATGAGGGGTTTCTGAAAGACGATCATCTCATATTTCATACAAAATCTGGCACCCTGAAAGGTTTTATTCAGAAAGAAAAGATATCGGTACAGATGCCTGGTCCGATATACCTTGGGAAAAGGGTGGTAGAGGAATTCGAGGGCCATCTAATCCGGGTAGGTGTTCTGCACTTTGTATTGAAAGTAAAATCTGTTGACAGAATGGACGTTATTCATGAGGGTAAGAGGCTGAGGGCTCTGACAGATGCCAATATAGACTTTTATCAGATTCTTGAAAAAAATTGTGTAAAAATGAGGACTTTTGAGAAAGGCGTGGAAAGAGAAACAAAAGCATGCGGTAGTGGTGCTGCGGCTGTCTTTTCCATATGTCAGACGGATAGATTGTTGGTTGAGGTCCCTGGTGGAATATTGTGCGTCTATATAAACGGAGATTCAATTTTTTTGCAGGGGGAGGTCAGAAGATGCAAGATAATTTTACCGAGATGAATAATGATTTAACAGCTGATTCCATTATTGAAATGATCAGTAGTTCGAAAAAGAAAACACCGGTAATCGCATACGTGAAAGGCCATTTGAGTGATATTGATATGAGTGGTGTTCAGTTTTTTGGAACAGATAATTTTGGAATTATTTTTGCCGACTATGAAGATCTGAGGCAATTCCTGGAAAAGAATGGAAATAAAATTCATGATGTGCACATAGAAGCTAAAGCCAGAAACTCCGCGCTTCCCATGGCAGACATTACAAAATTTAATGCACGCGTTGAGCCAGGTGCGGTAATTAGAGATCTGGTTAAAATCGGCGACGGTGCAGTTATTATGATGGGAGCAATTATCAATGTGGGTGCTGTTATCGGAGAAAAAACCATGATTGACATGAACGCAGTGATAGGAGGGAGAGCAATTATAGGAAGGAATTGTCATATAGGTGCCGGTGCTGTTATTGCCGGTGTTATAGAGCCACCAAGCGCAACACCAGTTGTGATTGAAGATAATGTCATGGTAGGTGCAAATGCCGTTGTTTTGGAAGGAGTGAAAGTTGGAAAAGGCTCAGTTGTTGCAGCTGGCGCTGTGGTGGTAAGTGATGTTGATCCATACACTGTTGTTGCAGGTATTCCGGCAAAGTTCATCAAGAAGGTTGATGAAAAAACGATAGAAAAAACGAAAATCATTGAGATATTAAGGCAGAGAGATCATTAGTTACCATATTTTGTACAAAAAAGTATAAGCTACATTTCTTTGGTACAATCATAATATAATCAAGAGATTTTTTAAGGGGGTGTATTTTTTGCTGGCGCTGTTGTTTGGAGCCATAGTTATTGCAGTGTGTTGTGTAATTATTCTGATTTTTAGGATTCTGGACAGCAGTCCTGGCAATGAGGAAACTATAAGGCTATCTGAGATGATACAGAAGGGTGCAAAGTCATTTTTGTTTCAAGAGTATGCTATTTTTTTCCCAATTATTTTTGTGATTGCGCTTTTGATATTCATTTTTCTTAACTGGATTTGTGCAATTTCTTTCATTGCCGGTGCTGTTTTTTCATCTCTTGCCGGTTTTTTTGGCATGATAATTGCTACGAAATCGAATGCCAGAACAAGCTGGGGAGCCATTAAAGGTTTACCAAGCGCATTGAGGATAGCTTTTTCCGGTGGAGCAGTCATGGGAATAAGCGTATCAACTCTTGGTTTATTAGGCATTGGACTAATATATAAACTGACGCGTAATGTAGAGTATATAAGTTATTATTCGCTTGGTGCATCTTTCGTGGCTTTGTTTGCAAGAGTTGGAGGCGGAATATACACGAAAGCAGCTGATGTAGGTGCTGATATAGTTGGAAAGACTGAGGCAAATTTGCCAGAAGATGATCCGAGAAATCCTGCCGTAATAGCTGACAATGTTGGAGATAATGTGGGAGATGTAGCTGGAATGGGTGCTGATCTTTATGAATCTTATGTTGGATCGATTTTTTCGGCGCTCGCTCTCGCAACTATTATTGACGCAAGATTTACAGATGCTATTTTTGCGCTGGTTACCTTCGGATTATTGTCTTCTATCGCTTCTGTTGTAATTACCTTAACAGCTGGGAAGAAATTCAGAGATCCGTCATCTGCTTTGAGATTTGGAACAATTCTGTCAAGCGTTCTTGTTGCAGTATGTATGTTCGTTTACTCCGCGGTGATCAATCTTTACAATATTTTCTTTGTTGTTATTCTTGGAATTTTTGTTGGCGTAGTTGTTGGGTTCGTGACGGAATTTTATACATCGGGCAAAAAAGTAATTAATCTGGCAAAATCAGCAACCATGGGCCCAGCAAATTCAATGATAAATGGTATATCCCTCGGTATGGAATCAACAAGTGTTGTTACTGTACTTATAGTTCTCGTTGTTTTAATTTCGTTCAGATTACTTGGACTTTTTGGAGTAGCTCTGTCAGCTGTGGGAATGCTTTCTACTATCGGCATGAGTTTATCGGTTGACGCTTATGGTCCCATTGCGGATAATGCTGGTGGAATTGCTCAGATGGCCGGTCTTGATAGCAAAGTAAGAGAGATAACAGATAAACTTGATTCTGTTGGCAATACAACAGCAGCTATGGGTAAAGGGTTTGCAATAACTTCGGCTGCTTTGACTTCCTTAGCTTTATTTTCAAATTACGCAAATGTAGCCCATGTAAGTACACTTGATATAAAAGATCCAACGCTTTTCACGGGTGCCATGATCGGTGCCATGCTACCATTTTTGTTCAGTGCTTTGACAATGAAAGCTGTTGGTAATACTGCAGATATCATGGTTGAAGAAATAAGAAGGCAAATAAAAGAAGTGCCTGGTATAATCTCTGGACAGGTTCAGCCGGATTACAATCGATGTATTCAAATAGCCACGAAAGGTGCTCTGAAAAGGATGGTTTTTCCATCATTGCTTGCAGTTATCAGTCCGGTTATGACATACTTTGTTCTTGGACCATCAGGAACAGCGGGAATTCTTATTGGTTCAACTGTTTCCGGAGTTATGCTCGCCATATTTATGGCTAATTCTGGAGGAGCCTGGGATAATGCAAAAAAATATGTAGAAGAAGGGCATTACGGTGGCAAAGGTTCTCTGACGCATAGAGCTACTGTTATAGGAGACACCGTTGGTGATCCACTTAAAGATACCGCTGGTCCATCTATAAATATACTGATTAAACTCATGGCAATAACATCTGTTGTAACTGCAATTTTTGTTGGGAGGTAGGAATATGAAAAGAATAGCTGTTCTTTGCGTCGGAAATGATTGCCCGGGATTGAATGCAGCTATCAGAGCAGCAACTGTTAAAGCTTCAGAGCTAAATATAGAGATTCTTGGTGTTAAGGATGGTTTTGAGGGATTCCTGAGCGGAAAAATAGAAGTTATGACAAGAAACACCGTTTCTGGAATATTGCATAAAGGAGGAACCATTCTTGGAACCTCTCTGTTTTTACCTGTGAATGAAGAAGACATTGTGCAGGTAGCAGAAAAGGTTGAACAGTATTCTATAACATGTTTACTGATACTTGGTGGAAGACTTGGAGTGAGAGCCGCATTGAAACTGATGCAGAGTGGTGTTCCATCTGTTCTTGTTCCGGCAACCATCGACAACGATCTTTCCTTTAGTGACTTTTCCATAGGATTTTTTACGGCTGTTGAACACGTTAAAGATGCCCTTGATATTTTGCACGCGACGGCGGAATCACATCACAGAGTAATGATTGTTGAAACGATGGGTAAACCAGGTGGCTGGATAGCAGTAGTTGGAGGTCTTGCAGGAGGGGCTGATTATATAATAACCAGTGCCGAGCCTCTTGATATCCAAGAACTTTTGAAGAAGATTCGCAGCCGTTATGAAAGTCAAAAAAGGTTTTCTCTCGTTATTGTAGAGAACGATGTCAACCTTCCGGGTGAAATATACCAGCTTGCTAATATGGATTCTCACATACCTCCAGCAGAAGCCATAGGTGAGTTTCTCGAAAAACAATTGAAAGATATAAACATGGAATGGAGATATACAAATCTCGGATATTTACAAAGAGGAGGCAGTCCTGTGTCTATGGATAGATTAATAGCAATTCAGATGGCGACGAGAGCAGTAGAAATGGTTAAGGCGGCAAGAGTGTACCATGCTGTTGGTATGAAGGGATTGACAGTGACAGAGGTGCCATATTCAGATACTATGATTAATGTACGAACTGTCGAGGAACATCTGAAAAATCTTGCAAAACTTTTTTATTGAGGGGATCAAAATGTCCTTGCTTGATGTTGTTGGTCCGGTTATGGTAGGGCCGTCGAGTTCTCATACTCTTGGAGCCATGAGAATAGCTAAGTTTGTCAACAGGATGATAGGGATGGTTCCGAAAAAGGTAGAATTCCTGCTCCATGGTTCTTTTGCAGAGACTTTTAGAGGACATGGTACAGATAGGGCACTTCTGGCTGGCATTCTGGGGTTAAGATACGATGATGAAAAAATAAGAGCTATTTACGAAATAGTAGATAAAGTTGGACTTTCTTATCAGTTCTCAAAAGCTAATCTTGGTGATGTGCACCCTAATACTGTTTGCGTAAAAGTTGAAGCTGGAGATTATCACCACGAAATAGAAGGTTGCTCTGTTGGTGGGGGGGCTATAAGAATCACGAAAATCAATGGTATCGATTGCAATTTGACATGGGCTTACGATACCTTGATAATAATCAATAAAGATGAACAAGGCGCACTTTCAAAGATACTTAGCAATTTGGGTGCAAATATTGCAAATCTTTATCTTAGGAGAATAAATCTCCTGGTTGGAAGGGCTTTGACTATAATCGAGCTTGATTCACCAGTAAATGTTTTCAATTTGTCGAAAAATCCGTTTGTTGTTGAATATTATTTTATTCCGAGAGACGATACGGTACAGGATTTTCTGGGTGGGTGATTATGAATTTCTCAGAACTAATTGAGTTGAAAAATAAAACAGGTCAACCTTTTCACGAAATTGTGCTGATTTCTCAGATGATGGAAAATGGTTCTGATCCAAATATTGTAAGAGAAAAGATAACTTTTCTACTGAAGACAATGTTCGAAGTCTGCGAAAAAAATTACGCCAAAAGACACCGTACATTAACTGGTCTCTGTGGAGGAAATGCTGAGTTGTTATCGCAATACGAACCTCACATGATTGGTAAATTTGCACACGTTGCCATGATCACTGCTTTGTCTGTGTCAGAGGCCAATGCTTCTATGTGTAAAATTGTTGCGTGCCCGACTGCTGGTTCTTGTGGCGTTGTACCCGGCGTATTGTTTGCACTCAAAATGGTTGAAGACTTTCCTGATAATGTGTTGATAGACAGTCTAATAGTGGCAGGGGCGGTAGGAGATGAAATAGCCAGAGTAGTTTCTACATCAGGTGCAGTCGCAGGATGTCAAGCGGAAATAGGAACCGCAGCAGCTATGGCAAGTGCTGTGGCTGTTTATAGTTTTTCAAATGATGCCGAAAAAGTTTCTCATGCAGCTGCCTTGGTTTTGAAATCTATGATGGGACTTGTTTGCGATCCAGTTGGTGGATTTGTTGAAGTGCCATGTATCAAAAGAAACGCTGTAGCGGTTAATATAGCAATAGCATGTGCTGAGATGGCACTCTGTGGTATAAAAAGCATAATTCCCTTTGATGAAGTAGTTGAGGCAATGGCAAAAGTTGGAAGATCTATTCCCGAGGAACTTCGTGAAACTGGACTCGGGGGCATCGCATCGACAGAAACAGCTAAATCTATTCTTGAAAAAATCAGGAGTGATCTGAATGAAGAAACGTATGAGCATTGAAATAAAAGACTCGGCAGATTTATGTACGCCCAGTGGCAAACTCAATCCAATGGCACTTGGATGGTCCAGACGGCCGTTAATTCGTTGCAATATTCATGGTCATTTTTTGAGAAAGAAAAAATGGAACTACTGGGCATTTATCAATCAAAATTGCATGTTCTCGGCGACTGTTTCAAATATAGATTACTTAGGTGTTGTTTTCTGTTATTTTCTTGATCTAAAAAGTGGTGAACTTATTGAGCGAACGGTTCTAACTCCATTTGGAACAGGTTGCAATTTACCAGATGTTGTGAACAAAGACGTGGAATTCAATTCAAAAGATATGAAAATTAGATTTCTGAGGCGAGATGAAAAAACATTTATAGAATCACACTTTGTCGCAAAAGGCAAAAGAATAGAAGCCCATTTAGAGGTTTTGCAAGAGAATATAGAATCTTTGAATGTTGTTGTGCCATGGAACTGGAATAGATATCAATTCACAAGTAAACAATATTGTTTGCCTGTGAGGGGGAAAGTATTTGTTTCTGAGAAATGTTATGATTTTGATCCAGATAACAGTTTCGCTACACTTGATTTTGGAAGGGGTGTGTGGAAATATTTAACTTTTTGGAACTGGGCAAATTTTGCAACGCGCTTAGATGATGGGACTGTTATCGGGGTAAATCTTGGAGCTGGCTGGACAGATGGAACAGGTACGAACGAGAATGCTGTTTTGATAAATGGGAAACTCAGCAAAATTGAAAGCGATGTAAGATTTGTTTATGACAAAACAGACCTTATGAAACCCTGGCACATATATTCATTCAACGGTGATGAGGTAGATATAGAGTTTCAGCCATACTTTCACCGCTCTGCAAAAACAAACTTGATATTACTCAGTTCGAACGTTAATCAGATGGTAGGTACCTTCAAAGGTTTTGTAAGGGATGGAGATAGAAAAGTTTACATAATCAGAGATGCCCTTGGATGGGCTGAAGAACATTACGCGAGATGGTAAATAGAGCCGAATCAGATTTTTACTATCCTTTTTATAATTTTCACAACTGTGTAAATATCTTCTTTTGAAATATCTTTGTGAGTCACAAATCTGTATATGCCTTCATGAGGTGGATTGATTTTCACGCCATTTTCTAACATTTTACCAACAAAAATTTCTGGTTCAATGGTATTAAAACTGAAAAACACCATGTTTATATCGAGCTGATCTTTCAAAACGTGAATCTGAGGGATTTCATCTAGAAGATTTGCCAGCAACTTTGCATTTTCATGATCTTCGGCAAGTCTGTCTATCATTTCATTCAGTGCTATTATCCCGGCAGCAGCGAGAACTCCAGCCTGTCTCATTCCTCCACCCATTAATTTTCTTCCCTTCCTGGCTTTCGCGACAAAATCTTTTGTACCTGCCAGAATTGATCCAACTGGAGCAGAAAGTCCTTTGGATAAGCAGAACATAACTGAGTCGGCACTTGAAGCTATTTGCTTTGCATCTACATTTAATGCAATAGCTGCATTAAATATTCTTGCACCATCTAAATGAACCGGTATTGAGCATTTTCTCGCAAGTTTGTGAACATTTTCTAAATAATCTATCGGTATTACTTTTCCACTTGAATGAGCGTTCTCCATGCAAATCAAGCCTGTTCTTGGATTATGTATGTCTTCATTTCTTATTGCCTTTGCTATTTTATCGATGGAGGGCATACCGTAAGGATCATCTATTGTTCGAAGTTGAACATTTGATATTACGGCAGGTGCGCCCACTTCATGAACAAAAATGTGGTTTGAAGAAGGCACTATGACTTCATCTCCTCTGAGTGTATGGGTGAATATAGCAAGCTGATTTCCAAAGGTGCCAGACGGAACAAAAAGGGCAGCTTCCTTGCCTATTTTTTCGGCTGCGAGTTCCTGCAATTTGTTAACTGTGGGGTCATCCTGATACACATCATCTCCAACTTCTGCTTCAAACATTGATCTTCTCATTTTCTCTGTTGGGGTTGTGACAGTATCGCTTCGAAGGTCTATCACTTCAATCCCTCCATAAACATAAATATTATACAGCTAACCTTTGTAAAAAATCCCGCATGGAAAATTTTGAAAAAGATATTTAAGTGTATTTTATGTTATAATTCTCGGCGAAAAGGTGTTTTTCATCTTAAATATTTGTGAAAAACCACATTTGGAGGGGGTGTATTTATGAGGTGGCTATCTTTTCTTATGTTATTTGCTATGGTGCTTTGTTTTGCTGCTGAACCTATAGTTATCGGAGTTTATGAACCCATGACGGGACCGTATGCAGCTGGTGGACAGATGACCATGGAAGGCATCAACCTTGCGTATGAACAGGTAAAAGAAGTTCTTGGAAGAAAGATTGAGCTTGTTCTGGTGGATAACAAAAGTGACAAAGTTGAAGCGGCAAATGCTGTTGCAAGATTGATTGAATATCACAAAGCTGTAGCAATCATAGGTAGTTATGGTAGTGCAGTTGCAATACCTGGTAGTGAAGTTGCTAATAAGCTTGGAGTTCCAATGGTTGGATGTTCGCCAACAAATCCGTTAGTGACCCTTGGAAAACCATTTGCTTTCAGAGTATGTTTTATCGACCCATTTCAGGGTACTGTTATGGCTCAATTTGCTGTTGAAAAACTTGGTGCAAAAACGGCTGTTGTAATACAGGATATTGCCTCAGATTATTCTGTAGGTTTGTCACATTATTTTCAGGAAGCTTTCAAAAAATTGACCAAAAATAACAAATCTGTTCTGGGTGTGATCTCCTATCAAACTGGCGATCAGGATTTTACAGCTCAGCTTACATTTGCTAACAGTAAAAATCCAGATGTGATTTTCATACCTGCTGCGGCGTACGGTGAGGCTGCTCTTATCATAAAACAGGCACGTGAGCTCGGAATGAAACAGGTTTTCTTGGGTGGTGACACATGGGAGGCACCGGAGTTCCTTGAAGTTGGTGGAAAATCTGTCGAGGGCAGTTATTTCAGCACCCATTTCGACACAGAAGCAGTGACAACACCGAAAGCCGCGGAATTTATAAAAGCCTTTAGAGAAAAATATGGCAAAGATCCAAGTGCTTTTGCTGCTCTTGGTTATGATGCATACATGCTCGTTATAGATGCCATTAAACGGGCAAATTCTGCAGATCCAAAGGCAATCAGGGACGCACTCGCAACTACCAAGAATTTTGAAGGCGCAACGGGCTACATAACGCTCGACCAAAACGGCGATGCGGTGAAAGATGCTGTTATAAGGATGGTGAAAGACGGTAAATTTGTTTATGTTGCAACAGTTAGACCTAGTGAGTAACTTTCGGTGCAGGCAGAACGCCTGCACCTTTCGGAGGTGCTGAAATGAACTGGACTCTATTTTTACAGCATCTGGCGAATGGTATAGCGTTAGGATTTGTTTTTGGTCTTGTAGCTATCGGTTATACTTTGGTCTATGGTGTGGTTAAGCTGGTTAATTTTGCTCATGGTGACATATTCATGATGGCTACATTTTTCGTTTATTACAGCATTACGCTTTTTTCAATTCCGTGGTGGTTATCTTTTGTTTTTGCCATTTTTCTTACAATTCTCCTGGGGATTTCTGTTGAAAAGATTGCCTACAAACCTTTAAGAAGCGCACCGAGAATTTCTTCGCTGTGTTCAGCAATCGGAATGTCCTTCCTGCTGGAAAATTTTGCAACAGTTGTGTTTGGGGGAAGACAAAAGCCTTTCTATCAACCAAATGTTCTGAACAGAACGATAGAAATATATAATGTGAGAATACAATTTGTAACAATAATTACAATTGTTGTGTCGATAGTCGCTTTATTATTTTTGAATTATCTCGTTTACAGAACAAAAATGGGTCTGGCAATGAGAGCTCTTGCACATGATTTTGATACAGCAAAATTAATGGGCATAAATGTGGATAGAACTATTACTTTTACATTTGCTGTTGGATCTGCTCTCGCTGCTATTAGTGCCATATTCTGGGCTTTGAGATATCCTCAAATATGGCCATTCATGGGGGTTTTCCCGGGGTGGCGCGCTTTTACGGCAGCGATAATAGGAGGTATTGGAAGCATTAAAGGTGCAATGACGGGTGGTTTTTTAATAGGTATGATTTCGATTTTGCTTGTCGCTTTTTTACCCGACCTGGCAGGATACAGAGATGCCTTCATTTTTATCATGCTTGTTTTAGTGCTTCTTTTCAAACCAAAAGGTTTGTTTGGTGAAGCATAGGGGGTTGTAACAATGTACAGAAAAAGCTCCTTCTGGCTTAGTGTGGCAACTGTATTCGCATTTTTCTTATTCATTGCTTACGCACAGGGCAATTTTGATGCTTATATTCTAAGAATCATGAATGTTGCCGCTATATATGTTATTCTTGGAGTTAGTTTGAATTTGATAAATGGTTTCACAGGGCAATTTTCCTTAGGACATGCCGGTTTTATGGCGATAGGCGCTTATACTTCAGCGCTACTTTACATGTCTCCTGAACTCAAAGCGATGAATTTTTTTATAAAACCACTCATCTGGCCTCTAAATCAGATTCAAATTCCTTTTTTTCCAGCTCTACTTATAGGGGGACTACTTGCTGCAGGTGCTGGTTTTCTGGTTGGGGCACCATGTATGCGAGTTAAGGGGGATTATCTTGCCATAGTTACCTACGGATTTTCGGAAATAATAAGAGTTCTGTTTAACAACCTTCAAAGTGTGACAAATGGTCCTCTTGGTTTAAAAGGTTTGCCGACATATACGAATCTCTGGTGGAGCTGGGGACTGGCTATCTTCACGATCTTTTTTGTGAAGAGATTAATCGACTCCAGCTATGGGAGAGCCCTCAAAGCTATAAGAGATGATGAAGAAGCAGCGGAGGCTATGGGGGTAAATTTGTTTTTCCATAAAGTTTTGGCATTTGTGGTAGGAGCTTTTTTTGCTGGTATTGCGGGTGGTTTGCTTGGAAGTTTGGTGATGACGATAGATCCAAATGCTTTCAACATAATGCTTACATTCCAAATAGTCTTGATAGTTCTTCTTGGTGGGCTTGGAAGCATAACTGGTACTGTGATATCGGGTGTTTTGATAGCTTTTTTAATGGAATGGTTGAGAATTGTCGAGACGCCAATGACTTTATTTGGTATTACGATTCCTGGAATAGCTGGCATGAGGATGCTGATTTTTTCGATTATCTTGATGATAGCAGTACTATTTTTCAGACATGGAATACTCGGGGACAGAGAATTTTCTTGGGAAGGTATGTTTTTAATTTTGAAAAGTAGAAGGGTGAAAAAAGGAGAATGAATTATGCTGAAATTAGATCACGTGACAAAAAAATTTGGTGGATTGATAGCCGTTAATGATGTATCAATTAATATTGAAAAGGGGAAACTTGCTGGCCTTATAGGACCTAATGGTGCGGGAAAAACGACTATTTTCAATATTATTACTGGTGTTTATAGACCAGAAAATGGCAGAGTTTACTTTAAAGATCGTGAAATCACTGGGGAAAAACCTCACAGAATAACGTCACTTGGGGTGGCGAGAACTTTTCAAAACATAAAACTCTTCTACAGAATGACCGTTCTTGATAATGTGAGGGTTGCATGCCATTTCAGGTTAAAGGCATCAATATTATCTGCTGTGTTTGACCTTCCCGGTTATTCAAAACAGGAAAAATCTATAACGGAAGAATCCTTGAAGTTACTGGAAGCTGTTGGGTTGTATGAATTAAGGAATGAACGTGCAAGTTCCTTGCCTTATGGTCACCAGAGAAAATTAGAGATAGCTCGCGCGCTTGCTACAAGACCCGAATTACTTTTGCTTGACGAACCTGCTGCAGGCATGAACCCGGAAGAAACATTAGACCTGATGAAATTTATTGTCAGAATACGCAATGAATTTGATCTGACAATTCTTCTAATAGAACATGACATGAAAGTAGTCATGGGAATTTGCGAAGAAATAACTGTTCTTGATCATGGAAACATTATTGCTCGCGGAACACCCCTGGAAATTCAGAATAACCCGGAAGTTATAAAAGCTTATTTGGGAAGTGGTGCTTATGCTCGTGGTTAATGATCTTTGCGTAAATTATGGTGCAATAAAAGCACTCAAAGGTATTTCTTTTCGTGTGGACCGAGGTAGTATAGTTGCCTTGATTGGTTCAAATGGTGCAGGAAAAACGACAACTCTGAAAGCCATCTGCGGTCTTGTGAAGATCAGATCCGGGAAGATTTTATTCAATGACGAAGATATTACAAACAAACCGACAAATCAGATTGTTTCCAGAAGAATTACGATGGTTCCGGAAGGCCGGCGAATTTTTCCGAATCTTACCGTATATGAAAATTTACTGATAGGAGCTTATCAGAGATCGGATAAAAATGGCATAAAAGAAGATATGGAATTCGTTTTCTCTTTGTTTCCAAGACTTAAAGAGAGAGTTGATCAGAAAGGTGGAACATTATCAGGCGGTGAACAACAGATGCTTGCTATTGGAAGAGCGTTGATGAGTAAACCGGATTTGTTGATGCTTGATGAACCATCCCTGGGACTGGCGCCGATAATAGTCGAAGAGCTCTTTGAGATAATCCAAAAAATACACAAAGAGGGTAAAACAATACTTTTAATTGAACAGAATGCTTATGCAGCGCTTAATATAGCGGATTATGCATATGTTGTTGAAACTGGCAGGATAGTTTTGCACGGTAACGGGAAAGAGCTTTTGAACAATGAAAAGGTGAAGTATGCTTATCTTGGAGGCTGAATTTAAAATTTGTGCGGTGTTTACTTTTTCGTAACTTGACACTGTGTTGACTAAGTGATACTATGATATCCGGTCGCTCGAATAAGATGATGAAAATGATGGGTCTTACGAATTGAATAGAAGTAGAAAAGGTCTTGTTAAGACCAGGAGTATTGTGTCCCTGGGTCATTGAAATGTGGATAGCAGTCCCGCCAATCGAAATATAATTGAAAGTCAGGAATCAAAACCTTCACTATAAGTTTTGTGGAGGGTTTGATCCTGGCTCAGGGTGAACGCTGGCGGCGTGCTTAACACATGCAAGTCGCGCGGGGAAACCCCTTCGGGGGGAGTACCAGCGGCGCACGGGTGAGTAACACGTGGGTAACCTACCCCTCAGCGGGGGATAACCGGGGGAAACTCCGGCTAATACCCCATATTATCCGGTGACGACAGTTGCTGGATGAAAGGAGTGTTTGCTTCGTTGAGGGATGGGCCCGCGGCCCATCAGGTAGTTGGTGAGGTAATGGCTCACCAAGCCTACGACGGGTAGCCGACCTGAGAGGGTGACCGGCCACAAGGGCACTGAGACACGGGCCCTACTCCTACGGGAGGCAGCAGTGGGGAATTTTGGACAATGGGCGAAAGCCTGATCCAGCGACGCCGCGTGAGGGACGAAGCCCTTCGGGGTGTAAACCTCTGTTGTGAGGGACGAATAAGATCTGGAGGAAATGCCAGATCGATGACGGTACCTCACGAGAAAGCCCCGGCTAACTACGTGCCAGCAGCCGCGGTAATACGTAGGGGGCGAGCGTTACCCGGATTCACTGGGCGTAAAGGGGGCGCAGGCGATCCAGTATGTCGGGTGTGAAATCCCACAGCTCAACTGTGGAATTGCGCCCGAAACTACTGGGTTTGGGGCTGGTAGAGGGAGACGGAACTGCTGGTGTAGGGGTGAAATCCGTAGATATCAGCAGGAACGCCGGTGGGGAAGCCGGTCTCCTGGGCCAAGCCCGACGCTGAGGCCCGAAAGCTAGGGGAGCAAACCGGATTAGATACCCGGGTAGTCCTAGCCGTAAACGATGCCCACTAGGTGTGGGGGAGTCATTCCTCCGTGCTGTAGCTAACGCGTTAAGTGGGCCGCCTGGGGAGTACGCCCGCAAGGGTGAAACTCAAAGGAATTGGCGGGACCCCGCACAAGCGGTGGAGCGTGTGGTTTAATTGGATGCTAAGCCAAGAACCTTACCAGGGCTTGACATGCAGGTGGTACCAACCCGAAAGGGAAGGGACCCTTTCCTTTTGGAAAGGGAGCCTGCACAGGTGGTGCACGGCCGTCGTCAGCTCGTGCCGTGAGGTGTTGGGTTAAGTCCCGCAACGAGCGCAACCCCTGCCCTTAGTTGCCAGCGGTTCGGCCGGGCACTCTAAGGGGACCGCCGGCGACGAGCCGGAGGAAGGAGGGGACGACGTCAGGTACTCGTGCCCTTTATGCCCTGGGCTACACACGCGCTACAATGGGTGGTACAGTGGGTCGCGACCTCGCGAGAGGGAGCCAATCCCCAAAACCATCCTCAGTTCAGATCGCAGGCTGCAACCCGCCTGCGTGAAGCCGGAATCGCTAGTAATCGCGGATCAGCCATGCCGCGGTGAATACGTTCCCGGGGTTTGCACACACCGCCCGTCAAGCCACCCGAGTCGGGGGCACCTGAAGACGCCTATCCTAACCCGAAAGGGAGGGAAGGTGTTGAAGGTGAATCTGGCGAGGGGGGCTAAGTCGTAACAAGGTAGCCGTACTGGAAGGTGCGGCTGGATCACCTCCTTTCTAGGGAGAAATCGGGACTGCTATCCATATTTGAGTGGCTCAAGCGGGCTCGTAGCTCAGTTGGTGAGAGCGCACGCCTGATAAGCGTGAGGTCGGAGGTTCGAATCCTCCCGAGCCCACCATGGGCGGGGACGTAGCTCAGCTGGGAGAGCGCCTGCTTTGCAAGCAGGAAGTCAGGGGTTCGAATCCCCTCGTCTCCACCAATGGAAGGGTCATTGAAAACTGCATAGGAAGCGAAAAGGTCAAGGTACTAAGGGCATGCGGTGGATGCCTTGGCGATGGAAGGCGATGAAGGGCGTGGTAAGCTGCGATAAGCCTCGGGGAGCCGCAAACAGGCTTTGATCCGGGGATTCCCGAATGGGGAAACCTGATTGGTCGTAAGACCAGTCGCCGAAAGGTGCGAACCGGGGGAAGTGAAACATCTCAGTACCCCGAGGAAAAGAAATCAAACGAGATTCCCTGAGTAGAGGCGATCGAAAGGGGAAAAGCCTAAACCAGTGCGATGTTCAAGCCCGTAGGCGTTGTTGCACTGGGGTTGTGGGACACAGTTGGGCGAGGCTACGGACTCGCCGGGGAGTTACAAATCTTCTCCTTAGCTGAACCATCTGGGAAGATGGGCCGGAGAGGGTGACAGCCCCGTAAGCGAAAGGGAGAAGACTCCTTGAACTGTGTTCCCAAGTACCGCGGGACCCGGGAAATCCTGCGGGAATCTGGGGGGACCACCCTCCAAGGCTAAATACTCTCCATCGTCCGATAGTGCACGAGTACCGTGAGGGAAAGGTGAAAAGAACCCCGGGAGGGGAGTGAAATAGAACCTGAAACCGCATGCCTACAATAAGTCGGAGCCCGCAAGGGTGACGGCGTGCCTTTTGATTAATGAGTCCGCGAGTTGTCGTCAGTGGCAAGGTTAAGCCGGTAGAGGCGGAGCCGTAGCGAAAGCGAGTCCGAATAGGGCGCAAGTCACTGGTGGCAGACCCGAAGCCGGGTGAGCTACCCCTGGGCAGGATGAAGGTGGGCTAAACCCCACTGGAGGTCCGAACCGATGGATAGTGAAAAATCCTCGGATGACCTGGGGGTAGGAGTGAAAAGCTAACCGAACCCGGTGATAGCTGGTTCTCCCCGAAACGCATTGAGGTGCGGCCTCGAGTGGTCTGTGCAGGGGGTAGAGCACTGATAGGGCTAGGGGGGTAACCTCCGAACCCTGTCAAACTCCGAATCCCTGTACATAAAACTCGGGAGGAAGTCTGTGGGGGATAAGCTCCATGGACAAAAGGGAAACAGCCCAGACCATCGGCTAAGGGCCCAGAGAGATGGCTAAGTGGGAAAGGATGTGGTGCACCCCAGACAACTGGGAGGTTGGCTTAGAAGCAGCCATCCTTTAAAGAGTGCGTAACAGCTCACCAGTCGAGGTGCACTGCGCCGAAGATGTAACGGGGCTCAAGCCATCCCCCGAAGCCATGGGTCTGTACATTATGTACAGGCGGTAGGGGAGCTTTCCGCTGTA
The DNA here is from genome assembly GCF_000504085.1 of Pseudothermotoga elfii DSM 9442 = NBRC 107921. Classification (NCBI taxonomy): domain Bacteria; kingdom Thermotogati; phylum Thermotogota; class Thermotogae; order Thermotogales; family Thermotogaceae; genus Pseudothermotoga; species Pseudothermotoga elfii. The sequence goes on along the minus strand of NC_022792.1, from coordinate 2,044,141 downwards.
GGGTGAAGGTAGACCCGTGAGGGCTGCTGGACGAGGCGGAAGTGAGAATGCGGACATGAGTATGCGAGAGGAGAGTGAGAATCTCTCCCCCCGAATGCCCAAGGGTACCTGGGGAAGGGTCGTCCTCCCAGGGTTAGCCGGTACCCTAAGGTGAACCCGAAAGGGATAGCCGAAGGGAAGCTGGTTAATATTCCAGCGCCACCTGTAATCGAGGTGCGAGGGGTGACGCAGAAGGGTAAACGCCGAGGGTAAGTGGCATTCCCTTCCAAGCGGTTAGGGCGTTGATGGGTGTAGGTAAATCCGCACCCGGAGTCTGAGCCGTGATGGGAAGGACCCGTGAGGGTCCAACGGCGTTGACCCCACGCTGCCAAGAAAAGCCTCGCGTACCGTTCGAGGTTGCAGGTGACCGTTCCGCAAACCGACACAGGTGGGCGAGCTGAGAAAGCTAAGGGGAGCGGGATAACCCTCGCCAAGGAACTCGGCAAATTAACCCCGTAACTTCGGGAGAAGGGGTGCCGCAGTAGGGTGAACTCAGGGGAAAGGGCAACCTGGAAACTGAGGAAGCCTGAAGCGGTCGCAGTGACAAGGCCCTAGCGACTGTTTACCAAAAACACAGGCCTCTGCAAACTCGTAAAGAGGATGTATAGGGGCTGACGCCTGCCCAGTGCCGGAAGGTTAAGGGGAGGGGTGAGGCCGCAAGGCGTAGCTCCAAACCGAAGCCCCGGTAAACGGCGGCCGTAACTATAACGGTCCTAAGGTAGCGAAATACCTTGCCAGGTAAGTTCTGGCCTGCATGAATGGCGTAACGACTGGGGCACTGTCTCGGCGAGGGACCCGGTGAAATTTCAGTGTGGGTGAAGATGCCCACAACCTGCGGCTAGACGGAAAGACCCCGTGGAGCTTTACTGCAACCTGGTATTGGATTCTGACACATCGTGTACAGGATAGGTGGGAGGCTGTGAACCCGGCTCGTCAGGGTCGGGGGAGCCGTCGGTGGGATACCACCCTCGGTGTGTCGGAATTCTAACCTGAACCTGTGAAGAGCAGGTTGGGAACAGTGCCAGGTGGGCAGTTTGACTGGGGCGGTCGCCTCCTAAAATGTAACGGAGGCGCGCGAAGGTCGGCTCAGGTGGGTTGGAAATCCACCGAAGAGTGTAAGGGCATAAGCCGGCCTGACTGTGAGACCGACAGGTCGAGCAGAGACGAAAGTCGGCCCTAGTGACCCGGCGACTCCGAGTGGAAGGGTCGTCGACAACGGACAAAAGTTACCCCGGGGATAACAGGCTAGTCTCGCCCGAGAGTTCACATCGACGGCGAGGATCGGCACCTCGATGTCGGCTCATCCCATCCTGGGGCTGAAGCAGGTCCCAAGGGTTAGGCTGTCCGCCTATTAAAGGGGTACGTGAGCTGGGTTCAGACCGTCGTAAGACAGGTCGGTCCCTATCGGCCGCGGGCGCAGGAGGTTTGAGGGAGGTCTCCCCTTGTACGAGAGGACCGGGGAGAGTGGGCCTCTGGTGTACCGGCTGTCCTGCCAGGGGCATACGCCGGGTAGCTATGCCCATAAGCGATAACCGCTGAAGGCATCTAAGCGGGAAGCGCGTCCCAAGATTAGACCTCCCATCCCATAAGGGAGTAAGGCCGGTCCGAGAATAGGACCTTGATAGGCCGGTGGTGTAAGCATCGTAAGGTGTTGAGCCAACCGGTACTAATAGGCCGAGGCCTTGACCTTACAGCTTCCTATGCAGTTTCCAGTGATCCTTCAGGTTTCCTCGGGTGCAGATACCAGAGCGGGAAACACCCGGTCCCATTCCGAACCCGGCCGTTAAGCCGCTCTGGGCCGATGGTAGTATGGAGGCGACTCCATGTGAGAGTAGGTAGTGCCCGGGGATTTAAAGAGGCTGCTTTGAAGCAGCCTCTTTTTTGTATTGCTATCTGTGACCTCCCCCCATTTCTAAAAAAGTGGGCTTCCTGCTTTATAAAAACTTTCGCCTCTCCGCAGGTTTAAGATCGGAATGGTCCACTCCTACAGCTTGGATATCCAAGCTATTTCTTAGTATACTCTCTTTTCCTATTTTTATCAGGTATCTATCCTGCCTTTCGTCTCATGTTTGAAAATCATGGGTTTTCCCGGCGGGGAATCATAAACTATCATTGCTTATAGAAGAGGTTTTCACAGTCAAAGTAGCTTCTGCTGTCAGATTTTCCACGCTCAAAGAGCTGTTATATTAACATATGGCTAATTTTATTTTTGCCACATTTATATTCTTACTGTGAACAGACGTACAAATTATCCGTTCTCTTAGTGTTAAGTTGTGACATTATGTGCTGAGAGCAAACGATATTCATTATTCACTTATAAAAGTGGAAAATTTTTGTCTCTGGTTAAAGTGCTTCATAACTTTCCACGGGATATCCTATTTCTTCCATTTTGCTCAAGACTGTTTTGATATCTTCAGTATCAACAATAACAGTTTTCTTTTCAATGCTGATCTCATACTCCTTCAATCCGATGTCATCGAATACTTTCGAAATTCTCATTTTACAGTGCTGACACGAAATATCCGGGACTCTCAGTGAATATTTCATGATCTTCTTCCTCCTAATTAGATTTGTAAAGGTGGCACGCAATAATTCTACCATCTTCCATTTTAACAAGTTCAGGCTCAACTGAACCACAGATGCTCATTGAAAAAGGACATCTTGGATGAAATCGACATCCTTTTGGTGGATTGATTGGATTTGGAACTTCTCCTTCAGGGATAAATCTTTTTTTTGAGCTCATGATATCTGGATCTGGCTCTGGAATAGCCGATATCAGAGCTTTAGTGTACGGATGCATGGGAGATTTGTAGATGTGATTATATGTACCTATTTCAACAAATTTTCCAAGGTACATTACCCCTATTTTATTGCAGATGTATTTGGTAGTTGCAAGATCGTGAGTTATAAACAAAAAGGTCAGGTTCATTTCTTTTTTCAAATCAAGAAGGAGTTTTAGAAGTTGTGACCTTACAGAGACATCGAGCATGGCCAGCGCCTCATCGGCAACAACAAATTTCGGCTTTAAAATCAGTGCTCGGGCTATCACTACACGTTGCCTCTGACCACCGGAAAGTTCATGGGGATAACGAGGATAAATTTCCGGTTGAAGATTGACTTTTTCGAGCATCTCAAGAACCATATTCCTTCTTTCTTGCTCGCTTTTTCCAATGTTGTGTATTTCCAGACCGTGTTTCACGGCATCCCCTATTTTCATATAGGGGTTCAGGGCAGCCATAGGGTCCTGAAAGATTACCTGCATTTTCCTTCTGAAGGATCTCATCTCATTGTTACTCAATCTGGTGATATCAACCCCGTCAAATTCTATAGTTCCCTCAGTTGGTTCTATCAACCTGAGAACAAGCCTGCCTGTTGTGGTTTTTCCGCTTCCTGATTCCCCTACTAATCCGAAAGTCTCTCCCTCGTTTATCTCAAAAGAAACACCATCGACAGCTTTGACAAATTTTTGCGGAACTCTCATTAATATTTCTCCCGCGCTTCTTTTAACAGCAAAGTATTTTTTCAGGTTTGAAACACGAAGTAAGCTCATTTTCCTCACTCCTTAGCGATACAACCAGCATTTGACTTGTCCTCCGTCCACATCAAAAACAGGCGGTTCTTTTTCGCAAATGTCCATTCTGAATGGACATCTACTGGTGAATCGGCATCTTTCTGGCACGTTCAGCAAAGAGGGAGGTGATCCAGGAATGAAATTGAGCTGAAGATCTTCTGGGTTGGTGTTTGGAATACTTTTCAAAAGTAATTTTGTGTATGGGTGTTTGGGTTCATAATAAATTTTGTTCTTGACATTCTGTTCTACCATCTGTCCGGCATACATGACAGCTATTTTATCGGCCATTTGAGCAACCACACCGAGATCATGTGTAATCAATATGACAGAAGTGTCATAGCTTCTTCTGAGTTCATCTAAGAGCTCCAGAATTTGTGCTTGAACAATTACATCAAGTGATGTTGTTGGTTCGTCAGCGATTACTATATCTGGATTCAAAACGAGTGCGAGTGCTATCATGACTCTCTGGCGCATTCCTCCACTGAATTGAAATGGGTACTCTCTCATTCTTTCCGGTTCAATACCAACTTTTTCCAAGATTCGAGCAGCTCTTTCTCGAGCCACATCAAAAGATATACCCGGTTCGTGTTCTCGGAGTGTTTCGTAGAATAATTTTTCAACTTTTATTATTGGATTCAGAGATGTCATTGGATCTTGGAAAATCATTCCCACGACTTTTCCACGCACTTTTTTCATTTCTTTCTCGTTTAAGGGAATTATGTCAATTTTTCCAACCGATAATTTGCCTTCATATTTTGTTTTCGCAGGCAGTAGTTTCAGTATGCCCTGACCAAAAGTTGATTTCCCACATCCGGATTCTCCAACAATACCTATGGTTTCACCCTTTTTTAACACAAGATCTATACCATCAACAGCTCTGACATATCCTTTCTGGGTGTGATAATGTATTTTAAGGCTTTCAGCTTTCAAGACTATTTTATCTTCGCTGCAATCCATGTTTATCACCTTCTCTCGCGAATTGTTGGATTTAGCAGCTCGTTGATCCCCTCGCTGAACATAGAAAAACCGAGAGCTGCTAAAACAATTGCAAGTCCCGGGAACATTATTCCCCACCAGGCTCTGCTCAGAACAAATCTCTGTCCACTGCTCAGATCAAATCCCCAGTCCGGAGTCGGAGGAGCTATACCAAGTCCAAGAAAAGACAGGCCTGCCTCTGTCATAAGTGCGTCTGCGAGATTCATCGATAGAACGACAACAACAGATGGCAGGACATTTGGAAAGATGTACCTTATAAGTATTTCCCAATTTTTAGCGCCAAGAGCCCTGGCAGCTTCTACGTAAAGCTCGTTTTTGATTGATGCTACCTGGTTTCTAATGATTCTAAAATATGTGGGGGCGTAAACAACGGCGATTGAAAGTGATATGTTTACCACTCCTGGTCCCAGAACGGCTGCAATAGCTATGGCAAGAACCAGTCCGGGGAAAATATACATCGCATCCATTATTAAAGTTAAAATCCTGTCAATCCATCCACCGAGATATCCAGAGATCAATCCCAATGGTACACCTATGGCGAATGCTATCGCAACTCCCATAAAAGAGATACTTAGAGCTATTCTTGCTCCATATATGACCCTGCTAAGTATATCTCTCCCTAAATTATCCGTTCCAAACCAGAATTGTTTCGAAGGTGGTTCAAGAGACAGACCGACCTTTTCTGTCGGATCATATGGTGCTATGTATGGCGCGAAGGCAGCTAAAATGATGAAAAAAATCAAAATGGAGGAACCAATGATTGTCAATCTGCCGGTTCCAGAACCTGTCAAATCTCTCATGAATTCCCCTATCTTTTCGCTCATAAAACCTCTGTTCTTGGCCACCTAACCACCCCTTAGTACCGGACTCTTGGGTCTACCAAGGCATTCACTATATCTATGATTATGCTTATTATCACTATGAATAATGCGAAAAAGACTATAGTGCCCTGAATTGCAGGGAAATCTCTATAACGTATTTTCATAACTAAGTAGCTACCTATGCCCGGCCAGGAGAAAGTCGTTTCTGTTAGAATAGCACCCGCGAGCAATATGGCGAATTCCATACCCATTATTGTGAATATCGGGACAAAGGCATTTCTCACAGCATGTCCATAAAGAACTATCTTTTTTCTTAAGCCCCTCGCTCTGGCAGCTTTTACAAAATCTTTGGATAACATCAAGACGGTGTTGTTGCGGACCATTCGTAAAAATACGCTTGAGATAACCATACCAAGTGTTATACTTGGTAGTGCTAAATAACGAAAGACATCGATCAATCCATGCCAGTCTTTCGAGAGAATAGCGTCCAGAACATAAAGTCCTGTGACAATTTTAAATTCAGCTGAAGCAGGGATTCTTCCACCCACAGGAAGCCATCGTAAATATGAAGCAAACACTAATTGTAAGATCAAACCAAACCAGAAAACAGGTATTGCGTACAGTAATAATGAATAAACCCTTGCTACAATGTCCAATCCTTCATCTTTTCTCCACGCACTTTCTGCTCCCCAGAATAACCCAATTATTAGGGCTATCAAGAAAGAAAAAATAGTCAGTTCCAGAGTTGCTGGAAAACGATCTTTAAGCTCTTCGAAAACAGGTCTGTTAGTAAGTGTGGATGTACCAAGGTTACCAGTCATAATTCCTTTAATGTAGTCAAAGAATTGAATTAACACAGGTTTATCTAAACCTAACTCATGGCGCTTTTGCTGGATAACTTCAATGGGAGCTTTACCTCCCAGGATAGCGAGCACAGGATCTCCAGGTATGATCCGAAGGATGAAAAATATAACAGCGAGCAAAATGAAAATCATTGGAAGGGCAAGAATTATCCTTGTTATTATATAGCTCTTCAATGACAAGATTATCACCCCGCAAGTTCTGCAAAAAAGCCCGCGCACAGGCGGGCTTTATAGATAAAAAAATTAATTACTTTTTCTCAAGTACATAATATCTGAATATTTGTGTAGGTTCAAGGATTATGCCAGATATATTGGCTTTTGCTTCACAATCTGCAAAACCTTGCCAGAGAGGTATGTATGGGACATCCTGGGCTAAGGATTTTTGAACTTGCTCATAAAGTTTCGATCTTTCTTCAACGGATTCAATACCACGTGCTTGCATCATCAAATTCTCAACTTCCATGTTGCTGTAAAAACTACCGAGCGACTTGGCTCCGCTTTCACTCAGGAATGGCCATACGTAATCGTCCGGGTCGAGATAATCCGGGTACCATCCAAGCAGGAATAATCCCATTGTTCCATTCAAGAAATATTCGACATACGTTGACCATTCGGCATATTTGATATTTACTTTTATCGCTTTTGTTTCTTCGAAAGATCTTTTCAAAAGTTGCGCGACATCAGCCTCTGTAGAACCGTAATGAGAAGGCGTATACCACAAATCGATCTGCAAGGGCTTTGAAGAAGAATAACCTGCTTTTTTCAGCAGCTCAACTGCCATATTCACGTCACGCTTTGGCATTGCATCAATATGGCTCCACCATCCCATTGGGATCATGGAATATAGAGGTTTTGCCAGATCAGAGAAGACTGTTTTTGTAATCACATCTCTATCAACGGCATAGGATAACGCTTGTCGCACATAGACATTGTCAAATGGTTGCTGTTTAACATTTATAACTAAGTAACGAATCTGAGGGCTTGTTCCTAAATAGACCTTTATTCCGAGCTGTGATTCCATGTTTTTCAGATCGAGAATATCTCTTGGATCCATGTGCCTGTATGCGACATCTATTTGCCCTGTTTCAAGAGCCATCCTCAACTGTGCGGAGTTTTCAAAAAATTGGATGATTATTTTTGGAGTCTTTGGAGCAGGTCCGAAATATTTTGGATTGGCTTCAAGAACGATTCTGACGTCTCTTTGCCATTCTGTGATCCTGTAAGGTCCTGAAGCTAACGGGGCTTCATCAAAAAATTGATTCTCCGGAGTTACTTTTGGATTGACCGGAAATGCGACAGTGTAACCAAGCACTGAAACAAAAGCCGAGAATTTGTATTTAAGTTTCACTTTCAACGTGTGCTGGTCAACAACCTCAATTTTATCAATGACATCACTCAGCAAGAACGCCGGATCCCCATTCAACCTTAATACGCGTTCCCATGACCATTTGAATACTTCTGCATCAATTGGTGTGCCGTCCTCAAACATTGCTCCTTTTTTAATGGAAAAAATGTAAGTAAGTCCATCATCAGAAACACTCCAGTTTTCAAACAACCACGGTATGATTTCGGCTGTTCCTAATTTGTAGTCTACAGGGCCAGCCAGGATATTTTGAAGAATGTTGCTGGAAAAATAATCATAACAATTGGCAGGATCAAGTGTTCGAATCTTGTCTGTGGTACCAACTACAATGAATTCAGCGGAAAACACGGCAATAACAAGCAAAACAAATAACAGCACAAGATATTTCTTCATACCCTTCCCTCCCCGATAAGAGTTTTCTTAGCGTGTATTATATCACACTGATATATAAATAATCCCAAATTCGCAGCTGATTTTTCGCAAATCTGTGACCAAACCCATGCAAATTAAATGCTGTACCTGTGACAATCTGGCTTGTATCAGAAGGGCTTGCAGGATTAGTTTTTTATCAAAATTGTGTTATTTATTTCTTCCTATGAGGAAACTCATTCTCAGAATCGATGAATTTTTATCATAGTCAATTTCTACCTTATTTACAAGCATTGCTATTAAGGCGATATCTTCATCCGAGCCGTATTCACCAACCAGGGGTAAGTAATAATAACCCATTTCCTCGTGGCTCTCGGTTTTCAGATAAGACTTGAGAGAATCAATGTCATGATTATTTAGAAGTGCTCGAGACTCTATGACTATCGAAAGTTGGCTTTCACAGTTGTCAATTTTGATACTCATGTTACTCGCGTTTTTTGACAGAAGATACCTGATTAGTTGAGCGCAGAGTTTCGTTGCTATTTCAATTTTTCTTGGCATGAGTTAATCCTCCTTCTTGTGGATTACTTTTATCAAAGGAATTAAAAACATCGCCACAAGCCCTGCGGCAAATCCGTTATTATAAAGATTGAGCCCACCATGCAGGAATCCCACATTGTTTACAACAGCTATATGGAGGAAGCCAGCGATAATACCCCATATTGGTCCAAATTCTCCGGCAATTGGTGAAAGCGTTGTTCCAAACAAGGCGGCAAGTACATTGTTGGGGTCTGATAAACTGTATTTATTCGTGAGACCTCCGATAGTTATGCCGAATAAAACTGGTAGAACATTTCTTGGATGTTTTCCAAAGGCTCCAAAACCGGTTACGGTAAGAATTCCACCCACAGTTGGTCCATTCAGTTGACTACCGGTTATCAGCACATAGAAGGTCATTGAAAAACCGAGTAATCCCATGTTGAAAAGTGTTATCGGAAATCCCTCAAATATGACAAAATCACTGACCAATCTTCCAGAGTGTTTCATAAGCTTGCTATAATTCGAAAGTGATTTTCTGTTCATTTTCCAGCCATAGTACATCATTAAAGCAAAAACAAAAAATAGAAAAATTGATAGAACGATATTATTGCCGATTGACCAGACTTTTTGCGATGGTATTTCATAGCCGTAGGTTCTGAGGAGTGCTGCAGCAACCATACCGATCATGCCACACGTAAACCCAACATTATATAAATTGTAACCCTTGTGAGTGGTCAAAAAATATCCGGCGAGATCTGGCAAAACAAATCCGATGGCTATAGCAACAATATATGAAACAAGGATCTCGTTGACTCCTTTCACAGGGAGAAAAAACGCAATTTGTGTGACGAGTGGGGCTATGGCTGTACCGAAATATGCAACGTATACGTATCTTGAAAATGGTTCTCGTTTGTAAAGAGAGTATAAAAAGACACCTATTAAGATTGGCCAGACATTGAAAATATTTTTTCCAAATAAGGCAAAACCACCAACTGTCAGTATTGAAGCAAAGGACAATCCGGTGGTAGGCAATTTCATGAGGTGCAGAAACCAGGTGAAAGTGATCATCAGGATACCGGAATTTATGAAAGCAGCGGATAGCCCACCAATTTCGATATAATCGGTTAGCAAATAATCTGGAACGGTTATTATTTTCAAAAGATTTGCAATCAGGTCTACTGGGTGCCACAGTCCACCTGTGATTAAACCAAAGATAATAAAGAGAAAACCAAAAGAATACAGGAAAACTCTATGTTTTTGCACAACAGATCCTCCCGTTTTTGTTGTTGAAACTACAGCAATATTATAGTAAAAAAAGCTGGCGGGCGCCAGCTTTTCAATGACAACATCCATGTTTTTTAGAAGGCTGGATGAATTTATTCGGGTCAGACTTAAACTTTTCTGAACATTCTTTGCTGCAAAAGTAATATTCTTTTCCCATATATTCAAACTTTTCCGCAGCTTCATGTATTTTTATTTTCATGCCACAAACAGGATCTTTGACTTTCATGATATCACCTCTATTCTGAGTTCAAACCAGTGTTTTTTTGAGCCTTTCATATTCCTCTTCTGTAATCTCACCTTTCGCTAAACGTTCTTTAAGAATTTCCAGAGCCCTGTTTGATTTTTCCATAGCATTTGCACCAAATGAAGAAAAAAACCATCTAAAAAACATTGCTGCAGCAACTATTACTACTATGCTCCAGACAATCATAATTACGGCTCCAAACCAATTCCAGTGACTAAAAAAGTTCCATCTTCCAAACCACCACCAGCACATAAACTCGCCTCCTTTCTTCCTACCCACCTGGGTAGGTACATAATGATTATACAACTTACCAAAACCAATCAATTATCTTCTTATTGAACTCTAATTTTTAAATAAATTCTTCTCGTTAACGAATGAAACAATTATTATTTACTGATTATCTGTTGATTCATGATAATTTACCATTTGATAATTTGTATGTTATTTTCAGGTAATAGTACAGTTTTTGAAATGTGATAAAGTTTCTTCTTGAGAATTAAAAGGAGAGCGGTTAATATGTTTTTTTTCAATCTCAAAAAAATGAATATTTTTGATCTATATAAAGGTATTGTTGTTTTTATTGAAAGGGGCTTTAAGCCCCTTTTATTTTGCAAAAAATGTGAGGTGAGCGATATTGAAAGCTTATGATCCATTCAAGAAACTATGGCATGAAGTAGATATAATAACGCCTGTAAAGACCCGGGGTCTTATAGCCTGTCCGACATTTTTTGACATCCACACGCATGTGAGGTTGAATGGTCAGGAAGATTATTCCTCGCTTCAAAAAGCAGCTATAGCTGGCGGTTTTGGAAGGGTCCTGATACAGCCGAATACTTTACCTTCAATCGAAACATACCAGATTTTTCACGAACATTTAGAACTTGCAAGAGATAAAATTGTTGACTTTTACTGGGCATGTTCTATCTTTGGAGAACTTCATCCAGATGGAAGAAAGATTCTGTGTTATTCAAATGATGGTTTTGAATACGATACCAGAAGAATTCTCAATGCTTTTAAAAATAAAAAGCCATATCTTTTACTTGATCACAGTCAACTGCACGAATTGGATGGGATTTTTTATGATGGAACGAATTTGAGTAATAAGACTCGTCCTGTGTCGAATGAGGCAATATCTATATTTAGAAATGTCATGCTTGGATTAGAATATGGTTTTAAAAGGTTTCATATCCAGCACGTTAGTACTCAAAGATCGATTGAGACCATTATATATCTGCGTAAATATGCAGAGATTACATGTGAGGTGACCCCCCATCATTTGTTTTTCAATATGCATGATATAAAAAATACGAATTTCAAAGTCAACCCGCCTTTTGCCAATGATTTCGATAGAGAAACTTTGATAAAAGCAATTGAGAATGATGTTGTTGATGTGCTTGCAACAGATCATGCACCCCATCCGGAAAAACCGGACGATTTTGAAAGGGCTCCTTTCGGAACAAGCGGCATAGAAATTGCTTTCAGCGCTTTTTACACGATTATAGGCAACATTGAAAAAGTTATAGAAAAAATGACCATTGCTCCAGGAAATTTAATGGGTCTGAGACTTAATTTCGATCTTGATAATATAGTCCTTATTGATCCGGATGCTCGTTATACTGTTGATTCAAACAAGTTTTTCAGTAAAGGCAGAAACTGTGTTTTTGATGGAATGAAATTAAATGGAAAAATAGTTGGTGTGAAAATGAAAGGAAAGTGGGTGTACTGGGATGGAGAATTTTTTCTTAACTAAAAAGAACACGGTGAGGCTCAGTGAAGATTCTTACTTATTTACTTTTGAAGAAAAGCTTGATTTTGAGCCCACGCAATTTATCATGATAGAGAATTCTTCAGTAACCAGAAAGCCATTTGCCCTTGGAAGATGGAAAGGAGATCTTGCAATAGGGATACAGGTGGTTGGCCCCGGCACAGAGTACATTGCAAAACAGAAGATACTCAGAGCTCACGGTCCCTTAGGCAGACCGTTCCAACCATCTGGTAGGGGCGCAATCATTGTTTCCTTAGCATGTGTAGCCATGGCCTTTGATTTACAGCAGAGGCTTTTAGGTGAGGTTTTTGTAGGTTCGCTGAAAAAACCATTTGTCGAATTGCCTTTTAAGGTAGTTATAGGCGATGAGCAATTTACCGAATTGCTGAAATCATTGAACGGATATGACTGGTATTTAATAGTTGGTTCTGAAGGTATGGAGAAAGTTTCCTATGAATTGCTTAAAGACAGGGGTGAGGTTTTTCTATCACTTAACGAGTATATGGCTTGCGGCATAGGTGCCTGTAAGGGTTGCGCTGTAGAGACAAGGGATGGTATCAAACATGTTTGCGTCGATGGCCCAGTTTTCAGGGGTGATTTGTTATGCATTTAAAAATTCCACTGATTATTGCATCCGGCACTGGAGGTATGGGCGAATATCTGAAATTGATAGATCCCGAATATATAGGTGCATATACACTCAAAACCATAACATTTTTTCCGAAAAAAGGCAATCCACCGCCAAGACTCTTTGCCACAGAAAATTACTTGATCAACTCGATAGGTTTAGAAAATGTCGGTTTAGAAAAATTTCTACAACAACTTTCCAGCGGAGAATTTGAGGAACTTTTCGCAAAAACAAAGGTGATAGCAAGTTTCTCTGGTGATGATGTTGATCAAATGCTCCAGATTGCAAAAAAAATTAAGCCATTCGAAAAAAAGTTTATCGCCATAGAATTTAATCTTTCATGCCCTAATGTATCGAAAGGTGGACTAGGTTTACTTTCTGATATCCATGGTCTGGAGAATTTATTGTTGTCTATTCGAAGAGAACTTAATGGCTTTCTCATAGCAAAAATCGGAATAGAGGGAATTTTTGTTGAAGCAGCGGCAGAAATTTTGAAAAAGTGCGGCTGGCAGGGATTGAGTTTGATAAATACTATTCGTTCTCTATACATTATCGGTAAAAAGATTATCAAAGGAGGACTTTCCGGTCCGGTTCTAAAGCCGGTAGCTTTGAGAGCGGTTTATGAGGTTAAAAATAGGGTGAGCGATCTTTATGTGATAGGAGGCGGTGGCATCATGAATGAAGAGGATGCGGATGATTTTATAAAAGCAGGGGCAGATGCCGTAAGCATTGGAACCGCCATCTTCAAAGATCCAAAAATCGTATCAAAAATAGCCAAACATATTTCGAGGAGGGAGTTAAAGTGATACCAGTTTTAAGTTTAGATATGGAAGACCCATTTGAATTTATTGACAGATATGGAAGTTTTGATTATGTCAAAGTTGGTCACAACCTTGCGTGCAGCGGAAAACAAGTTCTGGGTGAGCTTGAAAAAAGAAATCTTAAAGCAATACTCGATTTGAAATTTGCTGATATTCCTTCTACTGTGGCACGATCTATAAGATCCTGGGATCATCCATGTATCGTTGGCTTTACAGTTCATGCCGCAGCAGGTGTAGACAGTTTGAAAGCCGCACTTGAAAGTACTGATAAGATCGTGTTTGCAGTTGTTAAGTTAACTTCTGTCGAGGGAGAATTGGAGGATTATCTTGACCAGATAAACTCTATAAAGATCCTTGGTTGTTCATTTGTTTTACCCGGTAAGTGGGCAATGAAATTGAGAAAGCAGATACCTGCAAAAATACTCGTTGCAGGGATCAGAATGCTCAGACAGGCGGATGATCAAAGAGATGTGGTTAATCTTGAAGATATTTTGCAAGTTGCGGATTATGCTGTAATAGGGAGAGAAGTCTACAGAAGTGTAGATCCATCAGAAGCTATGGAAAGAATAAGGAGGATTGTCTATGCTTGAGATTCTTAGAAAAACGGGGGCATTACTTGAAGGGCACTTTTTATTGTCTTCAGGGAAACATTCTTCAAAGTATATACAGTGTGCAAAACTTTTCGAAAATCCAGATTTCGGCGACCAGATAGGTGAGATGATCGCAGAAAAGGTAAAACATTATAATCCGGATGTAATAATAGGTCCAGCTATTGGCGGGGTGATACTTTCGTATGTTGTCGCGCGCGCTTTAAAAGTGAAGGCTATTTTTGCAGAGAGAGAGAGTGGAACAATGAAGTTGAGAAGGGATTTTAAGATCGAAAAAGGAGACAGAGTAGTTATTGTTGAAGATGTTACCACCACTGGTGGCTCAGTAATGGAGGTTGCGCAAATTGTTGAAGAATGCCAGGGTCAGCTATGTTGCGTAGCAAGCATCGTAGATCGATCTGTTAAACCGTTGCCATTCAATGTTCCGTTTTATTCTTTGATAAGATTGCAGCTACCAATTTACGAACCCGATAGCTGTCCACTGTGTAAAGAAGGTATTCCGTTATTTAAACCCGGTAGCAGATGATCATAACTCTATGTTGAAAAATTTTTTCACTAAAAGACCTATGAAAAACGAGACAGCTGCTACTCCCATACTTATAGAAGTCATTTCCAAAAAATTTTTCTTGAAATTTTGTTCTTTCACTACTGAAACGAAGAAAGTAAAAACAAATATCACCAGAATAGCATTACATACCGTCATTGCAAGTGCAACAAATGGATTTACAAATACAAGATACGGAAATGTCAGAAATAACACAGTGATGATATAGGCAATACCCGTGTACAGGGCAGATTTGAGAGGTTTTTTCTCGCTGCCCTCTGATTTTCTCGAAAGATAGTCCGATGCCGACATTGACAAGGCAGCTGCTATTCCAGTGATTATACCAGAAAGGGCAACAATGGCAGTTTTTTGAATAGCGAGAGTTAATCCAGCAAGTGCACCCGTTAGCTCAACAAGTGCATCGTTCAAACCGAGTACCATCGAGCCTATGTACTCGATTCTTTCTTCGTTCACCAAGCTAAGCAGAGTTTTCTCGTGTTCTTCTTCGTCTTTAATGATTTCTTCAAATAGTTTCTCATTAGATTTCTTATAAGATAGCTGGGCTTTATCTTCATTTTGCTCCATCAATTTCAGTGCAAATGTTATCCCCAAAAATTTTGCGATCAATAAATAGAAAAATACTTTAAAATTATTTGGCTTTGCTTCTTTTCCTGTTCTGCTTTTGAGTTTCTCGTAATGTTTCAATTCATCAAGTGCGATTTTGCGCAGAATATCTGAATTGGCCTTATCTATTTTTGAAAGTTTTGAGTAAACAAAATACTCTGTAATTTCATTTTTCTGGAATTTCAACAGCATTTTTGATCCTCCTTTTGCACCATGTCATAACCTTGAAATGAGCAAAGTTTCTGTAATTTTTTCAGACTGTGATATACTTTATATGAGCTATTAAATTAGCATTACTCATTATTATTATGCCATGTCAATGTTAGTTAAAAATATGATGGAGGTGAATCTCATGCCTGAATTTGTTAATCCTTTCAGTGGAAAAGTACCAGACAGAAAACTCTCACTTTCAGAACTTATAAGGGCTATTAGATTGAATATTGCTGCCGAGCATGAAGCAGTTCATCTTTATATGGCACATGCTGATGCGACAGATCATCCTCTGGCAAAGAAAGTTCTTATTGATATTGCAAACGAAGAGAGAGTCCATATTGGTGAATTCACGAAGCTCCTCGAGATTCTCACGAAAGATGAAGCTCAGTATATGTCTGAGGGAGCAAAAGAAGTTGAAGAAATGATGGTGGAAAATAACGAAGAGCCGACCATAGGATCTTTAAAGGACGGTGAGAAAGATGGCAAATAAATATCTGATGCAGGAAGATGCACCGTTTGATCCAAAACTCTGGCAACTTTTCAATGAGACCATGACAGATATCGCAAAAGCTCAACTTGTTGGAAGGAGAATTCTTTCTGTTAAAGGTCCTTTTGGTCTTGGTTTGAAGCAAATTTCCATAACTGATGTGCAGATTGAGCCGGGGGTTTTTTCTAACAAAACTCTTCCTCTCTTTTACATCCACAAAACATTCAATATTTCTAAGAGGGACATAGCTTCTTATGAAAGAGAAGGTGTCACGCTTGATTTGAAAAATTTGATAACTGCTGTCAGGGAGTGTGCAACCATAGAGGACAGGTTAATCTTCGAAGGAATTAATTCGCACGGACTTGTCAGCGCGCCCGGGACAATTTCTATGGAGCTCAGCGATTGGAAAAATGTTGGGCAGGCCGCCAGTGATGTTATTGAGGCTGTTACAAAACTCGATGAAGCCGGATTTCATGGGCCTTATTTGCTTGCACTTTCACCTGATAGATACAATTTGCTTTTTAGAAGGTATGAAAGTGGCAATCAAACGGAGTATGAACACTTATCAATGATAATCAAAGGCATTTATAAAGCACCTGTTTTGAAAAATAGCGGTGTCTTGATGAGCGATTCTGAAGCCTATGCTTCAATAATACTCGGTCAGGATTTATCAATAGGTTTCATAGGACCTGCAGAGGAACGGTTCGAATTTTCTATTTCTGAAAGTCTTGCTTTGCTCATCAATGAGCCTTCTTCAATATGTGTGCTCAAAGGTTAAATGAAATTTTCTGATTTCTGAAAATAGGCAAAAGGCCGGAGATTTTGTGTTATGATCAGAATGTACAAGTGAATATTCCCCTCCCACGGGGAATGCCCTTGTATAATTCCGAGAATAGGGCTCGGAAGTCTCTACCGGACAGCCGTAAACTGTCCTGGCTACAAGGGCCTTATCTTTTATCGGTAGAGACTTTTGCTACCGATTTTTTATTTTGGAGGTGGACACATGAAAGTTGCTATTGTTGTAGGTAGCAGCAGTGATTTAGAACATGCCAGACAGGCTTCTGATACTCTGAGAATATTTGAGCTCGCCCATGAAATATTTATTCTTTCCGCCCACAGGACCCCACTCGAAGTTATGGATTTTGCAAAAAATGCGGAAAAAGAATTTTCTGTGATAATAGCCATGGCTGGTAAAGCGGCACATCTGCCGGGAGTGATCGCTTCAATGACATCTCTACCAGTCATAGGTGTTCCTCTTTCTGCTTCCATAAGCGGAATTGATTCGCTATTTTCAATAGTACAGATGCCCGATGGAATACCTGTTGCAACAATGGGTGTGGATAGCGCAAAAAATGCTGCTCTGTTTGCGGTTGAGATATTGTCTTTGAATAGTTCAAAGTTAAGGGAAAAATTGAAAGAGTACAGAGAAGATCTGAGAAGAGGAGTTCTTCAGAAAAACGAAGATTTTAAAAGGGGTGAACCTCAATGAAAAAAGAGATACTTTATGAGGGTAAAGCAAAGAAGGTTTTCAAAACCGATAATCCCGAATTTTTTGTGATTGAGTACAAAGATGACGCAACCGCTTTTGATGGCAAGAAGCGAGGTACGATTAACAATAAAGGTGTCCTGAACAACAAAATTTCGGCTATTTTTTTTGAACTCCTCCAGAAACATGGTATAGAAACCCATTTTGTAAGGTTGTTGAGTGAAAGAGAGATGCTCGTCAGAGCCGTGGGGATAATACCTATAGAAGTTATAGTCAGAAATATAGCTGCCGGAAGTCTTTCAAAAAGGCTTGGACTTGAAGAAGGAACTATTCTGAAAAAAACTGTGCTTGAACTGTGTTATAAAAACGATGAATTATCAGATCCGATGATAAACCGCTACCATGCACTTGCTATGGAACTCGCAACAGAGGAAGAGCTCAACCGAATCGAGCAAACAGCACTTAAAGTGAATGAAATTATGAAGAATTTTCTTGGGTCAAAGAACATAATCCTTGTTGATTTTAAACTTGAATTTGGCAGAGCAAATGGAAAAATCTTGCTTGCCGATGAGATTTCACCAGATACTTGCAGGTTCTGGGATGGTTCAACAAGGGAAAAACTTGATAAAGATAGATTCAGAAGGGATCTTGGAAATGTTGAACAGGCGTACTGGGAAATCTATAAAAGAATAAGTGAGGAGTGAGCTTGTGTACAAAGCAAAAATTCAAATAACTTTCAAAAATGGCGTACTTGACCCCCAGGGCAGTGCCGTCAAGCAAGCTTTGCATCATCTTGGCTTTGTATCAGTAAAAGATGTGAAAATAGGCAGATTAGTGGAAATTCTTATCAGCTCGCAAACACCGTTGGACGCCGAGAATCAAATTAAACAAATGTGTGAACAGTTGCTTGCCAATCCTGTGATAGAGGAATACAGAGTTCTCTCACTGGAGGAAATAGAATGAAAGCGGCCGTCGTAGTTTTTCCTGGATCTAATTGTGACAAGGATACTTTTTATGTCCTTAAGTATGTGATGGGTTTTGATTGTTATTATGTTTTCCACAAAGATCATTTTTATGAAAAAGAGTTTGATCTGATAGTTCTTCCAGGTGGGTTTTCTTACGGTGATTATTTAAGAGCAGGGGCGATTGCGAGGTTTTCACCGGTCATGAGAAGTGTTTCTAAAGCGGCAGAAAATGGTGTTTTGATTATTGGTATATGCAACGGCTTTCAAATATTGACCGAAGCAGGATTACTTCCAGGTGTGCTTATGAAAAATAAAGATTTGAGATTTCATTGTCATGATGTGTATTTGCGTGTTGATAATAATAAAACCCCGTTTACATTAGCGTATTCAGAGGGAGAAGTAATCAAGATGAATATAGCACATGGAGAGGGAAACTACTATTTCGATCATTGTAAAGAAATTGAGGATAAGATAGTTCTTCGATATTGCGACAGGAATGGAAATATCACAGAAGATTCAAATCCGAACGGTTCTGTTCTCAATATAGCTGGTATAGTTAGCAAAAATGGAAATGTTTTTGGTTTGATGCCTCATCCCGAAAGATGTTCTGAAAAGTTACTTGGTTCAGATAATGGCAAAAAAATTTTCGAATCAGTTGCTCTGTATTTAGAACGGAGGAAAGATCATGCTTTCGCATAGAGATCTGGGGCTTACTGATAAAGAATATGAGAAAATTGTGGAGCTTCTTCATCGTGAGCCGAACGAAGTAGAACTCGGTATGTTTTCAGTAATGTGGTCTGAACACTGCAGCTATAAACACACAAAACACCTTCTCAGAGATCTTCCTACAAGTGGTGAAAGAGTGATTCAAGGACCAGGAGAAAATGCTGGGGTTGTTGATATCGGTGATAATCTGGTAATTGTTTTCAAAATGGAAAGTCACAATCATCCTTCTGCAATCGAGCCTTTTCAAGGAGCAGCAACTGGGATAGGCGGAATAGTCAGGGACATATTTGCCATGGGAGCAAGGCCAATAGCACTTCTTGATTCGTTGAGATTTGGTGATCTGAAAAGTGCAAAAGTGAAATATCTTTTCTCAGGTGTGGTGTCTGGTATAGCACATTATGGAAATTGCATAGGTGTTCCAACGGTTGCTGGAGAGATCTATTTCGACGATTGTTATACAGATAATCCGATCGTGAATGTCATGTGTGTTGGTATAGCAAAAAAAGATGAAATAAAGTTTGCGAGAGCTCAATTTTCAGGTGCCTCGGTTATGCTCGTTGGCGCTATGACTGGTCGTGATGGAATACATGGAGCGAGTTTTGCATCGGAAAATCTTTCTGAAAAATCCCAGGAAAAGAGGCCTTCCGTCCAGGTTGGGGATCCATTCATGGAAAAATTGCTGATAGAAGCATGTCTTGAAGCTATCAAGATTGAAGGTGTTTTGGCTGTTCAGGATCTTGGCGCAGCAGGACTAACCTCTGCATGTTCTGAGATAGCCTCTAGAGGAAACAAAGGAATTGAGATAGACCTTGCTTTCGTTCCTCAGAGAGAAAAAGGTATGACACCGTATGAAATAGTACTTTCTGAATCACAGGAACGAATGCTTCTGGTAGTTAAACCTGAATATGAAGACGAAGTAAAACAGATTTTCCAACGCTGGGACCTCTATTCTCAAAAAATTGGCGTTATAACAGATGATGGGCTTTTCACTGTCAAAATGAATGGAAAGATTGTCGCGCAGGTACCAACAAAAGCGCTAACAGAAAAAGTGCCTGTTGTCGAGATGAGTTTTGAGAAGTGGGTTAATTCGGGAAACGCCGATGTTCCGGAGCCAGAAAATTTGCAGGAAACATTTCTCAAATTACTTTCAAGTGAAAACATCTGCAGTAGAAGGTCTGTTTATGAAAGATATGATCATCGTGTTGGTATCAATACAGTAGTGCTTCCTGGTTCTGATGCTGCCGTACTTAGGATTAAAGGTAGCAGTAAGGCTATTGCTGTTACAACAGATTGCAATGGTTTTTATTGTTTTCTCGACCCTTATGAGGGTGCAAAAATAGCTGTAGCAGAAGCGGCCAGGAACTTAGTTGCCACAGGGGCTATGCCGGTTGGTATAACAGATTGCTTAAATTTTGCCAGTCCAGATGATCCAAAGGTTGCTTACCAGTTAAAAAGAGCTGTTGAAGGTATGGCTGAAGCTGCAAGATTTTTAAGGATACCCATTGTGAGTGGGAACGTTAGCCTCTACAACGAGAGCAAGAAGAGAAAGATATATCCAACGCCTGTAATTGGAATGGTTGGTTTGATAGAAGATATCAGCTACATTTGTGATGCTGCTTTTAAAAATGAGGGAGATCTTGTGGTTCTCATCGGAGAAAATTTTTCTGAGAGTGCGTGTGAATATACAAAGGTTATCTGGGGCATCGATTATGGGAAAGTACCGAGTATAGATCTGGAAGTAGAAAAGCGAGTTCAGCAGGTTTGTTTGAAAGCAATAAGGGAAAAAATCGTCAGTTCCGCGCACGACCTTTCGGAAGGAGGGTTGGCAGTATCTCTCGCGGAGTCTTCTATTTTAGGTAATATAGGAGTTATCTGTGATCTGAGGGCGAATATCAGAAGAGATTTTGTACTTTTTGGAGAACAGCAGTCGAGAATGATTGTAACAATCAAAAAAGAAAATCTTCCGCTTCTTAAAAAAATTGCTGAAGATAATAACATTTCCATCTGTGTCATTGGAAGAGTGGCTGGTAAAAAATTTATCATCTCTGTGGATGGAGAAAAGGTGATTGATTTGAACATCGACGAAATCAGAGAGGTATATTATACATCTCTTGAAAAGCGGGTGAATGAATAGTGCCAGTTAAAGAGGCCTGTGGTTTACTTGGAATATATTCATCTCGAATGGACCGCTCTATTGCAAAAACAGTTTATTATGGACTTTTTGCTCTGCAGCACAGGGGCCAAGAGAGTGCAGGGATTGCGGTAAGTGATTTGAGATCTATTAAATATCACAAGGGACTTGGTTTAGTATCAGAAGTTTTTGATGAAAAGAATCTTGAAGATCTGACTGGAAAAATCGCCGTAGGGCATGTCAGATATTCCACTACTGGCAGTAATTCACTCAATAATGCCCAGCCTCTGGTTGTAAGATATCACTCTGGTGAGCTTGCAGTGGTACATAACGGTAATTTAATAAACGCGTTTGAAATAAGGCAAGAACTTGAAAAAAAGGGATTCATGTTTCACACGACAACTGATAGTGAAGTAATAGCCGCATTGATTGCAAAATCTGGCACAGATTTAGTTGAATCTGCAATTCAGCTTACAGAAAAAATAAAAGGAGCTTATTCGCTGCTGATAATGACAAAAGAAAAACTTCTCGCAGTAAGAGATCCTCATGGTTTTCGTCCTCTGTGCATAGGATCGTACAATGACGCATATGTTGTTGCCTCTGAGAGTGCTGCCCTCGATACAATTGGTGCTTCTTTTATGAGAGATGTTTGTCCCGGTGAAATAGTTGTTTTTGATAAATCTGGTATGTCAACTTGCAATGTAAGTGTCGAAAGAAAATCCCTGTGTATATTTGAATTTGTTTATTTTGCGAGACCAGATAGTGTTATCGATGGGGTAAGTGTTTACATGGCACGATGGAAAGCAGGAAAGATCCTTTCGAAAGAACATCCTGTTGATGCGGATTTGGTAGTTGCTGTACCAGATTCTGGAAATGTTGCTGCCATAGGTTTTTCAGATGGAACAGGTATACCTGTGGGAATGGGATTAATCAAGAATCGCTATATAGGAAGAACTTTCATTCAGCCCTCCCAAAGAATAAGAAACCTTGGAGTGAAACTGAAACTCAGTGTCTTAAAAGAACTGGTAAATGGAAAGAAAGTTGTTTTGGTTGATGATTCTATCGTCAGAGGGACAACGATGAGCCAGATTGTGAATATGCTTAAAGATTGTGGCGCAAGGAGTGTTCACGTTCGCGTGAGTTCACCGCCAGTTAAGTATAGCTGCTATTTTGGTATAGATACCTCTTCGAGAAAAGAATTAATAGCATCCAGCTATGATATAGAATCGATAAGAAAATTTGTTGGTGCTGACAGTGTTGGTTACTTGAGCATAGAAGGATTAGTTGAAGCAGTTGGTATGAAGGATAGAGATCTTTGTCTGGCTTGTTTCACAGGCAATTATCCTTTGAAAGCACCTCGTAAAGGAAAAAAATACCTTTTTGAAAAGAGGTGATTACTGTGGGATTTACCTACAAAGATAGCGGTGTTGATATAGATGCAGCAGACCTTTCAGTTCAGATGATTAAAAGATATGCCAGGCAAACACACATAGATGGTGTTCTTGGCGATATTGGAAATTTTGGTGCGTTTTTTCAACTTGATGATTCTTTGCGTCAACCTGTTCTGGTCTCGGGTGCGGACGGAGTTGGAACAAAGTTGAAGGTTGCTTTCATGATGGATAAACATGATACCGTTGGAATAGATTGTGTTGCTATGTGTGTGAATGACATACTTGTTCATGGTGCAAGACCCTTATTTTTTCTGGATTATATAGCTGTTGGTAAATTGATCCCTGAAAAAATTAGCCAGATTGTAAAAGGTATAGCAGAGGGATGTACTCAGGCTGGTTGTGCACTCATAGGTGGTGAAACTGCACAAATGCCGGATATGTACAAAGAAGAAGAATATGATCTTGCCGGTTTTGCTGTTGGTGTGGTTGAAAGAGAAAAATTGCTGGATGGTTCGAAAATAAAGCAAAGAGATGCTGTGATTGGTTTAGCTTCGAATGGGTTGCACAGCAATGGGTTTTCTCTGGTCAGGAAGGTTTTGCTTGGGAAAATGAAGGTTGATGAATATATAAGTGATTTAAAAAAGACATTAGGTGAGGAATTGCTGACCCCTACAAAGATTTATGTCAGAACTGTTCTTGATGTCTTGAACGATAAAATTCATGGTATGGCACACATAACTGGTGGTGGCTTGCTGGAGAATTTACCCAGAATTTTGCCAGAAGGTCTTGAGTTTCGCATAGACAAAAATTCCTGGGAAGTTCCTGTTATTTTTAAAATCATTCAGCGTCTTGGAAAAATAGATTCGAAAGAAATGTACAGAACCTTCAATATGGGCATAGGGTTTGTGATGGTGGTAGAAAGAGATGAAGTTGAGAATCTTTTGAGGAAATTAAATGAGCTGGGTCAAAACGCATGGATAATCGGTGATATCGTTCCTGGAGAGAAAGGTGTGATCATTTGATTCTCAAAGTAGGAGTTCTCGCATCCGGTAACGGAACAAATCTTCAAGCAATAATAGATAAATCCAAAAATGGTCAGATACCAGTCAGGGTTGCTGTAGTAATAAGTGACAGAAACGCTTTTGCACTTCGAAGAGCTCGTGATCACAACATTCCTGCCTATATTGTTAAACCCGGTGAATATGATTCTCAAAGAGAATATGAGCAACAAATGGTTGATATACTGAAAAAACACGGATCTGAATTAGTTGTGCTGTCTGGTTTCATGAAAATTTTATCCCCACATTTTATTGACAGTTTTAAAGGAAGGATAATAAACATTCATCCATCTTTGATCCCTGCATTTTGCGGCAAAGGATTTTATGGTATGAAAGTTCATGAAGCTGTAATTGATTATGGCGTAAAGATCACAGGGGCTACAGTTCATTTTGTCGATGAAAACGTAGATTCAGGGCCAATAATCATTCAAAAGGCTGTCGCCGTGGAAGACTCTGATACGCCCGAAACAATCGCACAGAAGGTTCATGAAATAGAACATGAGATACTTCCGGAAGCGCTGAAATTATTTGCACAGGGCAAACTCAAAGTAATTGGCAGAAGGGTTTTTATAGAGAGGTGAAGAATAATGAGGGCTTTGATCTCTGTTTCTAACAAGTCGGGCATTGTCGATCTTGCCAGAAACCTCGTCCAGTTTGGCGTAGAAATAATCAGTACAGGAGGTACGGCGAGATATCTTAAAGAACATGGTATAAAAGTCGTCGAAGTATCTGAGATAACTTCTTTTCCGGAAATACTTGATGGAAGAGTGAAAACTCTTCATCCTCTGATCCACGGAGCAATCCTGGCAAAAAGGGATAGTTTTTCTCATGCAGAAGAGCTCAAAAAGTTTTCTATCCATCCTGTTGATATCGTTGTTGTCAATCTATATCCTTTTAAAGAAACTGTCAGTAGAACTGACAATATGGAAGAAATTGTTGAAAATATTGATATAGGTGGTCCGACTCTGTTAAGATCTGCTGCAAAGAATTTCAAAGATGTGCTGGTTTTGTGTGATCCGAAAGATTATTCGTGGTTAACGGGAAAACTTTCAAATCAGGAAAAGATAACTTTCGAAGAAAGAATGCGTTTGGCGCTAAAAGCCTTTCGACACACCGCCTGCTATGATGCTGTGATCAGTGAGTTTTTTGCCAGAAAATCGCACGAAAGATGCTTTCCAGAAGTACTTGTGACTGGTTTTGAAAAAATTACTGATCTCCGTTATGGTGAAAATCCTCATCAAAAAGCAGCTCTTTACAGAGAACCTTTTGCGAAAGCTTCGTCAATTGTGAGCGCAAAGCAATTGCACGGGAAAGAACTTTCTTATAACAACGTTTGCGATGCAGATTCGGCATTGGCAATAGTCAAAGAGTTTGATATGCCGTGTGCTGTTGCAGTGAAACATACCAATCCATGTGGAGTAGCCTGTAGCAGTGATATACATGAAGCCTTTGAAATGGCATACAGAGCAGATCCAATGTCGATATTCGGTGGAATAGTTGCATTTAATAGAGAAGTGGACGAATCACTTGCTCGCAGGCTTAACGAGATATATCTTGAGTTAATCCTGGCACCAGGGTATTCTGAAGAAGCTCTTGATATTTTGAAGAGAAAGAAAAATTTGAGAGTTTTGATAGTAGATTTATCAAAGAATGATGGTGATCTGGAGTTTCGAAAAATTAGCGGGGGAATACTTGTTCAAACAAAAGATGATTTTGATTATGAGAAACTGAGTGTTGTTACGAAGAGATCTCCCACGCAAAATGAACTTGAAGATCTTCTCTTTGCCTGGAAGGTAGTCAAACATGTAAAATCAAATGCAATCGTCCTGGCAAAGAATCACCGCACGCTTGCTATTGGAGCAGGTCAGATGAACAGAGTTTGGCCTACAGAGCATTGTGTGAGAGTAGCGGAAAAAGAGGCAAAAGGTTCGGCATTAGCTTCAGATGCATTTTTTCCTTTTCCAGACGCGCTTGAGGTGGCCGCAAAAGCTGGTGTGTCAGCGGTGATTCAGCCGGGCGGCTCTATAAGAGACGATCAAGTTATAAAAGTGGCAGATTTGTACAATATAGCTATGGTTTTCACAGGAACAAGGCATTTTAAACATTGAGGTGATTTTTGTGAAAATTCTTGTGATAGGACGCGGTGGAAGAGAGCACGCTTTGGTTTGGAAGCTTGCTTTTAATAAAAATGTATCGATTTACTGTGTTCCCGGGAATGGCGGGATTGAAGAAAATGCGAGATGCTTTCAGTTAAATCGAATGGATCAAATACTGGATTTTGCGTTGAGAGAGAAGATAGATATTACAATCGTTGGGCCGGAAAATTACCTTGTGGATGGCATAGCGGATAAATTTGAGGAGCGTGGATTGAGAGTTTTTGGTCCAAGAAAGCAGGCTGCACTTGTAGAAGGTAGCAAGGTATTTGCAAAGATCTTGATGGCAAAATATGGCATCCCAACAGCTTCTTTTAAGATTTTTGATGACCCAGATTCTGCTGAAAAATACATTTCAGAAATAGACAAACCTGTGGTTGTGAAAGCTGATGGCCTTGCTGCCGGTAAAGGAGCAATAGTTGCGAGGACGAAAAAAGATGCATTTAAAGCTATAGATAGTCTTATGAGAAAAAAGATATTCAAGGAAGCTGGAGATAAAGTGGTTATTGAAGATTTTCTTGAAGGTTTTGAAGTTTCGGCTCTTGCTTTTTGTGATGGTAAAACTATAGTCCCCATGCTGAGCAGTATGGATTATAAAAGAGCCTACGATGGCAATAAAGGACCCAACACGGGCGGGATGGGATCAGTTACTCCCGCACCACACTACACGGATGAACTATCTGATTTTGTTTACAGGAAAATTATGTTCAAGATGGTCGAGGCGCTGCAAAAAGAAGATATTGAATACAAAGGTATTCTTTATGCAGGATTAATGATTACGAAAGATGGTCCGAAAGTTCTCGAATTTAACTGCAGATTTGGTGATCCGGAAACCCAATCAATACTCCTGCTTCTGGAGAATGATTTATTGGAAATTGTTCAGAGTGTTATTGAAGGAGAGCTTTCTAAAGTCAAGATTTCCTGGTCTGATGAAAAAGCTGTTTGTTTAGTAATTGCAAGTGGTGGGTATCCGGAATCATACACAGATGGCTATGAGATCTATGGGCTGGATAAAATTAAAGACGCTGTTGTATTTCACGCAGGAACAAAAAGGGTGAATGGAAAATTTATAACGGCCGGAGGCAGAGTTTTGAACATCTGTTCGAAAGCAAGAACTTACTCTGAAGCTGCGCAAAAAGTCTACAAATCTGCAGAAAGCATTTATTTTGAAGGTATGCACTATAGAAAAGATATAGCTGATTTCAAAGTATAACATTTTCTTTTCCAAATACTTTTTTGAAATGGAAACTCACTTCATCGAATTTTTCACAACTCAGCCATGGAGACCAGCCATTTTTTTCATACAGAGTTTTCACTTGCTGGGGATAATTCAATTTATCAAGAAATACCTTGTCTGTGTATCTTGCAAGCGTTTCTGAGAGTTTTTCAGCGTTCATTGGGAGGGCGGGACCTACAAAAACAGATACACTTATTCTGTTTTCTTTGAGTATCTTAAGAATATTAATTCTTTCCTCAATAGATGGTGCACCTGGTTCGAGAATCCTTCTCACATCCTCGCGATCAGTGGTTATAGTTATTGTTACAGAGACATCTTTCAGCAAATCTATATCTCGCAAAATAAGCGTTGATTTGCTCATAATGTGAATTTTTCGAAAATGATCATTCAAAATTTCTATTATTTTTCTTGTAAGCTGGTATTTTTTTTCTATTTGTTGATAAGGATCACATATACTCGATAAGAAAAAATCACCTTGTTTTTTGCTTAATTCCCTTTCAAGGATGTCAGCAGCGTTTATTTTCACCCACACATCTTTACCCCACTCGGAATTGGTATGTTTAAAAGGCCCTATGAATTTCGCATAACAGTATTTGCAGCCAAATGTGCAGCCTATGTAAGGGTTAATCACATATTTTGCTACTGGCAATTTCGTTTTTGTGATCAATTTCTTAGCCAGGGTTTCGTGAATCATTTTCGAGGACCTTCATTTATCACTATTCCTGATAATTTTCCTGATATTTGTAGTTCTTCTATTGTGGAACTCAATATTTTTTCTGTTTTGCCTATGCAAATAATTACAACTATTTTATCAACAATTTTGCTTACAAAAACGCCTTCTGCGGTGCAAAGTGGTGGCATATCTACGATAATTTTGTCATACGAATCAACAGAATCTTTGATCCATTTAATCAATTTTTGGTCACTCAAAGGCCAGTTGTCTTCTTCTTGCAATGTCAAAATATTTAATTTGTCTGAGAATTTCACCAAAGATACGTTGAAATCTTCATTTTTCAATGAGCTATTTTCATCTATTGAAAAGACCCTTCTTATAGAAGGATTATGCGTATTCAGATCAATCAACAGCACTTTTTGAGACATTTTTGAAAGTATATATGATAAATTGCTTGAGATATATGTTTTGCCTTCTTCTTTTTTTAAGCTGGTAAAACCAATTATTTTTTCAGGTTCATATAATAGTTTGACTGCAATTTGCTTGAATTCGTCACATAACTTTTCATCATCGCGTTGAAGACTTATCAGCAAATCATTACCAGTTACTCTTGCTGAAGAAATCTTTCCCAGCAGAGGTTCGTTTGGAAAGAATCTTTTGATTTCGTCTATAGAACGAAATCTCTTGTCTGTCGCATCTCTTAAAAACACAGTTAAGATTCCTAAGAAAATTCCAAGCACGCCCCCTATAGCCACTGTTAATCTCTTATTTGGTTTTGAAGGTTTATTTGGCACGACCGCGTTACTGATTATCCTGATATTATCAATACTTCCGGCAGCACCGATTTTTGCTTCTTCGTACTGGCTGAGCAACGCAAGATAAGTGGTTTGCTTTGCCTGCCTTTCTCTTTCTAATTCAAATAATTTTTGTTCGATAGCTGGTATTACGGAAACTTTCTTTAAATATTCGTCCCTGATTTTTTCTACCGCTGACAGCGTTGCTTGTAAAACCTGAAGCTCTGCCTGCTTCAGTATGAAGTTCGTATAAAGTTGAGTGTATGCTGGGTTCACGGTTTGCACTTCTGCACTGACAACTTTGCTTATCTCTTTCTGAAGCAAATCCTGCGTTTCTTCTATCTGCTTTTTCAATGCAACAACTCTTCTGTCATCTTCTGAGTAATTTTGAAGCAAGGCAGAAAGCTGGACCTGTAGATCCACAAGTTTTGATCTCAATTGCTGTACAACAGGATTTGTACTTATTGTTTCTGAGGAGATTATTTTCTGGTCCACCTTTTTAAGTAAATCTTCTGCTGCCTTTA
Organism: Pseudothermotoga elfii DSM 9442 = NBRC 107921; assembly: GCF_000504085.1. NCBI lineage: Bacteria > Thermotogati > Thermotogota > Thermotogae > Thermotogales > Thermotogaceae > Pseudothermotoga > Pseudothermotoga elfii. The sequence goes on along the minus strand of NC_022792.1, from coordinate 2,015,223 downwards.
TTTCAACTTCTGCTTGTTGAATATTCAAAGTAATTTCATTCGTCTTCGAATCGTACTGCGCAATATACTTGACGAGATTGTCTGCCTGTTCACTGAGTGAGTATATCTGATTTTCTTCCTTGAATTTTTTGATTTCTTCTTCAACATCTTTAAGTTCTTGCTCAATTCTTGGCAGTTGTTTTTCTATGAACCTGAGTTTTACAACCGATTCGTTTGTTGTTAACTCACTTCTCATTTCTTGATATATATCTATCAGATTGTTGACCATTTCTGCAGCAAGTTTGGGATCTTTATGTTCGATAGATATCTTTATTATTTTGGTATCTTTGACAGACTCGACTTTCAACCATTTTTCCCTGATGACCTCAACAACATCTTGAGGTTCAATCTTTTTCTGGTCTTTGAAAAGTTCCATCAAATTCAGTTTTTCAATCAATTTTTCTATGTTGTCTCTGCTTTTTATTAACTCTATTTCTGTTGATATATCAGATCCACCGCTGACATTTGAAATACCTATCAACTGGGTAACAGCACTTGGAATACTTATTGAAGATTGACTTGTACGAACGAGTAATTGTGCACTTGCTTCATAAACAGGTTTTGCAAAAAACATCACATAAATTACACTGATAAAAGACGTGATGAGAAAAATAGCCAGAAACCACCAGATCCTTCTTTTAAAGATATTCATTATATCTGCCAGACTAAGCTCCGTGTTTTCATTGTTCACAGAAAAGCCCTCCTTAGAATTGATCTCAAGAAATATTTAACCACAAACTCGTCCATTCTGTGTTGTTATGTTACACTTTCAACTGGAGGGAAGAATGTGATTGCGGTTATTGGAAGTAACAACGTTGACCTTGTTTTAACAGTAGACCATTTCACAAATCCGGGAGAAACGCAGAGTTGTATTTCTTTCGAGAGATTTTCTGGGGGTAAAGGGGCAAATCAGGCAATTGCGTGCAAAAAATTGGGAGCGACTGTTAGGTTTCTGACATGCGTGGGCGATGATGAAAATGGACAATTTATTTTGCAAAATTTTTCAGAAAATGGTATTGCTGAGTTTGCGGTAAAAGTTCGCTCGCCAAATGGTTTTGCGATGATAGAGGTTACAAAGACTGGTGAAAATCGAATAATAATTTACGCTGGTGCCAATGGTTTTCTGACGCCAGAGACTGTAAGAGAAAACGCGCCAGATCTTCTTGAGGCGAGTGTGCTTTTGTTGCAAAATGAGATTCCTTTCCAGACGAGTTTCGAAGCAGCAAAACTTTTTAAAGCAAATGGCAAGATGGTGATTTTTGATCCAGCACCGGCTCATGGTATAGATAGTTCAATTTTCAAATTTGTTGATATTATTACTCCAAACGAATCCGAACTGATCGCTTTAACACAGATATCCAGTGTGAAAGAAGCAATTGACAGACTTCTCAAAAGCGGCTGTAAAAATGTGCTTTTAAAGATGGGGGAAAAGGGATGTATTTTCAAGGGTGAATACGGTGAATTCTACGTTGAATCTTTTAAAGTCAATGCTGTTGACACAACTGCTGCTGGTGATATTTTTAATGCTGCTTTTGCAGTAGGATTTTGCCGATTTGGGGATATCTACAGAGCTCTGGTTTTTGCGTCTGCTTCGGCAGCGATAAGCGTTACACGCAAAGGTGCACAGAGTTCTATTCCATTTTACGAGGAGGTAGCTGGATTTCTCAATGCAAGAGGGGGGAATAATTTTACAAAGACAGATGAGATTTTATAATCGAATATCCAGATTTATCCTCTTTTCTGTGGTAATTTTATCTATCAATCTGTATGCGGCTATTGATCTGCCTGGAAAGGACCCCGATCAAAGTTGGCAGGAGCTGATAGAGCAGATCAAAAGAAGCCCTGATTCTACGGTGGTTTTATATGAAGGGCCAAAAATATCCGCAAAAAGGCGGCTTGCAGAGTTTGATGACTTAAAACTGGCGGTTATAAATGAGGATATCGACGGGTTTATAAAAAGCCTGTCTGATTCCGTAGATCTTCAAATTGACGCGATTAAAGAGGTATTTCTTATTTTTCCTCAATTTGAAAAATATTCCATGGAGTTTGAAAGTGGTAATTTTGAGACCCTGTATAAAATAAAGAGTTTATGGAAAATAGGAATAAAACTGACAGCACCAGATGGTTTTGGGAAATGGCTGGTAGAGAATTTTCTGAAAGACCCCTATTTTTTTGACTGGAATCTGCTGGGCTTTTTAAAAAATCTTACCAACGCTGATAAAGTAGCTCTGGAAATTGCCGATGTTTGCAATATTTATAAGTATCAAGAGGACCTTTATCCATTCTTGCACAGGCTTTTTGGAATAACTTCTCAGATAGGTAATGTACAACCTTCTTATTTGCAGAACCAGATAGATCTTTATATAAGTTTGCTTACGAGAATAGAAAGATCTGACGGTTTGAGTCTGACGGCAGACCAGCTTTTCCAGATGATTTCCGATTTTGATAATCTCACGATAGAAAAGAATGATCTGAGAAAAAGGCTTTCTTTCTTAATTCAATCTGCTCAACAGACTGGCAAGAAATTCAGCGAAATATCGTCGCGGGATAGTCAAATAGCAGCGCTCTTGAAGAAATCTCACTCAGAAAACCACTCTGGTATGAAAATTCTTATTGCTGGCTTTGTGACGATAATTGTAATTCTGATGGCTTTTGATCGTCTCAGATTGAGGATCTTTATAATACTCGGAGCGAAGAAAGCTGCTATGAAAATTTGCAAAAAGATTTTGCTCAAAGACCCCTCCAATTTGAAAATCCGTTTTTCACTTGCAATGCTCTATGAACAGCTTGGCGATGTTGAGCAGGCACTGAAAGAATACCAGTGTATAAAAGATCTGAGCAGAATGTTTAAAAAGGAGGAAAATGATTGAAGTTAGTTCTGTGGGGGGTCGAATATCTTTGTGCTCGCTTTTATCATGGTTTTTCTCGCAGTTTTTTCCCATCGTCCTGATAAATAGAATGCCATTTTCAAAAGACTTCTGAATCCCATATCAGCCAGCATACCTGTCCAGGCACCGAGCAATCCAAGGTTGAAACGGGAAACCAGTAGATAGCCGAGAGGCAATCTAACGAGCCACATGGATATGGAGGTTATAATCATTGGTAAAGCTGTATTTCCCGTTCCACGAAGCGCGCCATTCATAACGTAATCCAGGGCGAGAAAAACTTGGAACATACCTATGAGTTTTACAGGCAATTCGGCTATTTTGATGATTTCCGCTTCGTTTGTGAAAAGTTCTATCAGCAATTGAGGAAAGAAAAATATGAAAATACCAACACTGACCTGAAAGATTGTTGTGAGAATCCAGCCTTGCCTGACGACTCCCGCAAGCTTTTTAAGATCACCCTGCCCGTTGTACTTACCAACAAGCGCGGTAATAGCAACAGACATTCCCATTCCTGGCATGAAGGAGATAGATTCGATATTTATACCAATCCTATGGCCCGCATAAGCCATCGGGCCTGCCATAAACAATATATTGGCAAATAACAGTAATCCAGTAGAAAACAGAAGATTTTCGCCTGCCGTTGGCAAACCTACGGAGAGGATATTTTTGACAGTTACAAAGTGAAGTTTCTTTCCCTGTTTTTCCCCGGCATACAATCTTCCACTCTTTAGCACAACCATAAAAAGCAGAGCTGCTCCAATAAAGCGTGATATCACTGTAGCAAGTGCTGCACCAGTTGTTCCAAGCTTTGGAAAGCCAAGCCTTCCATAAATCATTCCATAATCGAGAACAACATTTAGTCCATTTGATATAGCTGAAATTATCATTGGGGTTTTCGTATCACCGGATCCCCTCAAAGCTGCTGCCAGTGTACTCATAAGTGACATGCCCATGATACCAAATAGTATGGTTCTGAGATATTGTGTACCAGCTTCAAATACTGCAGGGTCAACATTTGGAAATATTTTGAAAAGATTTGTACTGAAGAATCCAAGTCCCATGAGTACAAATCCCCATATCGCAGCAAGATATATGCCGTTCCAGAGGGTTCTGCCAATTGATAGCCAGCTTCTGGCACCCGTACTGTTAGATATGAGTACAGTAACACCTGTGGAAGCAGCAATGAGAATCACCTGTAAAACGAAAAACAGCTGGTTTGCCAACCCGGCTCCGGTCATTGCCTGCCAGGAAAGATGACCGAGAAATGCTGTATCAACCATTCCAAATAACATTTGCATGGCATTTTCTGCCATAGATGGTAACCCTAAGGATAACAGTTCTCTTCTGATTTTTCCTGTTTCAAGTGAATCTAAATACTGCCTGATCAAAGAGTACTTCAAATTATTTCCTCCAGATCAATAAATAGCATTTTCTCTTTTCAAAAATTAGTTTGCTAAGGTAACTTTTTGCGCCTGTTTAAATCTTCATTGTGTATACTTGTAATTATTGGGAGGATAAAAATGAGCGGATATTATAGTCTTAAAGATCAGCATGTGGAGATCAAATTTGAATCTGAAGATGAAAGAGTTCTCATAATTTGCAGTGGTGGTGAAGATGTATTCACAAAATTGCTGAAAGAAAGGGCGGTATTTATTACTCACGAAGAAGATTTGTTGAAAAGTGCCGATCAAAGATCTTTAAGACTTCTTATGAATCCAACTAAATTGACATTTGCACCTGAGAGTTTTGATACAGTTGTGTGTTTCTTTACGTTCTTTTATTTTCCAAAGTATAAAGCGATTTTTGAAAATGTAAATCGGGTTTTGAAAAGGTGGGGTAAGTTACTTGTGTGGGATGTTACGATACCTAAGAAAGTCAGCCATAAGAGTTTTTTTGCTGTTCCGCTTCTAATAGATGATGGACTGGAAATGGTTAAAGTGGTGAATGTAACCAAATGGAAATTCGAGCAAAGTTCTGGTATGATCAAAAAAATAGCAAGAGAAAGTGGGTTTAAACTTGTAAAGGAACAAACATTCAACCAGGTTTTTCACCTGGAATTTTCCAAAATTTCCGACATGAAATAATTTTCTATCTGTTAGCAAGCTTTAAAAGTTCGGCCACGGTGTCTTTATAATCAGGTTTTTCATCTATTCTTTGTTTGAGAAAGCTGTTTATGGGATCTATCATTTTTATTGCTCTGTCTATCTGTGGATTCGATCCTGGTTTATAAGCCCCTACATCGATGAGATCTTTTGCTTCATAATAAGTTGCCATTAAATTGCGAAGATTTCTGCTTGCCTCAAGGTGATCATGACCAACGATATCCACCATCAATCTGCTTACACTTGCAAGTACATCTATGGCTGGATAGTGATTCAATTCAGATAGTCTTCTTGAGAGCATAATATGACCATCTACAACGCTTCTGACAGTGTCCGAGATTGGTTCATTAAAGTCATCCGCCTCGACAAGCACTGTGTATATAGCAGTGATGCTACCTTTGTCCGAATTTCCCGCTCTTTCCAGAATGCCAGGAATTCCAGCAAACACACTTGGTGGATAACCTCTGGCTGTTGGAGGTTCCCCTATTGCAAGACCTATCTCTCGCTGGGCCATTGCCCAGCGGGTTAGAGAGTCAACCATTAGCAGAACATCGTACCCAAGATCCCGGAAGTATTCGGCGATACTTGTAGCAGTATAGAGTGCTTTTGAACGCATCAGAGCAGGTTGATCGGATGTTGAAACGACAACTATTGATTTTTCAATTCCCTTAGCGAGGTCTTTTTCGATAAATTCTCTTACCTCTCTGCCTCTTTCGCCAATAAGGGCTATTACGTTAACATCTGCTACAGTGTTTCTGGCAATCATGCCAAGTAACGTGCTTTTACCAACACCGCTGCCGGCAAAAATGCCAATTCTCTGACCTTTTCCTATTGTTATAAATCCATCTATAGCTCGAACTCCAACTGGTAAAGGAGCAGTGATCCTCGATCTTTTCAATGGATGAGGCGCACTATTTATTAGAGGGTATCTGTGCTTAGCTATAAGCGGCTTTCCATCTATTGGCCTTCCCAATCCATCGACAATTCTGCCTTTCATATCCTCTGATACTCCTACATCTAAGCGCCTGTTAGTTTTGTAGACAAACGTGCCATGCTTGGCGCCCGATAGATCTTCGAGCGGCATCAAGAGAACCTTCCCATCTCTGAAACCAACGACCTCGCAGAGAGGTTTTTTGCCGTCCAGATTCAATTTGCAAAGTTCTCCCAGAAAAGCGTCTGGTCCGGTTGATTCGACAGTGAGGCCAATTATTCGGTTAACTCTCCCATTCATCTTGAGGAAATCTTCTCTCTCGATCCTGCTTTTCAAAAGTTCCAGAATCTGCAGGATATCATTCATGCCCGAAGACCTCCTCAATTAATTCCTCCACTATCTCTATAGCGTAACTCTTGGTACCGTTTATGAGGCCAAGCTCTGTTTCTACAATAATTTCCCCTTCTGTTAAAGCATCGGACTTGCTGATCTCTATACCAGCAGATTTGAATTTTTCCACAATTTCTGGATAATTTTCAAAATCCGAGAAATTCATGGTCACCTTCACATTGTTCATGCTGGCAATTTTCGAAAGAATATACTCGAGTTTTCTTTGATAATCTATTTTGTCTATTTCTTTGTAAGCTATTTTCTCTATCAGAACACGTACAACTTCTAAAAGTTTTTGAAGAATATCCTGCGTTTTCGCCATCAACTGATCATGAAAATCGTGCATGATCTTTTCAACGCTGCTGACCTTATTTTCAGCTGTTTTTTGCAAATTCTCAGCCTGTTTCTTTGCGTCTTCAACTATCTGAGCTGCTTTCATTTGCGCTTCATTCAGGATTTTTTCAGCTTCTAATTGAGTCTTTTGAAGCAACTCCTTAGCTTCCAGCTCCACTTTGCGAAGTCTTTCTTGAGCCTTCTCAGATATTTTTGATATGTCGTCTATTTTTTCTCGTTCCGGTTTACTGATAACACATGGTACATCAACGAAAAGTTCGCGCTTTTTTATTATCACACTATTAATTCTTCACCTCCGCCCTTGGCAATAATTATCTCGCCAGCTTCTTCCAGCCTTCGTACAACATTTATTATCTTCTGCTGAGCCTCCTCAACGTCTTTTATTCTGACTGGCCCCATGTATTCAAGCTCATCTTGCAACAGTTGTGCAGCTCTTTTGGAGATATTTCTGAATATTTTCTCTTTTACTTCTTCTGATGCTCCTTTCAGAGCAAGTGCCAGATCCCTTGTTTCCACTTCGCGCAATATCAACTGTACAGATCTGTCATCTAACTTTGCCAAATCTTCAAATACGAACATTCTTCTACGTATCTCTTCAGCAAGTTCTGGTGAATCGTATCCGAGTTTTTCCATGATTTTTTTCTCGGATGAACGATCAAGGCTGTTCATGATTTCTGCGGCTGTATCGACTCCTCCAACCTGGCTGAAACTCTGACTTACGAACCCGGAAAGCTTTCTCTCCAGATTCTTCTCTATCTCTCTGATAACTTCTGGAGAAGATCGCTCCAAGAGGGCTATTCTTTTAACAACTTCAACTTGAAGGTCTTCAGAAAGTGAGGAAAGAATCTTGCCGGATAGCTGTGGTTCCAAATAGCTTAGAATTAGCGCTACCGTTTGTGGATGCTCATTTTGTAGAAAATTCACAAGCTGAATTGGATCTGTTTGTCTGAGAAAGTCAAATGGTTTCACCTGAAGGTTTGAAATAAGTCTCTCTATGATTTTCATAGCTTTCTCTGGTCCAAAAGCTTTTTGCAGCACTTCTTTTGCATATTCTATACCACCCTGAGAAATCATTTCTCGGGCGCGGGCAATATCCTGAAACTCTGACAAGACAGTTTTTTTCTCTTCTTCACTTACTTTACCAACATTTGCGATTTCCACTGTAAGCTGCTCAACGTCATTTTCGTCGAGGTGTTTCAGTACAGAAGCAGCTTTCTCAGGTCCGAGCATAACCAGGAGTATCGCCGCTTTCCTTCTTCCTGTTATTTGTTCTTTCTCTGCCATGTTACATCCCTCTTTCTACAAGCCAGAGCTTTATTATGTTTGCTACTTCTTCTGGGGATTCTCGGTATATCTTTTCAAGATTTTCTTTCAATTCAAGCAATGCTTGCTGCTCTGGCGTGAGAGGAACCTCTTCTTCTTCTTCGAACACTTTTTTCAGCTCTTCTTCCATCTTCAGTTTTCTTTCTTCTATTAATCGTCTGCTTCTTATCCTCCTGAACTGAATTATCATGAGATAAAATAGCATGAATCCAAGTGCAAATAAGAGACTAACGCCCGTGACCATCATGGTAAACCTGCGTTTTCTCTCTATTTCTGATAGACTTTTTTGATATTCCTCTTCGAAAGTTCTATCGAATGGCAGGAACGCAACAGAGACCGCCAAATTTGGGTCACTTGAATTAGCACCGATACCTTTTTCAACAAGGTCTGACACAATGTTTGCCCATCTTTCTCTTTCTGCCTCATCGAAATTTTGGAACACAGATGACGAAGCATCTATTATTACAGAGAGACTCAGGGTATCTATTTCACCTTCTTTGTTTTGGACAACATTTTCGACAACAGTGTTCAGTTCGTAATTTGTTATTGTGTGACTCCGTTCATATGTTGATGTGCCTTGAGAAGTTGTAGTAGGATATGTAGGTGGTATATTAGAATCAGTACCAACTGCTCCACCTGTTGCAGGCAAATTTGCACTTTTTTCAGATTCCTGTTCCTGACTTCTAACAATTCCTCCCTGCCTTGTTGCAGGCTCATATTTTGTCAACTGCCTTTCGACTCTTTCCCAGTTGAGTTTAATATCCGGTATTACCTCGACTCTGCTCGGGCCAAAGACTGATTCGAGAGTTTGCTTTATCTTTTTCTGATAATATGATTCAAGACTCATTTTCAACTCTGCTCGGTTAGAAGCAAGCAACATATCTTGAGAAGCTGTAACTTTATCACTCAATACACGGGACATTTGATCTATCACCTTAACATTTTCAAGTTTCATGCCCTCCACAGCACCAGCCACAAGTTCCATTATTCCTTTAATTTGATTTTGTGAGAGGTCTTGGCCTGGTTGCAGAACAACCAGCACAGATGCCTTTGGTTCAGCCATCTCACCCCGGACATAATATGTATATTTTGGTAGAGTCAGGTGTACCCGGGCAGATCTGACACCACTTATAGTCATGATACTGCGCTCAAGTTCTCCCTGAAGGGCAACCTGGTAACGAACCTGCTTATCAAAACTTGTTGCTCCAAAGCTTTGTTGATCAAGTATTTCAAAACCTTTCGTTGTAGCTCCCAGAACCCCCATGGAGGCAAGCCTCATTCTTAATTCATAAACATTGTACTTATCTGAAACAAGCACTCTTCCAGGTTCTACTTTATACTCCACTCCCATTGTTTCAAGTTGCTGTATCAGATAGCCGGATTGCTCATCAGTCAGACCACTTACCAGGAGCGTGTATCTTGGAGCAGCAACAAAAATTATTGTCAGAATGCCTACGATTATTATTGATACAGCTATACCTGAGAAAAGTATTTTGTTACCTCTCGGTAGACCTTTCCATTTTTCATAGAATCCTTTTAGATACTCTTGAATTTTTTTCAAAAATTCCAACAGTATCACTCCTAATCTATTTAATTATTTTATCACCCCTAAGTGTAATCCTTCAGAGGACCAACCAGCCGAAAAAATTACCTGCCATAATTTAAATTTGATTGAGATATCGAAGTAATTTGAGTTTAATAGTAATTCTACACCAAAATTTGGTAACTTTGTGTATGAAATGCCGGCAACAAGTTCGAGGTTTTTTTCCCCAAATATGAGGGAGAGCGAGTGAGATATTCTTGGATAAGCAAAAAAGTAATGCGAAAATTCGCCTGCTGATATATCGAATCCACCCTGAAAATCAACGATGCCAAGAAATGAGTTGACAAAGTTCAATCCTGCTGACAGATCATTGAGTTCCTTGCCAACACTTATGTGTGGCTGAAGATAAAAAACATCTCTGATAAAAACCTGGTTATCTTTAAATTTTTTCGATTCCTCTATAACCTTTTGAGAATATTTTCTGCCTTCTTCAGATGGTCCATAGAGTGAAACCTTGCTTGGGCCTTCATAATACGCTGAAAGCGCGTAATCTATTTTTCCAAATCTTTCTTGAAGTTTGTTAAGATAAAGTTTTGCTCCATCCAGCGCCTGAAACGGATTGAATGCATTCAAAACTCCCAGCTCATAAGCTGTAGATGGCATCATCTGAGTTAAACCCATGGCACCTTTCTCTGACACAGCATGTATAAAAAAAGCTGATTCAACTGATATCAGTCCTTTCAGGATGCTTGAATCATCTCCTTGATCTATCAGAAGATCGATAGGTACAGAACTGTAAAAAAATGGTTGAAAAATGGACAATTGCAGCTTATTGGTGTACAATTCTATGGAAAAGTGTGTTTTTGGATCTGTCAGCAAAAACAAAGGGTCTGCAAAAAGCAGGCAGTTGATTGCTATATTTATAATCAACAGGATTTTTCTCATCAAATCGCCCTTTTTACATTATACAGGATTGAGGTGATCTCTTGAACTGGGTGATTGACACTGAAATTTTGAGCCAGGAGCGAAGGATTTTTATTGAAGGATTTTATGAAGCAGATTATGTTGATTTGCACAGTTACAGGTGCAAAGTGCTTGAACCAGTAAAGGTAAAGATTGTTGCGGTGGTTGCTAAGGAAGGAATAGCGGTTGGTGGATATGTGAAAACGACCATAGAACATCCGTGTGACAGATGCTTAAAACCTGTTCATCTTGCTATAAATGGAACGATAGAGGCGCTTTATAAACCAATCGATGAAGCACCAGAGGAGCGAGAAGAAGAATTACAATCTTTGAGAAACGTGATATACTATTCTTCTGGTAGAATAGATTTAACTGACCGCATACTGGAAGCAATAGTAATGGATGTGCCTATGAGAGTCCTGTGCAATGAAAATTGCAAGGGGTTATGTCCGCGTTGTGGAGCTGATTTGAATGAAAATACTGATCATTCATGCGAGGAACAGTCTATAGATCCAAGATTGGGCAAGTTGTTGATATTAAAGAAAAGTATACATAAGGAGGGTTAACGAAATGGCTGTACCAAAACAAAAGCGCTCAAGATCAAGAACGCACACAAAAAGAGCAAAAATTTACAGAACAGTTAGTGTTCCCATCAGCAAATGTCCAAATTGTGGCCAACCTAAATTGCCACATAGAGTTTGCCTTCACTGCGGTTATTATAACGGAAAGCAAATTTTGGAAATAGCAGAGTGAGGCAATGATTCGTGTTGCAATTGATTTGATGGGAGGCGACAGGGCACCCGGGGAAATTCTTGAGGGTGCCAGGTTGTTTTCCAGAAAAGACTGCAAGCTGTTTCTTGTTGGAACAAAAGAAGCCTTAGCAAACGCAACCGGTTTTGAAAAGGTTGAGGTTAGTGATTTCTTGCCTATGGATGTGAAACCTACGGAAATCCTCAGAAGAAAAACCTCCTCAATGTATATCGGGTTAAAGTTACTCAAAGAGGGCGCAGTAGATGTGTTTATCAGTGCTGGAAATACAGGAGCTCTTCTGGCAGGAGCGACGTTTATTCTTGGAAGAATTCACGGAGTAGAAAGACCTGCTTTGGCTGTTCCTGTACCATCTTTAAATGGTTTTACTGTGTTGATTGATGCTGGAGCAAATGTTCGTTCAAGACCTGAACATCTGGTGGACTTTGCTGTGATGGGACTATCATACGCGAAGGTGCTTGGAAGAGAAAAACCCTCTATAGGTCTTTTGAATGTTGGAGAAGAGGAAACGAAAGGCGACGAAACCACAAGAGAGACTTACGAGCTTTTAAAGAGGTATTTTCCAGATTTTTTCATTGGGAATGTAGAAGGTCATGATTTGAATACAGGAAAAGCGGATGTGGTTGTTACGGAAGGGTTTTCGGGAAATGTCGCGATGAAAACCATGGAAGGAACAGCAAAAATGATACTGGACACACTGAAATCAGAAGTTAAAAAAGCTGGTTTCGTTCAAAAAATAGGCGCTCTATTGATGAAAAAGGTTTTCTCAAGCCTTAAAAAAGCGCTTGATCCGCGTAGTTATGGTGGTGCTTTTATTCTGGGTGTAAATGGACTTGTTGTCAAGGCACATGGCTCCTCTGATAGATTAGCAATTCAAAACGCTCTCGAAGTTGCCCGTGTTGGCGCAGAGATGAAAATTGTTGAATCCATAGAAGGAGAGATAAAGCGTGTGCGGGATAGTGGGGCTGATCGGTGAAAATATAAAAGTAATTGACCTCATAGAAGCTCTTGAAAAACTTGAATACCGCGGATATGATTCTGCTGGGATCGCGTTTTTAAAAGATGGTGTAATTCAATTAGCAAAGGCGAAGGGAAAAGTCAAAGTATTGAAGGACCATCTCCAATCAGTTTTAAAAGAACACACAGAGAATGGTATTGCTCATACCAGATGGGCAACGCACGGGGAACCGAACGACATCAACGCACATCCTCATATTGATTGCACAGGTAAAATATCAGTGGTTCACAATGGAATAATTGAGAATTTTCGGTCATTAAAAGTTCGTCTCCAGGAGTTAGGACACAACTTTGTCTCCGAAACAGATACTGAGATTATTCCTCATCTAATAGAAGAATATTACAATGGTGATCTACTTGAAGCAGTCAGAAAAACTGTTCTGAAGCTTGAAGGAAGTTATGCAATAGCAGTAATTCACTCAGATCACCCAGATGTTATAATTGGTGCCCGTAAGGGAAGCCCTCTGGTCGTGGGAAAAGGCGATTCGGTTGTTGGTCTTGCATCTGATGTTACGCCTCTGTTGAAATTCATGAAAGATGTTATCTTTCTTGAAGATGGAGAGATAGCCCTGCTCAGAAAAAATGAATTGAGAATTTTCGGCACTGATGGTATTGAACATAATTGCAAGCCTGTTGAGATAACATGGTCTTATGAAGATGCGCAGAAATCTGGTTATAAACATTTCATGCTAAAAGAGATTTTTGAAGAACCTTCATGTATTGTTTCGGTATTGACCGGTCGAATAAAAGATGGCAGAGTTGTTCTTCAGGAACTTGAGCCATTTGAAGTATCTTTAAAAGAATTGCAGACGTTGAAAGTTGTTGCTTGTGGTACAAGCTCTCATGCGGCACTTGTTTTTAAATATTTTCTGGAAAACATGAGCGATGTTACCGTTGATGTAGATGTGTCTTCAGAATTCAGGTACAAAAAGCCGCATATAAAACCAGGTTCTATTATGGTTGCAATATCGCAATCAGGTGAAACGGCGGACACTCTCGAATCTGTTCGACTTGCAAAAAAGTATGGTGCAAAGATCATATCTGTGACAAATGTTCTGGGTTCAACTTTAACGCGCGAATCTGACATTGTTTTATATTTAAATGCGGGTCCAGAGATAAGTGTCGCCGCTACTAAATCATATGTTGCGCAACTTGTAATGCTTTATTTGCTTGCAATTAAGATAATTCAGTCAAAGGAATCCACAGGAAAACGGGATTTTGTTGACAAACTTTTGAGATTGCCAGAGGTTTTTGAGAACTCTTTAAAAGGAGCCGAATCTATACACGCTATAGCGAAGAAATACAAAGATTTCAAACATTTTATGTATATTGGAAGAGGATATGGATATCCAACAGCCCTTGAAGGAGCTTTAAAATTGAAGGAAATAAGTTATATTCACGCTACGGCATATCCTGCTGGTGAGCTCAAACATGGACCAATAGCTATGCTCGGGCCAGATTTTCCTGTGTTTTCGATCATTCCGTATGATTCTCTGTTTCAGAAAATGAAGAGTAATGTAATAGAGTGCAAATCAAGAAATGCGAAAATATTAGCGGTGACAAACGACGAGAACTATGAATTAAAGGAACTTGCGGATGATCTTATCTATGTCAATACAAGTGATGAGCAGCTTTATCCAGTTCTGATGACACCAGCAATTCAACTTTTTGCTTACTTTGTGGCAGACGAACTTGGACTGGATCCTGATAAACCGAGAAATCTTGCAAAAAGCGTGACTGTGGAGTGATTATGTGGAGATTTTGAAAAAGTTGCTTCAGCTAATGAACGAAAAAGAAGCTATAGAGCCAGTAGTGCTTGATATGTCAAATACCCCCTTGCCGACAGAATATTTTGTCATAGTAACTGCCAACTCTCAAACGCACATGGGTACTTTGAGAGATGCAGTGGTGGAGTTTTTTGTAAACAATAAATATCCGTTGATTTACTTTGACAAGGGTGGAGGGTATGACTGGCTATTGATAGATGCTGGTAATATAGTGGTACACATTTTTACCGCACGTGGCCGTGATTTCTACGATCTGGAGGGTCTTTGGAGTGATGCAGCCAGGCTTGATTAAGCCTGGCCACTGCAACCAAGTACATTTCTCATTTTATGCTTTACCAGTTTTTTAACGGCTTCTCTTGCAGGACCAAGGTATTTTCGTGGATCGAATTCCTCCGGATGAAGTGCAAATATTTCACGTATTGTGGCTGTTACTGCGAGTCGCAAGTCTGTATCGATGTTGACTTTGCACACCCCCATTGTTGTTGCTTTACGAATCATATCTTCTGGCACACCCTGAGCACCTGAGAGTTTTCCACCATACTGATTTGCTTTTTGCACGAACTCCTGTAGAACGCTTGAAGCTCCATGAAGTACTAACGGGAAATTAGGTAGTCTTTTTGCTATTTCGTGTAGTCTTTCAAAATCAAGTTTGGGTTCACCCTTGAATTTATATGCTCCGTGGCTTGTACCTATTGCAATCGCAAGTGAGTCCACTCCAGTTCTTTCAACGAACTCAACGGCCTTGTCTGGATCTGTATAACTTGCTTCTTTCTCACTCACGACCACATGTTCTTCGACACCCACAAGTCTTCCTAATTCGCCCTCCACAACCACGCCGCGTGGATGTGCGTAGTCAACCACTTGCTTCGTTAATTTTACATTTTCCTCAAATGGTAGATGTGATCCATCGATCATAACAGATGTGAAGCCAGCATCAATAACAGTTTTACATAGTTCAAAGGAATCTCCATGGTCCAGATGAACACACACAGGAACGTCCGGGGCATCTTCAACAGCGGCTTCGATAAGTTTCATCAAATAAACTTGTTTCGCATATTTTCTTGCACCTGCTGAAATTTGTAAAATCAGAGGCGCTTTTTCCTCTTTTGCAGCTTCAATGACTCCTTGAAGTATCTCCATGTTATTTACGTTGAAAGCTCCTATGGCATATTTTCCGTAGGCTTTCTTGAACATTTCCTTAGAGCTTACAAGTGGCATCTTAAGACCTCCCATGGTAGGATAGAAAAGGTGGCGGAGGCGGTGGGACTCGAACCCACACGGGGGCTTCACCCCCACCGATTTTCAAGACCGGCTCCTTAGCCAATTCGGACACGCCTCCGAAATTTTATTATACTTGAATAAGAGTATTTTTTCAAGGTGGGCTTATATGAAAGTTCTTCACATTACCAATACTTATAACAATGAAATACTCAAAGATAATCCTGTGATCAGAAAGATCATATCGGAGCTGAGTATGTACGGTATAGAACAAACAGTTATCATACCTGTGAAACGTTTATTTTCAGGAAAAGGAGAATACATTTTTAAAAGAAATCACATACAAGAGCACGTAGTTCCTGTTTGGGGATTGCCTTATGGTTTGCTTATAGACCTTAAATTGTGTCTTTCTGCCAAAAAGATTTTCAAATATGCTCCTCCGGATTGCGATTTGATTCACGCACATTCTTTCATATCTGACGGATACATAGCTTATAGATTATCGAAATCCCTTGGCAAACCTTTAATTGTGAGCATAACTGCTACAGATGTATGTGAGCAATTATTATTTTATCCACATCTAAGAATCCTGGCAAGAAAAATATACGATCAGGCGAGTTCTGTGATTTCTATGAGTGAAGCTCTTAGATCGAGATTTCTAAAACTTCTCAGAATAAAAGACGATGCCAAGACGAGAGTAATACCGAGCGGGATAGAGAAAGAAAGGTTTGAAAATTCATCATTTAAAAAACCTGATGCAAGAAAGTTCCAGTTGATTTTTGTCGGCAGGCTTGTAAAGCTGAAAAATCTCAAAAGGACAATTATTGCTGTAAAAGAGTTAATTTGCGAAGGGAACGAGCTGGAATTTAAAATAATAGGTGATGGTCCTATGGAAAAGCAGCTGATAGATATAGTTTATGATCTTGGTTTACAAAATCATGTGAAATTTCTGGGTAAACTTGATAATGATCAAGTTTATCAGAAAATAAAGGAATCTCACTCTCTTATAATGTGCAGTGTCAGAGAAACCTTCGGCCTGGTTTACATAGAGGCTCTGTCGCAGTATCGGCCAGTAATATATTCGAAGGGAGTGGGGGTTGATGGCCTTTTCGAAAAAGAAGTTGGTATTGGATGTGATCCAAAAAGCATAGAATCCATAAAAATGGCAATAAAAGAAATAATGGATCATTATGAGTATTATCTCGAACAGGTGATTTCTTTTAATCAGGAAGACTATGTGAACTTCACCTTAGAAAATACTGCCAGGTTGTATTACAAATTATATTTGGAAACGATAGGGCAAACGGCAAACAATATCAGGAAGGAGCTCAAAAAGGGTTTTTCGATGTAAGAGAATATTGTTTATGGAGAGCAGGGTATAAATCTGAATTATCTGGCAAGAAAGGTATTCATAGAAGGTTTGATAAAGTGAGGTACAAAAATCAAATTGGCACAATTTATGGTTTGAGTTCTGGGTATTTTGATATACGTACATTGAGTGGGGAAAAAATACACTCATCAGCAAAATATCAAGACTTAAAGGTTATTGAAAGAGCAAAGACGTTAATATTGGAAAGGAGGAATCAGCGCACTTTTCTTCATCTTAAAGAAGGTGGAGTTTCCTGCGCTGGTTTATGATGAAAATATTCATAGTTGGTTATGAACATCCGTGCGGTGATAAAAGAACTTTGAAAAGCGCATTGAATTTGAGCAAGTTGGGGAAAGTTTATTACCAATATTATGGAAGCTGCGATATGAAAAAATTGAATGATACAGATATAGAACTCATTGAGTTTGAAAAGCTACCTCCATCGAGGAATATTCTGAAATGGTTCAAAAAGTGGAAGAATTTTGATGAAAGGCTGTTTAATAGGATTCTGGAGGTCAATCCGGATGTGGTGTATTTTCATTATTTGCCTTTTACAGGATCTGGAATGATAAAAAGACTGAAGCAGTTGGGTAAGAAAATATTTTTCGAAATCCATGAAATTATTCCAGAGCAATTCATGGGAAAATATGCAATTTTTAGTCCTGTTAAGTCTTTAATTTGGAAGGAGTTTTCAACTTCTATAAGATTATCAGATGGTGTTATCTGTATTTCTGAAGATATAGCCATGTATGTCTTTGACCGATGTGGTATTCAGAAAGAGTTTTTTATTCTACCCAACATGGCTCTTATGGAAATTGAGTCAAATGCAAAAAGCAAAGAAATCGTCCTTGTAGGCAAAGACAGCAGGGAACTGTTCTACGAAAAAGAAATACTCAGAAAATTGATAGATAGTGGCTTCAGATTTAAAGTAATAGGTTTAAAGTCAGATCTCTTTAAGGATATCCCGTATGAATACGTACCGTTCTTGCCTTACGATGAAATGATGGAACAGTTATCCAGAGCTTCATTTTCATTGATTTCCTATGGCAATGAAAAAAGCAGGGATTATAAGAATTATGAATTCTCCATGCCAAACAAATTATTTGATTCTATAGCTGCTGGAACACCTGTTATTGTTAGAAGATCTTTTGTCTCCATGGTTAAAATAGTAGAGAGGTTTGGAGTGGGTGTTGTTATAGAACCCAGGGATGTTGAATCATCGGTTGAAAAAATTCTGAAAGCGTATGATGATTATGACAGGATTTTGAGCAATCTTCGAGTGTGCAAAAAGAATTTTGTTTGGAGCGAAGAAAAGGATAAACAATATCTCGAATATGTATCAAAGATTATGGGGGGCTGATATGGAGTTTCCCAAGGTAAGTGTGATAATTCCAGCTCGAAATGAAGAAAAATTCATAGAAGAATGCATAAGATCACTGATGAATACCTCTTATCCTGAAGAGAAAATTGAGATATTGGTAGTAGACGGCGTGAGTGAAGATGGCACTCGTTCGGTGATAGAAAAAATGATGGAAAAAAACAAGTGCGTGAAACTAATAGAGAATCTTAAGAAAAGGAAATCTCCAGGGCTCAATATAGGCATAAAACATGCAGCCGGAGATGTCATATTAATAGCAGATGCTCATAGCACCTACCCAAAAGATTATATTTTAAAGAATGTGCAGAATTTGTTGAACAGTGACGCTCACTGTGTTGGCGGGATGATAAATGTAAAGCCAAGAAGTGATACTGTCAAGGCTAAAGCGATAGCTTATGTGCTGAGCCACCCATTTGGCACTGGAGGTGCGAAGTACAGGCTTAAGATTGAAAAACCTGAATATGTCGATACAGTTCCATTCGGGTGTTACAGAAAAGAGGTTTTTGATAAATTAGAAGGTTTCAATGAAAATCTGCACAGAAATATGGATATAGAGTTTAACCTTAGAATGATAAGAAACGGCTATAAAATAAAACTTTTTCCAGATATCGTAATAGACTATTATGCGCGCGACAATTACAGAGATCTGTGGAATAACAATTTTGCGAATGGTTATTGGGTTATGATGTCGAATCTTTATTCGAAAAGACCTTTTTCTTTAAGACATACAGTACCTATGGCTTTTCTGATTTTTTTGGTTTTTGGCGCAATGTTAAGTATATTCAGTATTTTCTTTACTTTTTATTTGTCTATAGTAGGTCTTTATATTGCAATCGGCTGCTATCTATCTGTTAAAGCAGCTTTCAGATTGAAGTTTGCAGAAGCGTTCTTCCACACACTTTTTTCATTCTGGGTGCTGCATTTATCTTACGGTGCAGGGTCTGTGTGTGGTGCCATCAAATTGCTCTCAGAAAAATTAAAACGTCGATGAACTCAGGCTTTTTTCAGAAGTCTTACGATCCAGACTATTCCCAGTATGACAAGGATTATAAGAAGTAGAGGCAGGGCAATTACAAGAAGCCCAAAAAAGAGCAGTGCTACTATAACTGCTGCCAATAATATACCCGCAAATCCAGCAAAAAGCGGAAATAGCTTGAAGAAAAGATAGATCAGGAAAATGACCCCTAAGACCGCAAAAAAATATAGCATTGTAACCCCTCCTTATTATTAGCATAGACTTTTTGATTTTACCATTTACTCAGTGCGTAGTATCAAAATTTGACTTTTTGCTTTTTTGGGTGTAAACTTTCCAAAAAAGAGGTGCTGTTATGAAGTGCTTTATTCTGAGTAGAGATGTAAGATCAAATATCATGTGGTGGTGGTACTGCCCCGATTCGGTGGGGTAGTATCGCTATTGTTTTATTACACCGAATTGGGGCTCTCTTAACAAAGAGAGCCCTTTTTTTATTTTAAGGCTATCTGGAGGTGGATTTTATGAGAATCAGGGTGGATTTGAAAGTTGATGAGATTCCAAGGTACTGGTACAATGTGCTGTCTGATTTGCCTTTTAAACTCGATCCCCCACTGGATCCAAAAACAAAACAGCCCATATCACCGGATATGCTTTCTGCTATTTTTCCAATGCCGTTGATTGAGCAAGAAGTCACTGACAAACGTGAAATTCCAATACCAGAACCAGTTCTTGAAGAATATGCTGTTTTTAGACCAACGCCTTTGTTTAGGGCAACCTACCTCGAGGAGTTTTTACAGACGCCAGCAAGAATTTACTACAAGTATGAAGGTGCAAGTCCAACTGGAAGCCATAAAACAAACACAGCCCTTGCCCAGGCTTATTACAACAAAATCTCAGGCACAGAAAGGCTTGTTACTGAGACAGGTGCAGGACAATGGGGGAGCGCGCTTTGTTACTCAGGTGCAAAGTTTGGACTGAAAGTGAATGTTTTCATGGTAAAGATCAGTTATGAACAAAAACCCATGAGAAAGTATTTGATGAGACTTTTTGATGGTGATGTTGTTCCAAGTCCAAGCGAGAAAACCAGTTTTGGTAAATCAATTCTTGCAAGCAACAGCGAGAACCCTGGAAGCCTTGGGATTGCAATAAGTGAAGCTATTGAGATAACTCTATCGGATTCCAGAACCAAATATTCACTTGGCAGTGTTTTAAACCATGTTTTGCTTCACCAGACGGTGATAGGTCTTGAGTTGAAAAAGCAACTTGAGGTACTTGGTGAGAAGCCAGACGTGATACTTGGATGCCATGGAGGCGGTTCAAATTTTGGTGGAACTGTTTTGCCGTTTATTCCAGACAAACTTTCAGGAAAAGAAATCAAATTTGTTGCGTGCGAACCAACGGCATGTCCCTCTCTTACCAGGGGTAGATATGATTACGATTATGGTGATACAGCAAGCATGACACCACTTTTGAAAATGTACACACTTGGAAAAGATTTCATACCTCCAAAGATTCATGCAGGTGGTTTGCGTTATCACGGTGCAGCCCCAATTATTTCAAGACTTGTGAAAGAAGGTCTTATTGAAGCTGTTGCGTTCGACCAGGATGAAATTTTTTCGGCGGCGAAGCTTTTTGCTAAACTTGAAGGAATAGTCCCTGCTCCGGAAAGTTCGTATGCGATAGCTGGTGCTATAAGAGAAGCAAAAAAAGCAAAAGAGCACAATATTCCGAGAGTTGTTGTTTTTAATCTCAGTGGACATGGGTTATTTGACCTGACTGCTTATATATAATTCCCTCCTTTTCCCCGGCGAGCTTTGCTCGCCTTCAATTATTTTCAGCACATTTTGAGTGAATTTTCAACGTTTTATCAGATATTTTTTCATCATTTTTTTATCACCCAGTATAGATTGATTACCAGGAGGTTATGAGGGTGATAGATCAGATGGACAGTAACCCATTTCTTAGAAACTTAATAATTGCTATTTTGATAACTCTCATAACCACAGTTGCACTTTCTTATTCACCAAGAGTTTTTAAATACGACCCAATCACTGGTCTTTGGAAAAAAGTTGATCCCGTTGAATCACAGATAATACTGCCAGAAGCTGGACAGTTGAATTTTTCCAGCACATCTGTATCTGTTCCCTTAGATGGATCAATAGTCATTGATCCAATAACAATTGATCCATTTCTTGCAGAATCATCGACATCAAAGGGTAACAGGCAGTGGTTTTATTACATAGAGTATGAAGTAGGAAGATTTTCAGAGAAGAAATTCTTTGGGTTAATAGCAGCGCAAAACATGAACATAGGCACAACAACTGTCTGGATTGAAAGTGGGGAACTTCATGTTAAATTTGAGCTACTTGATGGATGGTTAGCCAGTGAATCGCATTTAAACATAACTGAGACGGAGCCATCTGGTAATCAATCTCCAGGGCAATATCCATATAAGGTGAATCATGATCCATATGTGAGCGAATTTGAGTACGTTGTTAATATACGCAACAAGTGCCAGGATTTCAAAAAAATTTATATTCTCCTTCACCTGAGTGTGAATAGAAATAGCCAGTTTGAAACAGCCTGGGCAGGAGGAAATCCACCAAGCAGAATGAGTGTGAGAGTGTCCAGTTCGAAAATTGCCTGGTATATCAAAAAACCGGGAAAGTATATGACAAACGCATTTGAGGTGACCATAAACAGTACAGATTCAGTGACAATAAGTTTTAAAAATTTCGACAATGTCAAGCCACAGGGGGGGATAGGGGTTAAAGATATAAGTGTTTTTTATGCTATTAGTGATGATCTTGCCGGTGAATTCAACTGGATACCAGCAGAAAACCTCAACAACTGGATAGTGACAGTTAAAGCTGGAGTTTCAAATCTGAATTTTTATCAACTTGTGGATTTGAAAACTCAGTCGGCGGGAATTTACAGAAACACTGGCACAATAACATTTACTGTTCAAAACACAAAAGCTTATATTGAGCAATTCTAAAATCTCACCCAGGAGGGTGAAAAGGAGGGAATTTTTATGAGGAAAGGTCTTATTTTTATCATTGCGATTCTTGCAGTAACGGCACTTGCAGTATTTGCAACAGAGGAATTGACAGTCTGGCAATTATTGGAGAATGAGTGGGTTGCACTGGATATGAACAGCACATCAACAACAGCGAAAGCTTTCAAGAGTGGAGCTGCCAACGGTTCGTGCGACAAATTCAACTGGACAATTAATTTCGAAACAGAAGTTCAGGTTGCCCAGTGGGTTAATTGGCAGATTGATGGAACAAAATGGACATGGTATGTTAGAAAACCTGGAACGTACATAACAGATTGTATCAGCTTCCTTATCCAGAGCAATGGTGAAATAGTTATCAGCTTCAGTGATTTTGCGAGTCCAACGTTTGTTCCAGGTGCAGATCCGTTTGATACTGCGGTCAATGAATACATCAATGCATGGTACGCTTACGGTATAGGTAACCTTCCAAGCGGCATTGAGGAGATGGCAGCTGCTGCAGAAATGAATGAAACAACTGTGTTTATACCAGACAGTGCGGAGCTTCACGAAGGAATAAGCAGAAAACTCTGGAACATGATCCAGGTTGTGGAATGCAATTCTGCTGGAGTTTATAGAGACAGCGGTGTTATAACAATAACGTTACAGAGGCAGATGCCATGGATTGATGGAGAGACTGGAAATTATAATTTCTGAAAATCATTGAGCAGGAAAGGCAGTAGGGGGAATTTTCCCCCTACTGTTTTTAAGCAAGAAGGATTGGGGTGAATTTGCTTGAAAAAATTTTTATATGTTTTTTTGATACTTGCCTGCACAAACATCTTTTCTCAGGGAACTTTCAATATCAGGCTTGATCCACTGGTTGTAACAAAATCAGTCGCTCAGGGAAGTCAATTCAGCTACGAGGTTTATCTGGAAAATTCTGATCCGTTCAATTCGGTAACTATAGAAGCGAAGGTGGAAGATGTAGTTGAGGATATCAACGGAATGTACAACATTGCTCCGGCTGGCTCAACAAAATATTCTGCCGCAAAGTGGATTAGGGTTGATCCAGAAATTTTCACCATTTCACCAGGTTCTGGCAGACAGGTTACTGTGAATGTGAGTGTTCCACGTGGGGTCGCAGGTGGAAGGTATGCGGCTGTTGTGTTTAAGATTGTTCCTCCTGAACAGACGCCACAAATTATGGAAGAGGCTGTGGGTTTTGCAGTTCAGTTTCAATTTCAACTTGCGAGTTTTTTAGAGTTAACTGTGGAAACAGGGCGAAGAAGAATAGAAGCGTATGCTGTTGATTTTGAAGTTCAGAAAATAAACGAAATTCCCAGTTTGGTTGAAATAGCAAATATGATTGGAAAGGATGCCACGGTGTTCAGTGTTTCAGTTTTAAACAAGAGCAATCTTCATGTGCAGACAACAGGAGAGTTAACTATTAAGACATCAGAAGGTAGAACGTTGGTAAAGATGCCTCTTGGTTCTGGCAGAGGAGTTATATTGCCAGAAACTACTGTGAAAGTTAGGAGTATCACTACCAGAAAGTTTCCTCCAGGAGATTACATAGCAAAAGCTGTTGTTAATTATGGAGGCCATAGACCTGCTATTGTCGAAACTCAGTTTTCTGTTAAAGGAGACGCGGCTCAAGTTGAGCAAACGAAGGTAAGCGATGTCCCGATGTTTTATATTGAACCTGGAAATATAGAATTAAGGGCAATGCCAAGAACTTTTAGAAGCACATTAATCAGTGTTACGAACCGAGGAGACGAGGTTGCGCGGATAAATGCTTCGATTTACCCGCTTGAATACGATATTAATGGTGAACTTGTTCCGATTGAAGATAGACAGGAAACAGTTGATTGGGTAGAAGTATCACCAGATTCATTTGAACTGAAACCAAATCAAACCCGAAAATTGAGAATTA
Organism: Pseudothermotoga elfii DSM 9442 = NBRC 107921; assembly: GCF_000504085.1. Taxonomy (NCBI): domain Bacteria; kingdom Thermotogati; phylum Thermotogota; class Thermotogae; order Thermotogales; family Thermotogaceae; genus Pseudothermotoga; species Pseudothermotoga elfii. The sequence goes on along the minus strand of NC_022792.1, from coordinate 1,991,249 downwards.
TTGCCAAACCTCCAGAAGATGCTCTTGGTGGATATTACTTCGATCTGGTGTTTTCTTCTTCAAATGAGAATGTAAAAACTGAATTTGGAGCTAATCTTCTGGTTTATGTAGGCTCAGATGAAACCATAGTTAAAAAACTTTCAGCGGATTTTCACTTAATTCAGCCAACCACGGATGGTTTGAATGTCGATGTGCTAATCAAAAATGACGGAAATTATCACATCATTCCTTCAATAATAGTTGGTCTTGAAAAGGTTATCCCGCAGCAGGAAGAAGAAAGTGGCATAATACTTCCAGAAAGTACAGAAAGGCTCGTCAGTGCTTCTTATTCTGGAGAAGTGCCTATTCTTCCAGGTGCCGAGAGAATTTATGGGGTGATGCTCCCAATTCAAATGCAACCGGGCGAATATGAAGTTGTTGCAAGAATAGATTTTGGAGATAGCCAGCCAATTATATTGAGAAAGAGGATCAGATTAGAGGGGGGCGAGGAGAAATGAAAAGGTTCTCCATATTGATAGTTTTTTTAATAGCTTTAACATCACTTGCTGAGGAAGAGCCTCTTGTGACAAATATTTTTCAGGATACCTATATACTTGATGCTCTTGCAGATATCTCTGCTCAAAGTGGTGTGCCAATTATTGCAGATACTACCGTCAGTGGTTTTGTCACTATAGAGCTGAATGAAGTACCACTCGAAAAAGCTTTGAAAATGATTCTTATGCCGGGTGGATATACTTTTATAAAAGTTGACGGGTTCTATTTTGTCGGTGCACCTGATCCAAAAAACCCTGCTTTCCGTTATCTTGTTCAAACGAAAGTAATAAAACCATCTTATTTGAAAGTCGATTCAATTCGAAATTTGCTTCCCTCTTTCTATGAACCTTTTATAAAAATAGACACCGAGAACAATTTGATAACAATAACTGCACCGGAACAAATAATAGCGAAGTTTGAAGAGGATTTAAAAAATATCGACATACCACCAAGGCAGGTAAAGATAAGTGTAGTTGTCTCAGAGGTCTCTAAGGATAATTTGGGAGAAATAGGTCTGGATCAGATCGGTTACACGTTTGGAGCCAATCAACAGTATAACGAAGACTGGACAGCTGTTCTTGGGCTGATTTCAGGTGTATTGTCTGTTCAGACAGACGTTTTTGGTACCATTGTTGCAAGACTCAGAGCTTTGGAACAGGATCAGAAAGCGAAGATAAAAGCTGATCCCTGGATTATAGTTCAGGAAAACAAGCCGGCAAGGCTTTTTGTGGGCCAGAGAGAGATCATTATTCTGCAACCCGAGGAAGGGACTACAACAACCGAAACAGTTGATGTTGGTGTAGGAATTGATATCACAGCACGGGTTGTTGGTAAAAATGAGCTTGAGATAAATGTTGCACCAAACATAAGTCATTTTACAACTGCTCAAACAACGAGCTCGTTATCAACTAAGAGAAGCGAGCTATCTACTACTCTACGTATACAGAGCGGCCAGACAGTTGTCATAAGTGGCTTGACTGTTGAAAACTCTTCTGACGGTTACACTGGCATCCCATTACTTGGGAATATACCCTTACTGAGGTATTTATTTGGAGTTAAATCGGATTCTCAAAGTCAAAGAGAAGTGATTATTTTTCTGAGTGCGGAGATTCTTTGAGGATGTGTTTGTCATGAGAATGTTGATTCTGTCTTTTCTTATTTTCTGTTTTGCTGTATTTGCAAATGAAACAGTAGTTATTTATCAACTGGAAGTAATTCGTTTGAATGAAGAGATAGCCACAAAAATAAACTTAAAAGATATTCAGGTTGAAAAACTGGATTCCAACAATCTTGGTTTTCAAGTGATCTATGACGCCAAAACTATGGAAATTTTGATGAAAGCACCGTTTATTACTGCAAATCTTGAGCTTGGGACAAAGAATGAAAAAACATTGATTTCTACAAGGCCATGGGTGTCAACTATTGTTGGAAAACCGGCTGTTTTATTTGCAGCGACGGAGGAACTCTCTTTTACAACAGGGTTAAGAACAGGCGTTGGTATGAGAATTCAACTCACTCCTGTGAATGTCCACGAAAATAAGATTCTGACGAAAATAGCTTTTTCTGACCCATATGGTCCCACTGTGTTTGACAACGAAATGTGGCTCAGTAATGAATGTTTTTCTCCTATATGCATAACGACCATGAAAACAGAAAAAGAGACTATGTATTTTGCAATATATGCAAAAGCATCACTTGTATCAAAACTCCCCGAAAACAATATTTACATGGTTGGGAGTGTTGATGAACTTGCAGATATGTTTGTGACATCTTCAGCAGATAGGATAAGTGAGGTGAATGGATATGTTTATACTGACTTTTCCCGGATAAGTGGAGCTGTTGAGGCATCAATCTGGGCGAACGATTCACTGGTAGTACAATCTGGACTTGTGATAATTCCACTCAGTTTTGTTTTCGGAGTAGAACATCTTGTAAGTGAAGATGGATTAAGAGCGGGTGCAAAATTTCTCTATGATTCTGATTATTATCTGCTGCTTGGAGTTTCAGACTATTCTAAAATTTCAGAGAACTTTACACTTTTTGCGGAATTTTATCCTTTCAAGATCTCACTTTCTCAGTGGAAATTTGAATCGATTTCATGGAAAGTAGGAGCTCGAATAGATTTTGAAGATTACTGTATAGTTCTTGGTGCTTACAAAAGTGGGCAAATCAATCTATGGCTTGAAGGAAGGGTAAGGGTTTATCGGGCGTTATTCTTATTAGTGGGCATACAATATTCTCTGGATAACAGGATATATTTAAGAGCGGGAATTTCTGTAAAGTTTTAATCTTGATATCCTAATTTTTTTGATATCTCCCTCGTACAGTTAACGACGTGAATTGCGTATTTTCTTATCCATGTACTTGTCATTTTATTTTTGGAACCAGCTATGCTTACGGCTCCTATCGGCTTTCCTTCATAATTCAACACGGCACTCCCAACGCATCTCACGCCGTACTCATTTTCTTCATCGTCTATCGCATAACCTCTTGCCTTTACAAGTTTTAGATGCGAAATCAACTTTTGAGGATCTGTTATGGTTTTACTGGTTTTTTTTACAAGGGTCACGCGGGACAGGTACTGGTTGAGTTCCTTTTCTGATAGATGCGAAAGTATAGCTTTGCCAAAACTTGTGCAATAAAGTGGTACTGACATACCAACGCGCGACATCAGAGGCATGCTTTCAGCACTTTCAATTTTTTCTACATAAACGGCTTGATCGTGGTCTTTTATGACTAAATTCACTGTTTGCTTAGTTATCGAAGCAAGCTCAAAAAGATGCGGCCTTGCCACGTCCCTCAAATTTATTCTTCTCAATATGACACTTCCATAATCAACAAGTTTGAAACCCGGCAAGTATTTTTTGTTTTCATCTTTGATTACAAAACCCAGCTCTTCGAGTAGTTTCAAGTATTTAAAGGCATTTGAAATGCTCATATGAAATTTTTCCGCTACTTCACTGACACTCACACCTTCTGAGCTTTTAACAATACAATCAATTATGCAAAGAACCTTTCTCGGGCTTTCAAGAAATGTTTTATCGTTTTTTTCTTCAGAACGTGATCGCAACTTTCAGTGCCGTCCTTTCTTCTATCAATTTCAGAGCTTCATTTGCCTGAGACAGCGGCAATCTGTGTGTTACAATTCTTTCAAATATTTCTGGATGTTTTGCAATAAGGTCGACTGCCTGTACCAAATGTTTAGCATCACTCACCCAGACTCCCTGAATGTGTATGTTTTTGAAAACAAGGTCATGATACACATCTAATGGTATTGATTCTTGTGGTACAGCAACACCTGTTATCATATACATTCCACCACGTCTCACCAGCCTGAAACCTTCCAGCAGAGCTTTGCTATTGCCGCTTGCTTCAATTACGATATCTGCACCCCGGTTACCTGTGATGCTCAAAATTTTTTTGGTTCTTTCTTCTTCATTTATATCATGCCGATTGAGCACAATATCTGCTCCAGCTTTTTTTGCGAGTTCCAGTCTCTGTTGAGATCCACTTATCATTATAACCTGAGATGCGCCCAATGTTCTTGCGGCAACCACACAGAAGACGCCAAGTGGTCCTGCTCCCTGAATGACAACGGTTTTTGAGAGTAAAGGTTCTGATATCAGATCAAACGCATGCATTGCAGTCGCGCCAGAGCATGCCGCTGTAACGAGGCATACCGGGTCGATTTGCGGTATTTTTAATATCTCAGTTTCTCTGAAAAGAACCATGTATTCGCTGTATGCACCAAGCAGATATGGATAATCTTTGCATGAGAGGTTTATTCCATAAACTTTTCTGTTTGGGCACAAATAGGGTTGTCTGGAAACTTTGCACCAGAAGCAATTATTGCAGACTATGCCTCTGTTCCATATTATCCAGTCGCCGGTTTTTATTTTTTTTCCATTCAGATCACATTTTTCTCCGTTTATCTGTACGACTTGCCCAACTCCCTCGTGACCAAGTATTATTGGCAGTGGTGTTCTTGGATCTTCACCCTTTGCCATGTGAAGATCACTGCCACAAACACCACTTGCGAGCAATTTTACGAGGATTGCTCCTTCGGGTAAATTGGGAATATCAAAATTTCTGAGAACAAGAGGATGATTGAATTTTTCGAGAACCATCGCTCTACTCTTCATTTTGAATCCTCCTCGGGCCTTATAGGTTCTTTTATCTCATAATGTAATCTTCTTTTTTCATCGAGCCAGAATATTATATATTTCTTCCATTCGTCTTTTCTCGGCAGGAAATTCATCACTGGTGGGTCGAAATGAGAAAATCTAAGATGTGGTCCGCGACTTTCATCTCTGAGAAGAATAGCAGTTAGAATGACTCTCGAGAGCAGCAGCATATTTTCTGTTTCAATCATATAAGCTACTCCATTTTCATCCAGACAAATACCTTTTTCTTCTATCGATTGAATTTCGTTGATAGCCTTTACAATTTCACTGTGCTGCCTGACAAGAAAAGCTGAATTTGAAAGTATTTCCTTTATCTGATTTCTCGCTTGATATGATGGTATGGAACCTTTTACTTTATTATTGGTAATTTTAATCTTCTCGAAGTTTATTTTCCTTGCCTCAAGTGCTGCATTCTGGCCTGCAATTTTGCCAAAGACCTGTGTATCAAGAAGTGAATTTCCCCCTGGTCTGTTTGCCCCGTGCTGCCCCCCTGCACATTCACCAGCTGCAAAAAGACCGTTGACATTTGTTTTTGCATTTCTGTCTATTTTCACACCACCTTGAAAATGCTGCAATGCATTCTGAACTTCGAACCGTTCTTTCGAAAGATCAATATGTCTTTGTTGAAGCCATTCCACCACTTTTGGGTTGATTTTCATTAATCTTTCATATGGTGTGGTTTTATAAAATAATTTTCTATCGGCTTTTTCACTCCAAGAAAGTATCTCTTCGGGAATGTCTTTTATTGATAAATAACCTGGATTTTCTGTGAAATCCAGATACACTTTGTGACCACATAAACTATGAACGTAAACAGCAAGATCTATAACCTTCGTTGGTGATTCATAGGAAATGGGCCAGTGAGCCCCTTTTTTAAATTGAAGAACAGATAGTTGATTTTTATCTTTTTCTGAAAGATAGTCATTAAGAAACTCTCTTCCAGTTTCATCTACAATTTTTGGCAAGCTTCTAAACATGCTGCCAGAACTTGCAAAGAGCATATGAGGGTGGCATATGCCGATTTGCATAAATTCCATATTTACGAGTTTTGCACCTGCTCGCAGAGCAGCAGCATATCCATCCCCTGTCATCTCGCTGGGAAAAACATTTTTCGAATAAAGAGCACCCGCCCCACCTGTAGCGAGTACGAAAGTTTTGGCCTGGATGAGATATATTTCATCTGAGATGATATCAATTGCTTTTGCAGCAATTACTCTGTTGTTTTTCACTATGAAATCGTAAACCATAACGTTTTCAACGATTTGAACTGATGATTCCTCCAGTTTTCTTTGAAGTGCTTTTGCAATTTCCACAGCCGTTTCAGGACCAACGTAGCACGCTCTTGGATAAATTGATCCATCAGTCAAGAATTGATCTACTCTGCCATCAGCTGTTTTTACAAATGGAACACCTATATTTATAAGATATTCCAATGCTCCGGCGCTTTCTTTTGATAAAACTTCAGCGAGATCGTAATCAGAAACTTCCCCGCCTATCCTATAAATATCCATCGCATGTTCTTTCCAATTATTTTGAACTGGTGCTGTATAGGGAAGTGTGGCATGAAATGCCATTCTATCCGAGCAGGCAAGGGCTGTCGTTCCGCCTTTTCCCAGAGGTTTTTTGCTCAGTAAAATTACAGCGAGCTCAGGTGCTGTTTCTTTTGCTGCTAAAGCAGCCCTCATACCAGCACCGCCAGCTCCGATTACAACGACGTCTGCAAAAAAGTTCTTCATGCTTTTTCACTCCATTTCACCATTTCTATTGCTTTTACTGGACAGAGTTTTACACAGAGGCCACATCCATCGCACAGTTCGCTTATAACATAAGATTTTTCGGATTGATACGGCGCATCATATATGCATACTTTTTGGCAGGTTCCACAGGATGTGCACAATGCTTGATTTATTTGTGCTTTAAAAAGGTGTCTGCGATCTATTTGCTCATTGCTGAGAATTGCTTTTCCACTTAATTTTCCTTTAATCTGAGAAAAATCCGGGTAAGACTTTCTTTCCATAAATGCTTTGATCTGTTCGAGCAGCATATCTATTGCTTCGTAACCTGAAAGATATATCAAGCTGCATACTTCCACTGCATTCGCACCGGCGTAGATGTATTTGATAATATCTTCCCCACTTCCTACGCCGCCCGAAGCAGCTACTGAGATATTCAGATGAGGACTGCTTGCTGCGATCCATCTTAGAACATAATTGAAAGCCCAGGGACCTCCATGACCAGCATAACCTTCATGAAGGACAGGTCTTTCTTTTTCAAGATTTATATCAAGTCCCGTAAGCCTGTTGAACATAACCACACCGTCTATACCGGATCTTTCAAGCATTTTTGCCATAGAAAGCGGTGAAGAAAGTTGCATTGGCAGTTTTACAATCAGGGGAATCTTTACTGAATCTCGCACGATTTTCGCAACTGAGAGAATTTTTTCTTCTACATCTCCCCCCCTAAAAGATATCGATCCGTGAGGACATGAAACATTTAATTCTAAGGCTGGTGCTCCTGCACCTTCTGCCATTCTCGCATATTGACTCCATCCTTCGTCTGTGACACAGTTTATACTTGGGATAACAGGTATTGAGAGAGTGTTGACAGCTTTTCGAATTTCCTCAAAGTATTCGTGAGCATCGAACGGGCTTGCTTGCTCGAAAGAATAGAAGGTTTGCGATCTTAATTTTCCCATTTTTCTTTCGATAATTTCAAATCTTGGAGTGGGAGAAATCCTGCAAATTTTTTCCTCGAACAAGGATTTTGCAACCACACAGGCTGCTCCATGTTCCTCGGCTTTTTTCATGTTTTTTAAGTTTTCCGCAAGACCTGATGAAGCAACTATGATTGGATTTTTTAACTTGATTCCCACATATTCACACGAAAGATCCATTTTAAAACCCCCATCTCAAAGCTCTATTCTTTTACCTTTCTCAGCCGATAAATAAGCTGCATAAATGACTTTGACTGTCTCTTTTGCGAGCTCAAAATCCGACTCAGGTTCTTTTTCTCCAAGGATTGCCAGTGCAAAATCTCTCATCTCTTGAGGATAGCCTCTTACCCAATCCTCATCCGGTGACGGAAAGGTCCAACCAGACTTTGTTTCTATTTTTTCTGCTATGTATTCGTTTTTCCAGGCATCTTCTGAAGGTGTGTAGGCAATCATCATGTTGTTGGGAGTTATATTGCAGTAAATCATTCCGTTTGCTGTGTTTATCTGTACAAAGTTTTTTACACCACCAAGGCTTATGTCGTTCGATATTACAATAGCTTTCGAGCCATCTTCAAAATCAACAATACTGCATGACCAATCTTCCACATCATACCAATCTGTAACCATGAAGGGTTTGTCGAAATTTTTGACACTCTCTATTTTTGTCAAATTTCCGGTTTCTGCGAAAACTGTTTTCGCTTTTACAGGTTTTCCATATCTTAACTTACCCTCGAAATGTTTCAGGTGCAGGATGGCCCCAATTGGATGAGATCCCATTCTTAAAAGACTTCCACCGCCTGCTGTTTTCCATCTCCGCGAATATGATGCGTGTGATCCCGAATGACTTTCCTCCGCTCTGAGTTCTAAAACAGGAGCCTTTGAAGCTGATAGCAATTTTTTTGCTTTGGTTATAGCAGGCGCATATACGAAATTTTCAGCATACATAAATTTTATATTAGATGATTTTAAAGCGTTTTCTATGCCGGCTATTTTTTTGATTACCTGCCTGTACATGTGTTCCTTATCTATTTCACCGACTTTTTCAACATCAGGCATGTCTTCGCCAAAATAACCTGTGAGTGGCTTTTCGCATATGATGTGTTTTCCCTGCTCGGCGCATGCCGATATAATTTGTTCATGTACGTTTGTTGGTACGCAGATATCTATTACATCCACCTCGTTATCTTTACAGAGCTCGTAGTAATCTTTATATATTTTTTTCAAACCATATCGTTTCACAAATTTTTCTGCATTTTCAGGATGCAAAGCACAGACTCCGACTACTTCAAATAGATTTTTGTTCTCCTCATAGGCAGCCATATGAATATGGGAGACAAATCCTGCTCCGGCTATGCCTACCCTGATTTTACTCATTTTTTGCCCCCCTTTTTCTTGAGAAATATTTGGAAAACATTACCAAAAACATTGCTATTAGGAGAATCAATGATATGGGTCGTGTGAAAAATGGCAATAGACTGCCTTTGGATAGCATTAAAGCACGCCTGAGGTTTGTGTCAGCCATTGGCCCAAGGATAAAACCCAGTACGAAAGGTGCTGCGGGGAAATCGTTCAGTCTCATGAAGTAACCAAGCAGACCGAAAAGAAGCATGATCCATACATCAAACATACGACCGTTGAGTACATATGTCCCAACCACACAGAGCACAAATATTATGGGCATAAGTATTTCCGTGGGAACAAGTAATATTTTCAGGAACAGTCTTGTTACCAGAAGGCCAAAGATAACCATCAATATTGTCGCTATAGTGAACATTGCTGCCACATTTCCTATCATCTCAGGATGTTCTATTGGTAATAGTGGGCCAGCTCTGACACCGTGGATCCATAAAGCAGCCAGGAGGACTGCTGCTGGAGCGCTTCCGGGTACTGCGAGCGTTAAAACAGGGATTATCGCACCTGCAACACAGGCATTATTTGCTGTTTCTGCTGCTGTTAGTCCTTCAAGGGAACCCTGACCAAATTTCTCAGGTTCTTTGCTAGACCTTTTTGCCAGGTCGTATGAAACCCACGAAGAAACATCCTCACCAACTCCGGGAATGACTCCTATGAAAACTCCTACTATTCCTGATCTGATTATGTTTATCCAATTTTTCAAAATTGTTTTCCCGTAAGATACCGAAGATTTATTTTTTGAGAAATTCAGCGCTACTTCCATTTTTGTTGTTCTTTTCAAATTCATCAATATTTCTGGTATTCCGTATACACCAACCAGAACAGGTAACAGGGCTATGCCACCATAAAGTTGAATGTTTCCAAAAGTGTATCTTGGAAAAGATGTGATTTCGTCCAGACCTATCTGCGAAATCATCAATCCCAGGAATCCTGCAATCCACCCTTTTAGTGGATCTTTTGGTGCCGTCAAACTTCCGGCTATAACTGTTCCAAAAACTGCAAGAACAGCAAATTCCCAGGAACCAAACTCGAGTGCAAGTTTTCCCAAAAGGGGTGCAAGCGTAACTATAAAAATTGCCCCGATAACAGAACCAATGCCAGACATAATTGTGGCCACATTCAATGCAAAACCTGCTTGCCCAGATCGGGCGAGTGGAAATCCATCGACCGTGGTTGCTGCATTGGCAGGGGTTCCAGGTATATTCAACACGATCGCAGTTCTGCTTCCTCCATATATTGCTCCTATATAAACACCTACAAGCATTCCTATGGCTGTTTTCGTGGGAAAACCAAAAGTGAGGGTTGTGAGAATTGCTACACCAAGTGTAGCTGTCAGTCCCGGTAATGTACCAACAAGCATTCCAAGCAATGTTGCCCATGCCATATTGAAAAGGATAATCGGATCAGTTATGATTTCAACAAGGTATTTGAAATAATCAATAAGGACATGCATTAACATACTCCCCTTTACGGTAGCGGTAAGAGAAATAGTTTTTCAAACAGATAATAAATTCCAATGGTTACAAGAACTGATGCACCTATGACCAAGGCGGGTTTCTTTCTAAAGAACATAAGCGATAAAGCAGAAGTAAAGATGCTTGTGAGCACGATAAAATTAATGTGACCAAGTAGTAAGACATAGACTAAACAAGTTGCAACGGAAACCAAAAGTCTTTTCATTTCTTTTTTATTACGTTCTTTTTCCTCTGGATCATTTGATATAGTCTCTGTTGTTTTTTGCTTTCTCAAAAGCATGATCAGATTAAGGATAATCACTAATACTGAGAAAACCACTGGAACAATCCCTGGCGAACCGTATTTTCCATATTCCGTAGTTGTGGGCATTCTCAATGCACCGATGAGAAAAAATAAAGCCAGTGTTATAAAGACAAGAGCTGTGATTTTATCTTTCATTTATGAAACCTCCTGAAAAGCGCCCCGAAGGGCGCTGTTAATAATCAACTATTTCCCAATTCTGGGTATGTTGTATTTTTCCGGGGATATTTTCAAAACTCCTCTGTCGTAAAGCAACCAGGTTACACGCCTTGCAGTTTCTTCAACTATTTGATCTGCTTTTTCTCCATACACGCATACAGAAACAAGCCCCTGCTTATCTGCCCAATCTTTCATTGCCTTTGAATTTGCTGCTTTCTCAAATATTTGCCCAACTGTTTCTAAAATCTCCATGGGGACATCTTTGGGAATTATCAAACCAAAGTAAGCACCGACGTCAGGAAAATCTGGATACCATTCTCGAATAGACGGGATGGTACCGTATCCGGAAATTGTTAGAGGCTCGGCACTTAATGTACAAAGTGCCCTCAATCTTTTTGCCCTTAGCATATCGGCGACTTCCATAGAAAATTGCATGTTCCCAACAACCTCTCCTGAGACTACAGCAACTGTTGCGGGATTACCGCCCGCGTATGGAACGTGCCTATATTTAACGTTGAAATATTCGGCGAATATTTCAGCAGCAACATGACCGCCACTTCCAGTACCAGCCGAGGCTATTGGTATTTCCGGGTTATTTTTCATAGCCTCAATAAGATCGTTTATTGTTTGATATGGAGAGCTGGGATTGACAACAACAACATTTGGTGCGTAAATCGGCAGAAAATATTTCCAATCTCTGTGTGTGAAAGTGATGCTTTCTTCCAGCAAAGCGTATTTCGTCAGGTCAAGCACAGCATTTGCTGTCCATGTATAGCCATCGTGTGACGCATTCCAGGTATTGACTGTACCGATTGAACCTGCCCCACCCGGGGTGTTAACGATGATGAATTTTCTTCCCAGATAAGGCTCCATCTGGCTTGTTATCATTCTTGTTACCTGATCTGTTGAGCCGCCAGCTGACCAGGGAACAATTACCGTAATTGATTTGGCTGGTTTCCATTCAGCAAAGATCACTGTTAAAAGAATCACGCTGAGAAGCACCACTGCGATTTTTCGCATCATGATCCCTCCTTTTTGGTTTTGATGCTAATGTGTTTTTTCATAAAATGAAAATGACTTTCATATTGTAATTTACCACCATGTAAAGTGCAAATCAAAATCTTTTATTTCCCATAAATATGGTATTATCAATGAAAAAGGGCAGATAAACAGTCGTTTCAGGGATTTTCTAAGAAAATCGGCTTATTGTATTTTATTAAACCAGAAAATCATCAAGGAGGAAGAGTAAATGGTGGGTGTTGTTGGGGTTGGCAACATAGGTTCGATCATAGTTAATAGGTTGGTTGAATCTGGGATTTTTTGTCCGGGTGAAATTATTTTGAGTAATAGATCGTCAGAAAAACTGAAACCTTTTTTATCGATGGGTTGTTTGGTTGGAACCAATGAGAAAATCTCAAAGTTGTGTGATTTAATATTTCTTTGTGTCAAACCGCAAGATAGCCAGAAAGTGTTTTCTGAGCTTAGAGAATTTAATGGGAGATTAATTATCAGTACTATGACAGCCATATCGATAGATAAGATCTTCAAAGAGACTCGTTGCAACAATGTGGTAAGGATTATGCCAAATATACCCGCAAAAATTGGGAAAGGAGTTGTAGCAGCATCTAAATCTCAAGCAATTGATGATCAAATGTGGAATGAATGCCAGCTCATTCTTTCCTGCCTTGGCAAGGTAGTAGAGGTTGAAGAATATCAGCTTGCAGCCGTTACTGCTCTGAGTGGAAGTGCTCCTGCGTTCATTTTTGTTATTATAGAAGCGCTGATTGATGCGGGTATCAGAATGGGGCTTTCTTATGAGATCTCAAGATCTATGATTCTGGAAACCATGATAGGTTCAGCGGAACTTCTTTCAAATCTTGGAAATCATCCAGGAGAGTTCAGGCATGTAGTAACATCTCCGTCAGGTACAACAATTGAGGGTATCTACAGAATGGAAAGAGAAGGCGTGAGAGGTGCTCTTATGAAGACTATTCAGGAGACCTACTTGAGAGCGCTTCAAATCGAAAAAGATTTTGGCAATTGAGGAGGGAAGAGGATGAGTAAAGTAACTCTGAGTGCAGCACTTGCTGGTATCTTTTTCATAATTCTTGGAATAGTTTTGATATTCGATCTTAACGCAAATCTCGTGTGGTCAGTTATTTTGCTTGCGCTTGGTCTCGGCTTTGAATTTGGGGTTTTTGGAAAATCTTACGGTAGATTCGTTCCCGGAGGTATTTTAACAACCATTGGCGTTCTTTTTCTTTTTTGTTCAGTTATTGGTTTTTCTTATCTGAAATTTCTCTGGCCTGTTTTTGTTATGGCACCAGCTACTGGTTTGATTCAGGCTTATTTTGCCAGCAGAAAAAAAGGATTGCTCGTTTCGGCAATGGTTCTTTTCGCGATGACTGCGTTTTTTTTCGGCGTGAGTTTTTATCAGACAGTTTTCTTGAGGATCGTCTTTGGTGTTTTAATTATAGTTTCAGGTATAGCGTTGCTCATTCCTAAAAAGAGATAAAATCAGTTGCCTGTCCATAATTTTTCTTCAAAAACGTCATAGCTTCTTCTGCATATTTTTCGTCGATGACGTAAATCGGCATGTTTGTTGACATGGCAGATACGTATACCTGGGCACTTCTTTCAACAGCTTCGCACATATTGAAAGCTTCGTCTAATGATTTTGCGGCACACACAAGGCCATGATTTGCTATTAACACCGCCCTGCTGTCTTTCATGCAACGAACTACATTTCTGGCAAGCTCATTTGTTCCAGCATTTGCATATTCACTCACGGGAATCTGCTTTGAAAACATCAAAACAGTTTCTGTTATTGCTGGTAATGGAATTCGAAGCACAGAAAGTACTGTTGCGTAAATTGAATGTGTATGAATAACAGCGTTCACATCAGAAAAATTTCTGTATATCTGTGTGTGAAGCTGATACTCAATAGATGGTTTGAGATTCCCTTCAATTATTTTTCCATTCATATCTATAACAGGCACCTGATCAAAATTGAGTTTATCGTAGGCGATGCCACTCGGAGTAATTGCTATGAGATTTTCATCTATTTTCACGCTTATGTTTCCCGAACTTCCACTCACATGGTTTGATCTAAGCATTTTTAATCCAAATTCAACTATTAATCTTTTTTGCTGCTCGTACATGTTTTCACCTCGTCTTCTTCAGGGTTAATCTGCGAACAGAACATATATCCAATCGATCGATTTTTAGCTTCATACATGGCTTTATCGGCATTTCTGGTCAGTTCTTCTATTGTTTTACCATCTTCTGGAAAAACGGCAATGCCTGCACTTACACCAACGCAAAACGGATTACCATTAACAGTGACAGGACATGAAATGGTCTTTACAAGCCTCTGAATTATTTCTTCAATATTTCTTTCATCTATGTCTGTCAGCAAGATAACAAATTCATCTCCTCCTATTCGCCCAACTATATCGTTCTTTCTTACGACTGATTTGAGTCTTTTGCCAACAGCTTCAAGTATCTGATCGCCCATATGATGGCCATGTTTGTCGTTGACTGACTTGAATCTGTCTAAGTCCAGATAAACAACAGCTGCTGATTTACCTTTTTGCGAGTAAAGTTTTAAAATTTTGCGTGCCTCGCTTAAGAAAGCCCCTCTGTTCATCAAACCCGTCAAGGAATCTGAAAAAGCCAGTTTCCAAAGTTGATCGCCGAGTGTTTCCCGAAAAAACCAGAACAAATCGATAGCAACTGCGGTAACACCTACTGCTTCGAGTAGATTTTGTATTTGAGAAACCTGAGGGATTATGAAAAACACACCGAGCACAGAAATGTATTTTGCATACATAAATAAAAAAATACCTATTTTCAAGATTACATAAGAGTATCCAAAGACAAGGCACATTATCATAAAACGTGCTGCGAGGTCTACGATGGCTGGTAAAAGAAAAGAAATGTTAACTTCTTCAACCTTAAGGCAGGTAAGATCTAAGATCGCAACAGTTGAAAATAAAATAAGTAAAACACGTATTATCCCACGGCGTTGATATTGATTTTTCAATGACATCACCTCATGATTGTTCTCTACCAAACTGATTTTAGCATTTTTTATTAAATTGGCATTGACTATGATTTCGTTATTATTGCCTGAAAATAAAAATATTTGCGATAAAATATTCTGAGAGGTGATTTCTTGTTTTTTCTGGAAGAAAGAAGAAGACATCCTTGCAGGATAAATCATGTAGCTTTGCTGGTAATTGATGTACAGAGATATTTCTGTGATTTGCACGGAGGAGCTTATCTGCCGGGTGTAGAGAACGCTTTGAAAAAAATCAACGATCTAATAAAAGCCTTTGAAGATAAGGCTTTACCTGTTTTTTGTACTGTCCACAGAGGAAACAATAAAATGATGAAGCAATGGTGGGGAAACTCCGTTGAAGGACAACAAACTGAATTGTCGGTGATTCAGAAAAAGGCACAAATTATATACAAAGATTCATATGATGCATTTCATAAAACGAAACTTGAAAACTGTCTTCGAAAAGAACAGGTGAAACAGCTGGTTGTTTGCGGTGTCATGACACATTTATGCGTTGAGACAACTGTGCGAAGTGCATTTGTAAGAGGATACGAGGTCGTAGTTGCCCAGGATGCGTGCTGGGATAAAAATGACTGGTATCATTTTTCATCTTTAAAAAGCTTGGCTCATGGTTTTGCAGTTGTGAGTTTAGCAGATGAGATAATATGCATGTTGGGATCGTAGGCGCTGGTCCGGCAGGTGTTTCCGCCGCAGTTTTTCTCAAACGCTGCGGCATAGAGATATCTGTTTTTGAAAAAGAATCTGTGGGTGGTCTCATCGCCAATGCATGGCGTGTTGAGAACGTACCAATAATTTCTCCGTGTAGTGGTGAAGAGATTGCAAGATCTCTGAAAGTGAGTTTAAATGAATTTTCTATAAATGTTCTTTATGAAGAAGTTGTGGAAATTTTCAATCGTAGAGTTTTAACCAGATCCAAAGAATATCTCTTCGACAAAATTATTGTGGCAAGTGGTACATTGCCAAGAAGGATTTTAAAATTTGAAGTGAGCAGTAATGTTGTTTACGAATACAGACATTTACCAGCAGATATAGAATCACTTGCTGTTTTTGGTGCAGGAGATGCTGCTCTCGACGGGGCGCTAAAAGCTTTTGAAAATGGAGTCCGGTCAGTTCATATATTCAGCAGGAGTGGGAGAATAAAAGCCATAAAAAGACTTAGGGATCTGGCTATGAATTCTCCGATTGTTTTTCATTTTTCAGAACCAATTTTGGATGTAATCCAGGGTGAAAAGCTTATTTTAACCACGCATAAGGCAGTATATGAATTTGATGCCCTGTTGATTTGTATTGGAAGGGTTCCAAATGTGTTGTTTGTCAAAGAGCGCACCAGTGATATATATATCGTTGGCGATGCGCATGGCAGTCATAGGCAGATGAGTATCGCCATTGGTCAGGCGATAGAAACAGCTATGAATATACTGGGAGGTTGAAAAATGAAAATTATTGCAAAGTATGGTAAAGAAAATATAGCCACCGTTTATATTGGCATAACTTCGAGAGGAAGCATGGTTGAATTTGTTCAATCGGTTCAACCACCTTTTTCAAGGAATGAAAAATGGGTTTTGATAATTTCAACATTGAAAGGTTGCCCTGTGGGGTGTCTGATGTGCGATGCTGGTGGTTATTACGAAGGAAAATTGACAGCCGAAGAGATGCTTGAACAGATTGATTTTTTAATAAAAGAGTATTTTCCAGATGGTCTTGTCAAAGTGAAAAAATTTAAAATTCAATTTGCGAGAATGGGAGAACCGGCACTCAACAAAAATGTTCTGACTGTGCTCGAAAAGGTTTCAGATCACGAGAATTTGATCCCATCTATATCTACGGTAGCCCCGTATGGGTGTGAGGAATTTTTCGATCGGCTGCTGAGTATAAAACAAAGACATTACCAAGGAAGATTCCAGCTTCAATTTTCGATTCATTCTACAGATGAGAATCAACGCGATGAAATCATACCTGTGCGAAAATGGTCGTTTAAAGATATAGCTCTTTATGGAGAAAAATTTGTAAAAAACAATGATAGAAAGATAGCATTAAATTTCGCACTTTCAAATAAAGTAACGGTGAGCGCAGAGAAGATAGCAAACACATTTTCGCCTGATAAATTCCTGATAAAGATAACTCCCGTGAATCCGACGTATAACGCGGTGAATAATCAAATCGAATCTGATATAGACCTGTCCACAGGTTTTCCAGTTAGACACAGGGTTTTCATGGAAGAGTTGAAAAAATCCGGTTTTGAAATCATCTTAAGCATCGGAGAACCTGAGGAAAATAAAATAGGTAGTAATTGCGGTCAATATATAAGGAAACATATTTCTAACACTCAGAAGCTGTCTCAGGCTTATACATATGTTCAGAAGAGTGAAAATGTGTTATTCTACAATCATTTTGATCAATCTTAATTTTATATTCCATTCGAGTGAAGTGATTTTTTAAGGAGGGATAAAATGAAAACTTTCAGAAAAGAGTTGTGGTTTCATACAAAGAGGCGAAGAGAATTTGTGAACATTACTCATCTTCTGGAAAAATGCGTTGAAGAAAGTGGAATCAAAGATGGATTGCTTTTATGTAATGCGATGCATATAACCGCAAGTGTTTTTATAAACGACGATGAACGTGGACTTCATCAGGATTTCGAGAATTGGCTTGAAAAACTTGCTCCAGAAAAACCTTATTCACAGTATAAACATAATGATAGTTTTGAGAATAACGCAGATGCCCATTTGAAAAGAACAATTATGGGAAGAGAGGTTGTTGTGGCAATCACAAATGGAAAGCTTGATCTTGGCCCGTGGGAGCAGGTGTTTTATGGGGAATTTGATGGTATGAGGGACAAACGCGTTTTGGTCAAAATTATAGGCGAGTGAAAGCTGTAGTATAATCTACGATTAATCATAAAAAGGGGGTTAAAGGGTTCAACGGAGTCACGTCTATGAAACATGATCTTTTTAGTGATATCAATTCTGCTTCTGATGCAGGATTTGACGTAATTGAAATTTGGAAAGAAAAGCTTTTTAAAGCCATTGCTGAAAAATCTTTGCATGATATAAGTGTCGAACTGATTAAAAATGCTCTGGATCCGTACTCGATAAACTCGCTCGAGCAGGCTACTTTCAGTGATAATTTTGCAGATAAGTTTGAGAAATTTGAAATGCTCTGTGTTATTGCTGAACAATTGCGCGTTAAAGTAATTGTTGTCATACCAGGCTTTGTGAAAGAGGAGTTTTCAGAAAAAGAGATTAAAAAAGAAACATTGCGCGCCCTAAGAGAGTTTTCAAAGTTAGCAAAACAGTATTATGTGAAAATTGGTTTTGAATTTCTCGGAGAAAAAGATTGCTCGATCAGCAGGTTTAGTCTTGCGCGTGATATTATTCAGGAATTGAACGAGAGCAACGTTGGACTTGTGATAGACACATACCATTTTTTCAAGGGTGGTTCAAAGTTGCGTGAACTTGAAGACATGAAACCGGAAAACATATTTCTGGTACATGTGAGTAATCTGGATGAAGTAGAAGTTGCGGCTGACCATGACAGATTGATGCCCGGCGATGGAAAGTTACCAATTAAAGAATTTTTTGCTGTATTGCGAAAGATAGGTTATGATGGGGTTGTTTCGGTGGAATTATTTAATGGGAAGTACTGGGAGATGGACCCAAAGAGAATCGCTCGAGAATCGTATGAAAAACTCAGTGACGTTTTGAATATTTGATTCAAGATGCGCCGAGTTTCTTAGAGATTTCATGGGCTGTCCTCATAACCTCCATGGCGACAACAACAATCGTTTGTTCACTGAAAGAAGTTGCAGCTGCTGTAACACTTATACCTCCTATTACGTTCCCTGTATAATCAAACACCGGTGCGCCCAAGCATTTAACACCATGCTCGTTTTCTTCATTGTCTATAGCGTAGCCTTTTTGCCTTATGAGTGAAAGCTCATGGATTAATCTGTCTGGATCAGTTATTGTGTTATGTGTGTGCTTTACCAGTTTCACCCTTGAAAGATAGCTGTTGAGCTCTTCCGATGGCATAAAAGCCAGAATAGCTTTGCCAAAGCCGGTAGAATAAAGTCTCATTCGCATACCTATGCGTGAAATGGTTGGTATGGTCCTTGCGCTTTCTATTTTGTCCACGTATACACCTTCGTCACCGTCTTTTATTGCAAAATGGACGGTCATTCCTGTCTTTTCCATCAGGTCTACAAGAAATGGGTGAGCGATTTCTCTGACCTGGACGTTTCGCAAAACTATGCTGCTCAGTTCAACTATTTTGTACGATGCGATATATTTGTGAGTCTGCGGTTCTTTGTAGACATAACCGCAATTAACGAGCGTCTCAAGGTGTTTGTAAACAGCCGGAGGAGACAAATTCATATGTTGCGCTATATCCTGTATTCTTGCTCCATTTTTTTTCGAAATCACGTATTCAAAAATTTTCAGTGCCTTTTCAACTGATCCAATTGCCATATACATTATCTCCTTAGCGGACGACTCTCCCAGAGCCTTCGCCTTTTGCAAGCTTTTTGACCTCATCGATGCTGACCTGGTTGAAATCTCCAGCGATGGTGTGTTTCAAGCATGAAGCGGCAACGGCAAACTCGAGAGATTCCTGAGGTTTCATATTGTTTAGAAAGCCAAATATTAGGCCTGCAGCAAATGAATCACCGGCACCAACTCTGTCAACAATGTGAACTGTATACTGTTTGCTTGAATAAAAATCTTTTCCATCCATCAAAACTCCAGACCATTTGTTAACATTAGCTACGATACTTTCACGAAGACTTATTGCAACTTTCTTGAACCCAAATTTTTCCTGTAATCTTGTACATACCTGTTCATAACCTTTCAAGCTTAGTTTTCCTTCGATTATATTTGAATTATCTGCTTTAATGCCGAAAACTTTTTCTGCATCTTCCTCGTTAGCAAAAAGCACATCAACATATTCAACCAGCTCACTCATTACTTGCCTTGCTTTTTCCTCACTCCATAATTTTGCGCGGTAATTCAGATCACAGGATGTCATAATTCCTTTTTCTTTCGATTTTTTCAAGGCATTTCTGCATGATTCAACAAGGTTGTCTGAAAGAGCTGGTGTGATGCCTGTAAAGTGGAACCATTTCGCATTTTCCAGAATTTTATCCCAGTCAAAATCATCGGGATTCGAGAGGGCAAAAACAGAGTTGGCTCTGTCATATATAACCTTCGAAGGTCTCTGGGAAAAACCTGTTTCGAGGAAATAAAGTCCGAGCCTACCTTCACCAAAACATATGTATGATGTGTCAACACCATATTGCCTGAGAATGCGTAAAACTGCCAGCCCCAGATCATTTTTTGGCAATTTTGTTACAAAAGCAACATCTATACCAAAATTAGCAAGCGAAACAGCGACATTTGCTTCGGCGCCCGCATATGTAACATCAAACTGTGACGCCTGAATCAATCTCAAGTGACTTTGAGCAGAAAGCCTCATCATGATTTCTCCGAAGGTAACGACTTGCGACATATTATCACCTCTATTTCTTTATAGTTAATCAATAATACTATTAATAAATCAACATTCATTCTATCATATCTTTTTGCAGCATGTCAATGTTGTTCAAAATTTATTGACCACATGGTCAATAAAGTGATAAAATACTATATGTCAGCCAGTTAGAGGAGGAGATAGTGTGAACGCGCTGGAGGTAAAAGACCTTACCAAGTATTATGGAAAAAGCAGGGGAATAGAAAAAGTAAACCTCAGAGTTCAGGAGGGTGAAATCTTTGGGTTTATTGGTCCAAACGGTGCTGGTAAAACAACTACAATCAGATTAATCCTCAGGTTGATCTTTCCGAATCATGGAACCATAAAAATATTTGAGAAAGACTTACGCGAATATGGAGAGGAACTTCGCAATGAAATAGGTTATATACCAGGCGAAGTGAATTTCTATCCTGAGGTAACAGTTAAAGATTTTCTGGAGTACACCGCCAGGTTTTATAAGACTGCCGAAAAAAGTTATGTAGAAAAGCTGTGCAGAAATTTTTCGATTGACGTAAAGAAAAGATTTAGAGAGCTTTCTATGGGAAATAAGAAAAAAGTTGCCATAGTTCAAGCATTGATGCATAAGCCAAAATTGCTAATTCTTGATGAACCAACGAATGGTTTGGATCCGCTCATACAGAATTTATTGTTTGAAATTCTTAAGGAGGAAAGAAAAAAAGGTGTGACTGTTTTCTTTTCATCGCACATTCTGAGTGAAGTTGAGAAGCTTTGCGACAGAGTCGCTTTGATAAAGGATGGCAAAATTCTGAGGACAGAAAAAATAGATGATCTGATGAAGCAGAAATATAAAATTGTGAAATTGAAGACTGATGAAAATCCCAGTACTTTGAAAAATGTACTGCAAATAAAAGATTTTAAGAGTGAAAATGGTACTACGAGTTTTATTTATTATGGTTTAATCGGCGATCTGATCAAAAAACTTTCCGGGTTGAAAGTAAATGATTTATGGATAGAGGATCCTTCCTTAGAAGAGATTTTTATATCTTACTACAAGGAGGAGTCAAAATGAATATTTATCGCTGGGATTTAAAAAGAAATATGAAAAGTGTGTTAATCTGGACGATTGTGCTTGTTGCAATTCAATTTATGTATGTTTCTATATATCCATCGTTTGCCTCTGAAACAGAACTCCTTACCAGATGGATGAAAATCATGCCAAAAGCGTTCGTGAAGCTTTTCAATCTTGAAGATATTGATTTTTCAAATATATTGAATTATCTTGCCATGGTATCGAGTATATATATTACTCTGGTTGGAAGTGTTTTTGCCGTGATTGTTGGAGCAAGAAGTGTTTCTCGAGAAGAAATTGAAAAAACTGTAGAGTTTCTGCTTACAAGGCCAGTCAATCGTATCAGTGTTGTTCTGAGCAAATTCAGTGAATCAATCTCAGAATTGATTATTTTTGATGTAGTCGTTTCTCTGTCTTCATTAATGGTTCTGAACATTTTCAAACAGAGTGATTTTGATACCGGCAAATTCTGGATCTTCTGGTTGTCTCAGATAATACTTCACATAGCCATTATGAGTATTAGTTTTCTTGTTGGATCAACTTTGAAAAGGCCTGAAAACGCGTTTTCACTTTCTCTCGGAATTATGTTTGTTCTGTATATTTTAAATGTGATTTCAAAGTTGACAGAGAAGGCGGAATTTTTGAAGTATTTTACGCCCTTTTCTTATTCAGATGCTTCTGCTGTTATTAAATCTGGCTTAGAGCAATCGTTTTTATATTTTTATGCACTGCTTATTCCTACATCACTGTTGCTATCTTTGATCGTTTACTCCAAAAAAGATATCCTGGTGTGATAGATATATGTCTTACAAGAAAAAAGACAAGATACTCATGCTTGCGATGGAAGAATTTGGGAAAAAGGGATACGAAGCAGCTTCTACCAATCAGATAGCGAAAAATGCTCAGGTTGCCAAGGGATTGATATTCCATTATTTCAAAGATAAGGAAAATTTATATTACGAGACTTACAAGATGGTCTTGGGTCAAACTCTGGAGGAATTTAATAAATTTGTCGAAAGCCATAAAAATGACGATCCTTTCGATATGATGAAAGCCTGGGCCATCAGAAAAGTACAGTTGTCTTATGAAAAGCCTGAAATGGTTGATTTTCTGGCAACTCTCATGAGTGCACCTGACCAAGTCAAAACAAAAGTTGTCAATGATCTCAAGGAACTTCAAACGAGTTTTTTTAATATTTTGTTTGAGAAAATACAAAAATTGAACTTGAGAGATGGCATAACAGCAGAAATTGCTATTAAATTTATCGTGTGCCTCTTTAGGGGGCTTACGGAGGTATATTTTGAAGTCTACAGATCCAAACCGGAGAATATAAAGCAAGATGTTAAAAAATTGCTTGATGAAAGCAATGCGATGATAGACATAATAAAACACGGCATTGTGGAAAAATAAAACTGGAGCAGGCGGTGGGACTCGAACCCACACCCTCCGCCTTACCAAGGCGGCGCTCCACCGCTTGAAGCTACGCCTGCTTACGTTGTCAGTATACCAGAAAAAAATACTGTTTTCAAGTATCTGAGATTACGGAAGTTTGGGTATAATCATGATCAAGATGAAATTCGCTGGAGGGGATAAGATGAGTCTTAATTTTGTTGACAGATCTGGATGGAACAGCATTAAATATGATTCAATATACCGTAAATATGGTAAAGATGTGATACCCGCCTGGATAGCAGACATGGATGTTGCAACAGCCCCGGAAATAATAGAAGAATTTTACAAAAGGGTTTCTCATGGTGCTTTTGGTTACACATTCCGTTCTGAAGAATATTACAGTTCAATCGTCAATTGGTACAGAAGCAGATATAATTTTGAACTTCAACCGGATTGGATAGTCGATGGTATAGGGGTTATACCGATGATATCAGTTTTGGTAAATGCTTTGACAGATCCGGGTGATAAAATCATAATTCAGCCACCTGTTTATCCACCGTTTTTTTCAATTATCAGAAAAAATAACAGAACACTTGTTGAAAACAGGCTCGTTAAAACTGATAGTGGTTATGTTATGGATATTGAGCATTTGAAAAGAGTTGTTGATTCTCGCACGAAAGCAATAATACTATGTAACCCTCATAATCCTGTTGGAAGAGCTTGGACTTTGAATGAATTATCTGAATTATATAAAATAGCTATAGATCGCAATTTAATAATAATCAGTGATGAGATACATGGTGATATTATTTATAGCCCTGATAGATTCACTACGATCTTGAAAGCAGGTTTGCCAAATGTTATTGTTCTTAACTCTCCTGGTAAAACTTTTAACATGCCTGGCTTGAACAATTCCTATGGAATAATACCTGATGAAAATCTCAGAAAGAGATACCTTGAGTTTGTTTCAAGGTATGAAATAGGTTCGTCCAATATATTTGGTACTATAGGTCTTCAGATAGCTTATTCAAAGGGAAGTACCTGGGTCGACAAGCTTTTGGAACATCTTTTGAAAAATAGAAATGTAGCTTATGAGTTTTTGAGGGAAAATTGTCCACTAATAGATGTGAATCTACCCCAGGCTACGTTTTTAATGTGGTTGGATTGTCATAAGCTAAATTTGCAGGACCCACAAAGGTTTTTTCTCGAGAAAGCAAGAGTTTATATGAACAGTGGAAAAGATTTTGGTGACCCGCACTCGATCAGATTAAATTTTGCGTGCAGCACGGAAACGCTAATTGAAATCTTATCAAGAATAAAAAAAGCCTACGACAGTGCTTTATAAAAACTCCACATCTTTACATTGCTTAAAGAGGAAGTTTATCTCCTTTATGGGCGGAAGGAAGTCACAAATTTATTATTTTTCTTTATGAGATATCATTTAATAAGGCGGTAGGTTTTGACTGAAAATATTGCTTCATAAAAAATGAAGGATATGGTGGCTTAAATAAAAAACAGGATGATAAGTGGTTGAAAGACAGATCGTATAAAATAATGTTTTTTAGTACTTGGCAGAAAGGATTGTGAGTTATGAAAATTGCAGTTCTTTTAGGAGGAATTTCGAGGGAGCGTCCAATATCTCTCAAAAGTGGGGAAAATGTTTTGAAAGCTCTGAAAAAGCTTGGTCATGATGTTGTTCCGATAGACGTAGATGAGAATTTTTTAGAAATAGCCCCTAAGCTCAAAGAGTTTGAAGTTGTATTTAACGCACTGCATGGGCATTTTGGTGAAGACGGAACTGTTCAGGCAATCTTGGACTGGGTTGGGGTTAGTTATACCGGCTCGAAAGTTTTGGCAAGCGCCATATGTTTTGATAAAGTCATGACTTACCGTGTTTTAGATGGTTATGTGAATTTTCCCGAGTATACGATTGTAAAAAAGCCTGTTAAAGAATCGCCATATGGTTTTCCCTGCGTTATAAAGCCAAGAAAAGAGGGGTCAAGTATTGGTGTTCATATATGTGATAACTCGAATCAATTGTATAATGATTTATCTGAAGAATTGAAAAAATATAACGAGATGATGATTCAGAGATATATAGAAGGCAGAGAATTGACTGTTTCAATTCTTGAGATTGGTAAACCACAAATATTACCGGTACTTGAGTTGAAACCAAAACGACGCTTTTATGACTATACTGCCAAGTATGTTTCTGGTATGACCGAATTTATCTTGCCTGCGCCGTTAAGCGTGGAGGAATACGAAAAAGTTGCAAATTCGTCTCTCAGAGCCTTTGAGTTATGTGGGTGTGAGGGCTTTGCCAGAGTGGATGGTATTCTAAAAAATAACGTTTTCTATGTTCTTGAGTTGAACACTATACCGGGCCTAACTGATTTGAGTGATATGCCTGCTTCTGCTAAGGCCGCTGGCATGAGTTTTGAGGAGTTAGTAGATGCTATAATTCAAACGGCGGTGAGATGATTGAAGGCTTTGATCAGGTCAGTTATTTTTAATCGGTGGCTGAGATTTTGCGATAAAATAATGGGTTCTTCTGAGTATAGCTTTGGAAATATATTTTTATCTTACAAGGACGGCCTGGTAATTCGTGCTACTGACGGTTGTTTGACTGCCTGGATGAAGATTGCTGAATGTGAACCATTTTACGGAGAAGTTCAGATCCCGTTGAGATTGCTAAAAGGTTTTTTGATTGGTGAAAAAACTGAGGAAGTAGAATTAACATTTATAGGTGATCAGGTGTTACTGCATGCCAATCAAGAAACTTTGAGAATTAAAACTTCCCAACCAAAAGATAGAGAACGCATGGAACCTTTTAAAGAAGTTGGCCGTACGCATCTTAAAAAGTTTGTAACTTATCTGGATTTTGCGACAGCTGCACTTGAAGAGGGAGATATGACGTACATAGGTTCATTTGATAACCATCTTGTCATGGTTGCGTCTTCGCGCACAATTTTAAGCATTTGCGAATTTGATGATAGTTCTTTTGAAGAGTTTCATTTCTCAGTGCCATATATGAGTAGCAGACACATTGTTAAAGCCATGAAAGTTTATCAGAAAGATTGTCTTTTAACTCTGGCTATTGGTGATGAAAAACTAACTTTGCTCACGGATGATTTTGGAATGCAGATTTGTGGAGAAAAAAGTTCTTTTGATTCCAAGATAGATCAGGTATTTTTTGAAAATGGAAATCCAGAGATGCTTTATTCAGCTTTTGCGAAATACATTTCGAAAGCTGCCTGGCTTCTGCCAAAAGATACCATTTTGAAAATCAGCGGGACAGATAAAGAAATCAAATTTTTTGGGACATACGGTTCTGTTCAGTACAAAGCGGAACTTCCTATGGGCATTTCGAAGCCTTTTGAAGTAGAAGTTTCGCCCCACAGACTCAGATCAGCACTTGCACGCATGAGTTCAAGATTATTTTTAATTGTTTCTGATCGGTTTATAAGGATAGGGGATCAGAAAGGTAGATATGTGGTGATACCTTTTGCTCATATCCGATAGTTTAGTAATCTGTCCAGCTTGCTGAATAATTTGCTGAATGCTTTGTACCTGTGGCTCAATTTGTGCTTTTCTTCTCCCATTTCTCCGAAAGTTGTACTGTATCCATTTGGTATGAAGATTGGGTCGTAACCAAATCCTGATGTGCCTCTTATTTCTCTGCTTATGGTTCCTTCTACTGACTCCTCACAGCAAACGATTGTTTTTTCGATAGGATCGTAATAGGCAGCAACACAGACAAATCTTGCTACTCTTTCTTGTTTTGTTTCGAGCATTTGCAGAATGAACTGCATTTTTTCCTTATAAGAAGCATTTTTCATAAATCTTGCCGAGTGAACTCCTGGAAAACCGTCAAGCGAATCTATTACAAGTCCTGAATCATCAGCTATCGTTTTCTTTTTTGTAAGATTCGCATAGAAGGTTGCCTTTCGAATAGCATTTTCCATAAATGTGTCTCCATTCTCAACTGCCTCAAGCGCAATATTTAGATCTTTCAGCGTTAAAACTTCAACTCCATCTGGGACAAATTTCTTGATTTCTTCTATTTTATGACCATTTCTGGTTGCAATTAAAAGCATTTGATCGCCTCCAATTTTCTTTTGAATGATGCAAAATCTGACCTGAAAATCCCATATCCCATAACCAGTATTTCTGCTCCACTGCACACAACCTTTTCGACGGTGTTTTCGTTGATTCCTCCATCAACCATTATTTTTGTTTTCAGACCTTTTTTTTGGATCATTTCCGAGAGTTTCCTAATTTTTTCAACGCTGGATTGTATAAATTTTTGTCCAGAAAACCCCGGATTAACCGTCATTATGAGAACACCGTCCAGATCTTCAAGTATCTCAGAGAGCATTTCGATGGGCGTGTGAGGATTCAAGGCAACATAGGCTTGTGCTCCTTTGTCTTTTATCTGGTAGACAACTTTGTGTAAATGAACGCATGCTTCATAATGAACGGCTATTATTGAGGCGCCTAAGTCGATAAATCTCTCGACGTATTTTTCTGGATTAATAATCATTAGGTGAGCATCTATGGGCAAATCTGTGCACTTCCTTACGGCTTCGAGTACAGGAAACCCAAAAGTTATGTTAGGTACAAAAACACCGTCCATGACATCCAGATGGATCATGTCGATGTATGGTTCCACTCTTTTTACTTCTTCAGATAATCTCGAAAGATCGCTTGCCAGAATAGATGCAGATATCATCCTCATTATTTACTCACTTCCTTGTACATGGTTACATAGCTTTCATATCTGCTCGTGGATATTTTACCCTCTTCTACCATTTGTTTTATTCGGCATCCAGGCTCAGAAATATGTGTGCAATCTTTGAATAAGCAATTTCCATTTTCTACAAATTCTGGAAAATAGAACTTCAAATTATCTGGATCTACGTGACTGATATCTATCAATGAGAATCCAGGTGTATCTACCACATGACCTCCAAATGGCAGGTGAATTAGCTCGGCAGCTGTGGTAGTATGTTTTCCTCTTTTTGTTCTTTCAGAGATTTCCTGCGTCCTCAGGTTTATACCCGGACATATGCTGTTTAAAAGGCTGCTTTTTCCAACGCCAGAAAGGCCTGCAAAAACTGATAACCTGTCTTTGAAATACTCTTTCAATTTTTCCAGACCTTCACCAGTTTTAGTGCTGGTACACAGAAGGGGGTATATTTTGCTGTAGGTTTTAATAAAGTGGTCTTTTTTTTCTTTATCTTCTTCGGTGAGTAAGTCAATTTTGTTCAGAATG
Source organism: Pseudothermotoga elfii DSM 9442 = NBRC 107921 (assembly GCF_000504085.1). Taxonomy (NCBI): domain Bacteria; kingdom Thermotogati; phylum Thermotogota; class Thermotogae; order Thermotogales; family Thermotogaceae; genus Pseudothermotoga; species Pseudothermotoga elfii. Next base: position 1,963,166 of record NC_022792.1, on the reverse strand, counting down.
AGAAGGACATTCAGTCTGGCTTCTTCTATAAGAACAAGTAATTTATCCAGAATGAGAAGGGAGACTTCTGGCTTTTTGATAGTATAGACGCACACAACTTGGTCTATATTTGCAACACGAGGTTTTAAAAGCTCGTTCTTTCGCTTCAAAACAGATTCAACAACACCTGCATCCTGCACTCTTACATATTCGACAATATCACCAACAATTGGCTTAAGCCCTTGCAGTTTAAACCTGCCTCTCAAATGGCACCTGATTTTTTCCTTAGTTTTTGCATCTTCTACAATCAACATATTGGACATGAATTTGACAACAACACCCCTGCTTCTCAGTTCTCTTCCCTCCCTGTTATTTCCCCAGAATCGATAAGAATATTTATTTCATCTCCTTGTTTTACTGGAGTTCCGACTGGCGGGTAAATTCCTATAACTCTTCCATCAGTTCCTTTGTATGGCATTTCCGTTATACTTACCTTGAATCCCATTTCCGAAAGTATTGTCAGTGCAGTATCTTCTGGAATGCCGACCAGGTCAGGTATAGGTATTTTCTGAGGTTCACTCAAAAATATAGTTATTTCCCTATTCTTTCTTACCTTTTGACCGGCATTCGGGTATGTATGGCTCACAGGGCCAGTGCCAATAACCTGGCCGGGTTTTAATCCTGTTTTCTTGAGTATTTCAACAGCTTCATTCAATTGCATAGATCTCAGATCAGGAATCTCAACCAATTTTGGCCGAATCATAAAATATGAAAAAAATATAGCAGCGCCAGCGATTGATCCTAAGACGAAATAGATTGTGAAGATTATAATTGCTTTGAAAGGAGATTTCTTATTCTTAGTTGCCCGCATGCTGCTTCTATGTCTGCCCCCTTTTCGTATCTTATCTCAGCTTCTATACCTGAGTTAATCAGGATTTCTTTGAATCTGTTGATTTTCCATTTTGCAGGTTTTTCGAAGTTTGAGAACGTTGAATTCACTGGTATTAAATTCACAAATACTTTCAGGCCATTCAGGAGTTTGGCAAGTCTGCGAGCATCTTCATCGAAATCGTTGAATTCTTTTATAAGAATGTATTCGATCGTAAGTCTCCGATCTGATCTTTCCTGGTAATTTTTTGCCGCATTGATAATTTCTTGAATAGAATATTTTCTGTTTATTGGGATTATCTGATCTCTTTTCTCATTTGTTGAAGCATGTAGAGAAATAGCTAGGTTTAGGTCGAGCCTTTCTTCAGAAAGTTTCAATATCATTTCAGGTATCCCAACAGTGCTCAATGTCACACGTCTGGTACCTATGTTTTTTGTTTTTTTATCTATCAATATCTTGATGCTTTTGATAACATTATCGTAATTCAACAACGGTTCTCCCATTCCCATATAAACAATATTTCTTATTGTTTGTCTGGAATCTTTTTCTATTGCGAGGATTTGAGAAACTATCTCACCAGCGTCGAGATTTCTGACGAAACCACTCTGACCTGTTGCACAAAAACTGCATTTAACCGGGCAACCGATTTGTGTCGAAATACAGGCTGTTGCATAACCTTCATGAAACAGCAGAACAGATTCTATTGTGTTTCCATCTGACAGCTCATAAAGATATTTCGTGGTTTTGTCTATCGAGGAAACTCTTTTGCTTACAATTTTTGGAATCTGAATACAAAAATTTTCTCTCAGAAGAGATCTATGCTGTTTTGAGAGATTTGTCATTTGTTCGAAAACAAAAACATGTTTTTTGTAGATCCAATCAAGTATTTGATCGGCTCTATATTTTTCCAGACCAAGTTCCTGAATTTTCTGCACAAATTTTTCGTAAGTCATACTTAAGATATTCAAAGTTACCACCTCGTATGATGATTATACGATCATATCTTTAAGATGAGCTAATATTAATCAAACTTTTGGTAGAATTTGAGATCTGTGGAAAAAATTGTCTCAGGATGGCTGTAGTATAATTCAACAGGAGGTGCAATATTTGACTGTAAATGAAGCAAAGTTTCTCAGTAAGAAAATAATGCAAGCAGGCGAAGTCCCTCTATTAGTGGGGCATTTCGGAGTTGGGAAAACTGATATAGCAAGGCAAATTGCCTTGGAGACAGGTAGAAATTTGATAATTCTTATCCTTTCACAGATGGAGCCGGGTGATCTAATAGGTTTACCAGCAAAAGAGAACGATAAAACAGTTTTTCTCAGACCGGATTGGTGGCCTGAAAATGGAAAATCAATCATTCTTCTGGATGAGATAAATCGCGCTCATCGATCGATAAGAAATGCGATAATGCAGCTGGTCATAGACAAAAGAATTCACAACCACATCTTACCTGAAGATACGTGGATCATGGCAACAATGAATCCTCCAGATGACGAATATGACCAAGCTGATTTGATAACAGATCCTGCTTTTATTTCTCGCTTTTTTATCCTTGATATATCCCCATCTCTGGAAGAATGGCAAAAGTGGGCAAAAGAGAACTCTATTGATGAAAATGTTAGAAAATTTGTTGAGAAATATCCAGAATTTCTTTACACACCATCTGCTCTGTCTCTTAAAGTTGAACTCAGGCCCAGCCCAAGAAGCTGGTATAAACTTAGCAATGTACTCAAATTTCTAAACGATGAGGAAAGGAAAAAATATGGATACTCTATAGCTGCTGGTATACTTGGCCCAGAAGCGGCAAAAGCATTTGTGGAATTTGGACATATCGATCTGGTACCTATACCCCAAAAGGTATTGCTTGAAGGTATTCAGCAAGCCCTGAAAGACGATATAGATCAGGCAAACTCTTTAACATTGAGAATAATAGATTATTTTTCCAAACTTGATGGTGCTACTACTCAGTTGTTACATGCTCATATTTCGACGGTTGCAAAAAATCTGAGTGAGCTTTCTTCGGTTCTGCCAAGAGATTCTTTTTACGCCATCATCAGGTTCATTGTAGATAAAGCTAATGGAAAAGAGAATTCAAAATTTTTTGATGAACTTGTGGAGAAACTTTCAAATTTTGAACAGGTGAGATCGGTACTCGATGAGATCTGAATTAGAGAAAATAATTTTGAATCTTGGAAAAAAATCTCCGTTTTACCTCTATTTGCTTCTGGGAGTTTCACGTATACCTTCAAAAGACGTGAAAACTATTGACCTTTCATTCTCAAGGTTCAAAACTGTGCTTTACTATAACCCCGACTGGGTTTTCAAAACCTCTTCGGATTTTGTAGAAGGTATGATAATGCATCAGATAATGCATCTGATAAACCTTCATTTCCTCATTAAACCAAAGGACAGCAGAGATAGAGTAATCTGGGACTTAGCAATGGATGCCGCGATAAACCAGCATATTCCTCAGCTTGCAGCATTTGGAATTCCTTTGAATTTGTTGATTGAAGAAGGGCATGGAGTTGATAACGAAAGGTTATTCGTTCTTCCACCTGACTGGATGCCGGACAAAAGTGCTGAGGAATATCACAAATGGATTTTAAAAAGAATGGAAGAGCTTGGAAGATTTGATATTATGATAATGGGCGAGATCAGAGAAAGCAACTCCGATTCACATAAAGGACTTTATAATGTACAGAATGTTGATATGATACTTGAGATCAATAAAAATATCCTTAAGAAAGCCTTTAATTTGTACGGCTCAGAACTTCCATCGGGAATAAGAAGGCTTGTTGAAATATCTGTATCAAGACCTGTGCTTAACTGGAAAGATGCAATAAGGCATTTTGCAGGAGCTTCTGAATACGGCGAAAGGTATTTGACTGTGCTGAAGCCAAACAGAAGGTATGAAAATCAGCCCGGATGGAGGACTTCACATGCAGCTAAACTCGGAGTGATAGTTGACACAAGCGGAAGCATAATTGAAGAAGAGCTTGACAACTTCTTTTCCGAGATAGAAGCTCTTTCGAGATATGTTGATACAAGTTTTGTGCTTGTTCAGGTTGACAGAGCTGTGAATTTGGAAATGAGATATTCAAAAGGAGACTACAGGAATATAGAAATAGTTGGTGGTGGTGAAACAGACCTTCAGCCGGCTGTGAATTATATAGAAGATAAATATCGTCCAGAAGGGATAGTAATCTTTACAGATGGTTATACCGATCTACCATCTGTAAAAAGGCGGGTGCTCTTTGTCCTTTCTAAGTATCATAGTGAAGAATTTTCAACATCTGCAAGAAAAAAGTACGGTCATTCAAGTGTGGTGGTACTGCCGTGAAAGGTTTAGGGCCTTTTGAAAAACTCGTTCGATGTTATGAAAATCTTCAGACAGAGCCAGCGTTTGAGCAGTTGGAATTTTATAAAGAAAAGCTTGATCAATATCATAAACATGTTTTGCTGTCTACTGTGGGAGCAGAAAACAGCTTTTATGTTTTCTCGTTTGTTGACAGTTCAAAAAGACGTGTTGTTGGCGTTTCTATAGCAAATCCTTTTGAAAAGAATTTATTCATATACAACTCTGATTTAGAGCCTTCTTGTTTGAAAGAGGTTTATTTTGAACTTTTTGAAAAAGCCCCCCAATTTATGAGAAGTGGTATCATAAGGCTTCCATTTCAGTCCAGGGTACTATCAGTTGTTGGTGATGATGATTTACTGGAGAAAGAAATATTGAAGGAGAAAGTTTATGGTTCTGAAAATCTCTCTTTTGCAAAAAAAATTGATCAGAGAATTTTTGATCGCTTTTGCGAACTTAACGCTAAAGAAATAGATTTTGCCAGAATATATTTTTTGTCGGATTATGGGGTATGTATACTGGTTTTGCCAGATGATATAGATACACAGTACGCACCTCTTTTATCGGAAATATCCCGAATTTATCGGAAAAGATATGGAGCAGTTTATCAGGGAAACCTTGGAAAATTCAAGCGATTTTCATCTATTTTAACAGCGTTTGTGATTGAATATAACGAGATTTTAAAAGGAAGAGATGTCGAAAAAGATTGTCTCGAGCTATGCGAGAAAATCCGATCGGCTTATAGATGCATTATGAATTTGTGTGACTGATTACTTTCTTGCACGTATTATTCTGGTTAGTTTTTCCACGCTTTGTTTCAAACCGCCCTGTCTGTTGACTATATTCCAGATTTTCTCAAATTCTTTAACAGTTTCTTTGAATTCTTTAGTGAAAAGCTTCCATTCTTCATCCGGAATATTTGATATATCGCTGTATTTTTTTATAAAAAGAAGCATTTTCATACCAAGTATAGCCAGTTTTGCGTCGTTAATAATTTGATCTATCAATTTCTCCTGATGGTTGCTTTTGATGGTTGAGAGTTGTTCGATAATTTCTTGAGCATCATTTATAGCTTTCTCAATCTCGTTTTCTTTTACAAGAAATATCCGCTTCGATTTTGAGACTCTTTCAGGAAATAATAGTGATAAAAAGTATGGACTTGCGTTTGGTACTTCTATGCTCGAATATTTGTATAGGTTTCCAAGTGAATAAATATATTGTGAGACAGGTTTGTCGGTTTTCAAAATGTGAAGATCTATATCTTTTAACAGATCATTTACTGAGGGTTTCCCAGATATATTCCAGCCAAGTGATGCCGCGTAGCTTATGCCAATTATTGAAAAAGGTATATGCTGATGATGGCCGTTGTCTCCCCAATCTGTTAATAAAAAGCCCGCCGCGTTATACTTCTTTCCATTTACTATGGCGTTCTGTATATTCTCTATGGCATTGTTGATCCTGCCAGTAAATGAGTTCCATGTTGAAGTTCCGGGGCAAACATAGAATGTTACACCTTTTTCTGCAAACAACCTGCATTCATTCTGGAATGGATGGTCTTTTTCATACCCCCAGATAAGAGAAACAACGTCATCTGGAAGATGATCGACAAGTTCCGGGTAATTCTTTATGATATCTCCCCAAAACATCATCGTTTTACCATGTTTTCTAACGATATTGTATATAGAAAGCAGGAAATTCAAATATACCTTGCCTTTTCCAAGCTCTTCACACAGTTGCTTTGAACGACCAAGCCCAAGGTCGAAAGTTTCGTCTCCACCGATATTTATTTTTTTGGAAGTGAAATTTGGCAAAAGTTCATCAAAAAGATTTTCCATGAACTCTATTGATTCTGGCACAGCAGGTGAGAGTGAAAATGGACCGTACTTTTCTCCCCAAGGTGTTATGAACCCATCCGGGCACTCAGCGAGATGTTTGTACCGATCGTACTTGAGCCATTTACTAAGATGGCCAAAAGAGTTTTGATTTGGAACAAGTTCGATGAATCTTTCTTTGCAGTATTTGTCAAGCTCCAATATTTCTTCTGCAGTGAGAGGAGAATACTCTTTCCATATCTGCTCATGATTTTCATAAGCAAACGTATGTTCTGTATAAAGCTGAAATTGATTGTATTTTAATTCTGCAAGGATATCGATCAACCATTTTAACGTGTCTATCGTTGGTATTCTGTCTCTGCTTATATCAAGCATGAACCCACGATTGGCAAAGTCTGGCTCGTCTTCGATAATCATCGATGGTAATCTGTAGTTATACTGCCTTATAAGCTGACGCATGGATTGAATAGCATAGAACAATCCTTGTTGAGAGCTGGCTATTAATGATATTTTAGACCCAAGAATCTTTATCCTGTAGCCCTGCGAGTTTACAATAACATTTGGATCAATTAAAAGTTTTATGTTTGCTTTTTCTGTGTTATAGGTCGTTATAGAGTAGTGTTTACCATCTTTTAAAAGCGTTTCCTTCAGCAAATTTGCCAAATTGAATATGTGTGATGAGGCAAAAATTTTTCCCTTTTCTGGGAATTCAAAGGCCTCTTTGATCAGAGAAAACCTTTTTGGAACTGGAATCATTTTTTGAAAGCCTCCTTTCCGCATCTGAAAGATATTTTATCATTCAGGAATTTAGAAATTGTGTTGAAGAGTGTTTAGAATTATTGTGTTATAATTTTCTTCAAGTAATTGGAGGTGGTTATGTGCCGAGATATGAACCTCAAGAGATAGAAAGCAAATGGCAGAAATTTTGGGAAAAAGAAGGTTTGTTTAAAACACCTCAACATTCTGATCTACCGAAATACTACATGCTCGTGATGTTCCCATATCCATCTGGTACGCTTCATGTGGGTCATGTGAAAAATTACGTTATAGGTGATGCAGTTGCGCGCTACAAAAGAATGCGCGCCTACAACGTGTTGCATCCGTTTGGTTACGACGCCTTTGGGTTACCCGCAGAGAATGCCGCAATCGAGCGAAAAATCCATCCAAAAGATTGGACTTTGAACAATATAAATATCATAAGAAGACAGATAAAGAAACTTGGTATCAGTTATGACTGGAGCAGGGAAGTCATAACCTGTTTGGAATCTTACTACAAATGGACCGAATGGATCTTTTTGAAATTATATGAAGCCGGGCTTGCCTATAAGAAAAAAGCGGCGGTGAACTGGTGTCCAAAGTGCATGACATCACTTGCAAATGAGCAGGTAAAAGACGGAAGATGTGAACGGTGTGATACACCGGTTACCATAAAGCATCTTGAACAATGGTTTTTCAAGATAACAGACTATGCAGAGAGACTTTTGAAAGATCTGGATAAGCTTACTGGGTGGCCAGAACATGTAAAAACAATGCAGAGAAACTGGATTGGCGAGAGCAAGGGAGCAAAAATTTCGTTCAAAGTTGAAGAATCAGAGATGAATATAGAGGTTTTCACCACGAGGCCTGATACACTCTGGGGTGTAACTTTTATGGTACTTGCACCCGAATCTGATCTTGTTAATCACATAACGCTTTCAGAATTAAAAGGGGAACTTGAGAAATTTCTGAATTATGTCGGGCAACAGGATAGACATAAAAGAGGCTCAGCGGATGTTGAAAAAGAGGGATTTTTTACGGGAAGGTACGCGATCAACCCGGTTAGCGGTGAAAGAATTCCAATATACGTTGCAAATTATGTTTTGATGGAATACGGTACAGGGGCTGTGATGGGTGTTCCTGCTCATGATCAGAGAGATTACGAGTTTGCTGTTAAGTACAATTTGCCTATAAAAGAAGTTATAAAGCCATCCGAGGATATTCCAAAAAATAGGGCTTATGATGGCCCGGGGATTATGGTTAACAGTGGTCCACTGAATGGTACTGTTGTGCCTGAAGGTATAGAAAGAGTTATCCAATGGCTTGAAGAAAGGGGCATAGCGAAAAGATCTGTACAGTACAAATTAAGGGACTGGCTTATTTCAAGGCAACGGTACTGGGGGGCTCCTATTCCAATTGTCTATTGTGAAAAATGTGGGATGGTACCTGTCCCAGAGAAATCTCTCCCAGTTCAATTACCTTACGATGTTGAGTTTCTTCCAACGGGTCAGTCGCCTCTAATGCTGAACGATGAATTTAGAAAAACTTCATGCCCAAAATGTGGTGGTCCCGCTCTCAGAGATGCTGACACGATGGATACTTTTGTTGATTCTTCATGGTATTTCCTGAGATATGTTAACCCAGATCGGGATGATGTGCCTTTCGTGAAAGAAGATGTCGATCACTGGTTGCCTGTTGATCAATATGTTGGTGGTGTGGAACATGCTGTTTTGCATTTGCTTTATTCAAGATTCATAACGAAAGTGCTCCATGATCTTGGATACCTGAGTTTCGATGAACCGTTTGAAAATCTCTTTACTCAGGGGATGATATATAAAGACGGCGCCAAGATGTCTAAGAGTAAAGGTAATGTTGTCTCACCTGATGAAATGATTGACAGGTACGGAGCTGATACTCTCAGAATGTATATCCTTTTTATGGGACCACCTGAGAGAGATGCAGAATGGAATGATGCAGGAATAGAAGGTGTATATAGATTTATAAGGAGAGCTTGGTCCCTTATGGATCAGATAATATCTCTACCAGATAATCAGAATCAGGTGTTTGCGGAAGAAGAGAAACATCTTCGCAGAAAACTCCATATGTCCCTGAGAAAAGTTACCCAGGATATGGAGGGAGGATTCAAATTTAACACAGTTGTCAGTAGCTTGATGGAGCTGGTGAACGATGCTTATGATTACATAGACAACTTACCGCAACATCGGTGGAATATGAAGTTGTTGAAAGAACTTGCTAAAAATTTTGTGCTTATGATATCTCCCTTTGCACCCCATTTTGCTGAGGAGCTCTGGCAAAGAATGGGCTATAGCTCGTCAGTAATGAAAGAAAAATGGCCTGAATATGATCCGGATGCACTTGTTGTCGAAGAAGTTGAAATAGCAATCCAGGTAAATGGAAAACTGAGAGATAAAGTGAAGATTCCTGTAGATGCTACAGAAGATCAGATAAAAGAAATCGCGTTAAAGAGTGAAAAAGTTCGAAAGTATATCAGCGATGAGCCAAAAAAAATAATTTATGTTCCAAAAAGATTGTTGAACATAATTTTTTAAGACAGGAGATCCACTCCTGTCTTTTAATTTACCTTCCTCAATAAATTGCACTGTTCTTTATCGATTTTCTTTTTTACTTCCTCTTAATAAAAAATTTTTTGTACAATAACTCTTGGAGGTGTCTCTATGAAAAAAATTCGCTCTAAAATGTTGCTGTGGTTTTTATTGCCCATTATTATGTTTTGTGGCATCATAGCATTTGTTGTATATACAAATGTCTCGAGCTCAACGATCTCTATGTCTCGAACAACGGCCGAAAAAATCGTGATTCTTGGCAGCAAAGTAGTATCTGAATGGCTGATGAGAATCACTGATAGAATCAAGGTTCTTGCGGAGAAAAAAGTTATAGCTAATGTGGCCATTGAAGGTGCGGAAGATCTGTTTGTTTCATATTCTGAAGGTGTGGCTCGCACGGTAGATGGAAAAGAAGTAGATATAAGCAAAGAGGAGTTTTTCAAGCAGATATTTTCCGGGAATGATCTGGTGATAAGCGAACCTGTATTTTCTCCATTTTCTGGAAAACCGTCATTTATTGTTGCAGCCGCGTTTAAGGATTATCAAGGTCAAGTTTTAGGTTTATACGGAGCGGTTGTTCCACTCGAAACTCTGGCAAAGATGGTAAATGAAATTCAAATAACCAAGGAAAGTTTTTCCATAATTCTGAGTTCAAACGGAACAGTCATGATTCATCCAGAGAGAGACAAAGTGCTGAAGGCGAATTTTTTGAAATCTGACAATGAAAAATTGATTAGTATTGCTGAGAAAATGGTTTCTGGTGAATCAGGCTATGGAGAATTTGTGGAAAATGGAGAAAAAAGATACATTTTTTTTGCGCCCATAGAGGCTTCACGAGGCTGGTCCTTAGGAGTGAATGTCTCTGAAAGGGAGATATTCAGCAATGCGAGAAAACTCAATTTTATAGTAATATTGCTCTTTCTTATTTTGATAGCTGTTATAGTAGTAGTTGTGTTTTTTACATCGACATCGGTTTCCAATCCTATCAAAAATCTTGCCGAAGCTGTTAATAAATTTGGCCAAGGGAAATTATCGGTGAACTTTGCTTCAAGTAGTAGAGATGAAATAGGCCAAATAGCTCATGAACTTCAAAAAATGTCTGAAGCATTAAGAGGGGTTGTTGGAGATATTTTCAAAACTTCGGAAAATATAGGCGATTATGCCCAATCTTTGAAGCAAACTTCAGTAGATCTTGATGCCCTTGGGAAAATCTTTCAAACGCAAATGAAGGTTGTTCGACAAGCAGTTGAGAGTTCTCAGCAATCATTAAAGGAGTTTATCACAGGTGTTCAGGAGATAGTCTCAAGCGCACAGAATATTGCCAGTGCCTCTCAGGAACTTTCGGCAAAATCTTCGCAAATGAGTGGCGCAGCAAAAGAGGGAGAAAAAGCTCTGAATTCAGTTGTCTCTCTGTCAGAAGACTCTAAGAATAGAGCAGAGTTCACAGTTTCTGTTGTAGAAGAGTTATCAAACAGTGTAAAGGATATAAATGAAATAGTAAATGCAATCAACTTGATTGCCGAGCAAACAAATCTTCTTGCATTGAACGCGGCTATAGAGGCTGCAAGGGCTGGTGAGGCTGGTAAAGGATTTGCTGTTGTAGCAGATGAGATAAGGAAACTTGCAGAACAAAGTAAAGCTGCTACAGAAAGAATAAGCCAGATGCTCACTGATATACACCATAAAACTGTTAAAGCCAGAGATGTGACACAACAAACGATGGATGCTGTTGATAAGATGGCACAGCAATCAATTCTGGCAAGAGAATTTTTGATAAGTATACTTGAGCGAATAGGACAATTAGCAGCTATGATTGATGGCCTCGCTGCAAATGCGCAACAACAGAGTGCTTCATCTGAGGAAATGAATAATGCTATCGCAACGGTAAGAGATTCTATTGATGAAATAATAAAAAGCACGGAAGAGACGATAAAAATATTGAAACAACAAATTGAGATAAATCAAAAGGTTGGTAATGTGAGTTCTAAGTTATTCGATGTCTCAAATGAATTGAAAGAGCTTGTTAGCAGGTTTGAAATGTAAGTTTTGTAACATATATTATGTTAACAATCATTTCACAAAAATATTTTGAACTTTGATAGGAATGTCTGTGTCTAAAGTGTTGGAAGATGAATAGGACCCCCCACCCTCCTTTTGACACATAGAGAAACTTTATAAAGATTCACTCAGGGCGATCTTGAAGATCGCCCTTTATTTTACCTGTATAATAATCCTTAGGCTTATTATTATTTACAGGGAGGCGATTTTCTTGAAAATAGGTAATCGTGAAAATGTTAGTCCACAAAAATTTTTTGAGGGGAAAGTTGTTAAAAGAATTTTGATTGGGGAAAAGGATGGTGCGCCCGGTTTCACAATGAGATTGTTCACACTTCAGCCCGGTGCGTCTACACCTTATCATAATCACAGTTGGGAACATGAAGTTTTTGTTTTAGAGGGAAAATTGAAGATTAGATCCAAGGATGGAGAAGAAGTAATAGAAAGTGGAAGTTTTGTTTTTGTAGAACCTGATGAAGAACATCAGTTTGTCAACATAGATGACAGACCATCATCGTTTATATGTGTCGTACCAAATTATGGCGAACAATGACTGAGCGCAGAAGCTTTATTTTGACCTTCCTGATCTGATAATTTGTTTTGCGCCGACTTGACATGTAACAATAAAGGTGATATTATTTCTATGGGGTTAATTCATGTTACGACAAAATTCTGGCGTGCAGCCAGGCGGGGAGGGAAGGTTTATGAAAAAGTGGATAGTTTTTTCTGCTTTGCTATATGTGGTAATCTTGGGCGCTGCAACGCTTACCGTAATTGGCCCTTGGTCAGGCGCCGAGATGGATGCATTTGTGTCTGTGCTTCAGGAATTTGAGAAACAAACCGGTATTGATGTGGAGTACAAAATCTATCGAGCGGAAGATCTTGCAAATTTGTTGCCGGCACAGTTTGCTGCAAAAAGGGCTCCTGGAGATGTTATTTTCATGTGGGCAAGCTTTATAAGAGAATATGGACAGAAAGGTCATATAATGCCATTGACAGATGTCCTGAACGAAGCAAATTATTTACCTGGCTCACTTGATGCTGTGAAAGTTGGAAAAGAACTCTATGGGGCAGCCTACACCGGAAAGGTCAAACCAGGATTCTGGTATAGAAAATCGTTCTTCGAGAAAAATGGCTTGCAACCGCCGAGAACATGGGACGAATTCATCAGCTTGCTCGAAAAGATCAAAAAAATACCTGGAATAAAGGCTCCGATAGCAAGTGGTGACGGTGTTGGGTGGCCACTGTCTGATGTAACAGAGCATTTCCTTGTAACTTTTGGAGGTCCTGAGCTTCAATATGATTTGATCGAGGGAAACATACGATGGGATAGCAATATAGTTATGAATGCAATGAACAAATTGACGTATTTACTCGATAAAAAATACTTTGGTGAACCGACAGAATGGACACTTGTACTGAAACAGTGGTGGGCAGGAGATTATGCGCTGTACTTTATGGGTAGCTGGATAACCGGTATGGTAGATGATCCCAACGATCTCGGAGTTTTTTCGCTGCCCGGTGCAAAGGGAGTTGTATTTGGTGCAGATTATGCATTCGTACCCAAGTACACCCAGCATTCAGAAGAAGCCAAGAAACTCATTGCATGGCTATGCGGCCCAGAAGGTCAGGCTTTCCAGGTAAAACAGGGTGGACATATCGCGACAGCAAAAGGTATAGATTTGTCCAACTATCCTCCTGTTGATAGAGAAGTGGCTAAGATAATAGAAGGCATAACTGCTTTACCAGACCTGGATGATTCGATTGGTGGAGAATTCCAACCTGCATTCTGGGATCAGTTGAAATTGCTATGGGTACAACCGGGCAGGATAAACGATGTAATAAGAACTTTGCAGGATAAAGCACCGAAAAAGTGAGAATATGAAGGCGAAAAAAAGATATGTTTTGTTTTTTGTGATGCCTGCTATTTTGATGCTGCTTGTTTTTGTAGTATATCCGGTTGTAAGAACTGTGGTCCTGAGTTTTTTTAATTCGGACGGAGATTTTGTTGGATTGAAAAATTATTTTCAGGTTCTTTCAAGTCGTGAAATAGTTGATTTAGAGGGTTTTTCCCGGGGATTTCCCCTGGGAGCCCTTATTCACAATTTACTATGGATAGCAATTCATCTGCCTCTTGTTTTGATTCTCGGTCTGGTACTTGCAGTGCTTTTGAGAAATGTCAGAGGTGGATTTATTATAAAATCGATTATTTTTCTTGGAATGGTTATGCCAATGATTGTTGGTGGTGTGATGATAAATTTTATTTTCGATAGAAATCTTGGTATAGTGAACGGTGTTCTTGGGTTGTTCAAAATTCAGGGTAAGACGTGGACTGCATATCCAAACACAGCTCTTTTATCTCTTATATTTGGATCAGTGTGGTTGTGGACAGGTTTTTCAGTTGTGCTTTATTCGGCTGGTTTAGAAACAATTCCAAAAGATTATTATGAAGCCGCTCAACTCGATGGTGCTTCTGCTTGGAAAGTATTCACGAATATAACAGTACCTTTACTTAAACCAATTACTGTGGTTGTAACTACAATGACCTTATTGTGGGAACTGAAAGTGTTCGATATCGTCTATGTTGCTACTATGGGAGGTCCAGGAGGGGCTTCAAATGTTTTGGCATTGCAAATGTACACATATGCTTTTAGAGCACTTGATTTCAACAGATCTGCTGTTGTCGCCGTGATATTGACTCTTTCAACGCTTGCAGTTAGTTTGTCTTTGCTTAAATCTGTGAGGGATGATCAATCATGAATAAAAAAGTTCTCTGGACAGTAGTTGGATGGATAATAGGTTTGATCTGGATAATTCCCTTCATAGGTGTTCTGATGACAGCTACACGCCCGCTTGATGAATTGCTTAATGGCTGGTGGAATTTTGATTCATTTCATCCAACGTTGAATAACTTTGTGGGCGCCTGGAATCATCCAACTGCTTCACTGAAACAGGGCATGATGAATTCTCTCATTGTTGCCATTCCGGCAACTTTTATTCCTCTGATACTTGCAACTATGGCTGGATACGGATTTTCACGCTACAGATTTCGATTTAGAAAATCTTTGTTTGCGCTCGTTGTTATAACACTTGCTCTTCCTCAGCAAACGATAGCTGTTCCAATTTTTCAGCTTATGAACTGGTTAAATTTGATAGACAGTTACTCAGGGCTAATAATAGTACACACTGCCTGGGGTATACCATGGATCACATTTTTTATGAGAAACTTTTTTGTCACCATACCAAGAGCCATGGAAGAAGCTGCACGTATAGATGGCGCGAACGATATAACCATATTTTTCAGAGTAGTTCTTCCGATGGCACTTCCTGCTGTGGGCTCAGCTTTTGCATTACAATTTTCATGGGTCTGGAGCGATTTCTTTCTGGCGTTGATACTCATATATTCTCCTGATAAATTGTTAGCGACGCAGAGAATACCTCTTATGAGAGGGGTTTACCATGTAGACTGGGGGCTTTTATCTTCCGCGGCGATAATAGTTATGGTAGTTCCAATACTTATCTATCTGTTGTTACAGAGATACTATATAAAAGGAATGGTTGGCTGGTCACTGAAATAAACGGGAGGAGATTGAATGAAGGTTCAGTTGTGTGAGAAAAGTGTAGAAGAATACAGAAAAATTATAGGTGATAAAGTAGATGAAATTAAAGAATCCGCTAAGAATTTGACCGGTCTGAAAGTTGTGAATGTCAATGCCACGGCATTTGGTGGCGGTGTGGCTGAAATATTACAGAACCTTGTGCCGCTTATGAGATCTGTGGGTATAGATGCAGAATGGCATGCTATAGAAGCTTCCAATGATTTTTTCAATATAACGAAAAAATTTCACAATACCCTTCAGGGAGCATCCATTGAGATAACTGATGAAGAGTGGGAATTTTACCAGAGCGTGTGTGAGAAGAACAAAAATATTGTGGACGAAAAAGCTGATATTGTAGTCATACATGACCCACAGCCGGCTGCTATAAAGATTTTTTCAAAAGCAAGAGCAAAATGGATCTGGAGATGTCATATCGATTTATCGACACCGAATGAGGCTGTGTGGAACAAATTCAGTAGATATGTGGAAAATTACGATAAACTTGTTTTCCATTTAAAAGAATATTTTCCTAAGGAAATGGCTGGCAGGTGTGTTGCTTTTCCTCCAAGCATAGATCCGCTGAGTGAAAAAAATATTCATCTGGATGATGAATTTTCAAGAAAACTTTTAAAAACACTGGGCATAGATGTAAACAAACCTCTGATAACTGTTGTTGCCCGATTTGATCCCTGGAAAGATTTATTTTCAGCAATTGACGTTTATAGACTGGTCAAGAAATCTATTCCTGAGGTTCAGCTTGCAATAGTGTCAGCCATGGCAAGTGACGATCCGGAAGGATGGATCTTTTTTGAAAAAGTTGCAAGATATGCTGGCACAGATAAAGATATATTTTTCTGCACTAATCTGAATGGTGTTGGTAATAGAGAGGTTAACGCAATACAAAGAATGAGCACTGTTGCCCTGCATACCGCAACAAGAGAGGGATTCGGGCTTGTTATAAGTGAAGCTCTTTACAAAATGGTTCCTGTTGTTGCGAGGCCTGTTGGTGGCATAAAAATACAGATATCTCATGGCAAAAATGGATATCTTGCATGGAACGTTGAAGATCTGGCAGAATTTGTGAGAAAATTGATAGAGGATGAAGAGCTCAGAAAAACAATGGGAGAAAACGGGAGAAAAACTGTTATAGAGAAATTCATAATAACTGTTAATCTGGCTAATTATATAAAACTTTTCAATGAAGTCTTGAGGTGAATTGAGTGCCAGCACCTGCTGTGAGAAAGAAAAACAAGAAAGATGTTCTTCTATCTATTTTTGAACATGATGGAATTTCACGTGCCAGCGTTGCAAAAATCACAAATCTTGCTTTGAGTACGCTCAGTTATATAATTCGAGAGCTCGAAGAAGAAGGTTTTCTCGAAAGTGAGGAATTGCTTCAAGGTAGAGGAAGACCAGCAAGAGTATTGAAAATCAATCCAGGTAGCTGGTTTACGGCTGGTATAAAAGTTGGAAGAGAAGAAGTTAGAGGGACACTTTTTGATGCACGGATGATCCCCATCAGAAATCACAGTATTAAAATTCTTTCGGAAATAAGAAATAACGATGGTTACACAGAAGCTATAAAAGAAGTGGTTGAGAAACTTAGATGTAATCAATTACTTGGAATAGGCGTATGTTCATCGGGTATAGTCGAGGATAGCAGGATAGTTGTGTCTCATTTAATGAACGTGCGGAATCTGGATATCAAGGAACTTTTGATGAAGAAACTTGGTATAAAGAGATTTATTCTTATGAACGATGTTGATGCTTTATGTTACTCGGTTTCTAAAGCGGTAAAAGAAGATTTTCTCGTTGTAACTTATGGAACGGGTATAGGTGCAAGTGCATGGGCGAAAGGCCAAACAAGACATTTTGAAATTGGCCATACAATTATTTCTTCAGAGGGGAAATGCTACTGTGGTCAGACCGGGTGTCTTGAGTACCATGCCTCAGAGTACGCTGTTCTGAAAAGATTTTGTGGTGAGAAAATAAATTTTGAAGATTTTGCGAGAAACGAAGAAGAAAAATACAGATCTCAAATAGAGCAAATCAGAACAATTGCCTCACGAGATTTCATGTCGGTAAAAGCTTTTTACAATGATCCACTCAGAAAACTTGCCACTGTTGTTGGAAATCTTATGATGGTTCTAAAACCTGCCCGTGTTGTTTTTCTGGGTGAAGGCATGGTTAACAGAAAAATGATTGATATAATTGAAGATTACGTGATACAAAATTTTAATAAAGAATTTATCAACAATGCTACTTTCACACTTGGAAAAGCAGACTGGGAACATGGAGTTGCTTCTGCTGTAGTGCACAAGTTTATAGCAGATATAATCAAGTAAACTATTTGTAGCTTATGAGCTGTGTCACCATTTTTCAAAACTGACGAGTTCTACTGTGTAATTTTCTGTGGGTATAATTACTTTAAGTACAAGTTCGATTTGCTTACTTACAACCCATGTCATCTGCAGTTCGTCATCCACATAATACGAAAATTTCCTACCCACATAGCCAGCAACTTTTTCATCACCTTCGTAAACGATTTTTATGTTGTACATATTCAGTGTAGTTGGATTGTCCAGATCTATCATCTGGAAAAAAGGCTGAAAGGCAGGATTGTATATATATCCGAAGGCTATTGCAAGATACGATGCAGCTACTTGCTCGAAGGTGACATCTTGACCTTCATCTACTGCAAATTTTGTCCACTGAGTAACTTCATATTTGCCATTAATTCTCTTTGTCTCAAAACCAGTAAGTATCATTTCTTCTCCGCTCACGATTCTGTAAATAATCGACCTGTAGTTCAAAAAATTCATTTCTGCTTCGTAGCCTAATAATGTTATGGACAGCAGAACTAATAAAATCAAAATGGCTTTTTTCATGGAAATCCCCCCTGTGGACAGATTTGTTTAATTATAACACTCCATAAACAAATGAGCCAATCAATCCGCACGCAAAAATCAAAATAAGAGGGTGTATTTTGAGTTTATTAATGCAAAAAAAAGTAAATGAGGCTATAAGTAATGTCCATAAATCTTTTATGTTTGGTGAGATTAAAGAGTAAACAGTTACCAGAACCATTACAGTCGTAACTCCCATAAGAGAAGAAGACCATTTATTTTTGTTTATTTTTATTCTGCCTGATAAATAGAATATTACAGCGATTATCACAATAGGTGCCAGTAAAAAAGCTATGGTGTTCAGAAGAGCTCCTGTGAATCCATAATATCTGTAACCGGTATAGGTTGCAAGATTGATAGCAACTGGTCCTGGTGTCATCTGTGCAATTGATATGGCTTGAGAAAATTCCTCAGCAGAGAGAATACCTTTTTCGATCATTTCGTATTTGAGAATACCAACAACAGCCCATCCACCACCGAAGGCAAAGAAACCAATCTTCAAGAAAGTCAATATTAATTTCAAAATCATTTACTCAACTCCCTTGAAATAAAGAAAAAATAACACCCCTGCGAAAACAGGTATGAGAAGATCATTGTTCAATATCAATAAAATCACACCAGCAGCTACAATTACTACTTTGAAAATAGTCCACTTCTGTTTTTTTATCAATCCGTAAAAAACATTAAACACGAGGCCAATTACCGCCGCATAGCAGCCCTTGAGAAATCCTCGAACATAGATATTATTCGATAGTGGCTTAATTACACTTGCCACAGCAACGATGGCGAAGAATGGTGGTAAGACTACAGCAATACCAGCGAGTAGAGCCCCAGGGATGCCAGCCACTCTTTTTCCTACCATGATAGCTGTGTTAAAAGCTATAGGACCTGGTATAGTTTGAGCAATCGATAGGTCTTCGTAGAATTCATCCTCATTGCTCCACCCCATCTTTTTTGCTTCCCATTGCATCACTGGAATCATTGCATATCCACCGCCGAGGGTTAAAGATGAGATTTTTAGAAACGTCAAGAAAACTTTCAGCAAGACATTCATTACCTTTCACCCCGTTGTCTAATCTGATAATAGCTTATGATAGAATTCGGAAGACGGGTATAATTAATTTGCCATGCATTCTTCCTGATTTTAAAACAATTGGTTGCTGGCTGGAGGTTTGAACATGAAAAAACATGAAAATGAGAAATCTTCGTTTTTTTCATTGTTGCTGAAAAATCAGGTAATTTTTGCCTGTACAGTTATTATTGGAACTTTTTTTGCCATTAATTTGCTTCTGGAAAAATTTTATAATAAATATGTCTTTGAGCCGGTTTTTGAAAGTACAGTTAATTATGTTTCCGCTTATATAGATGAATGGCAGAGAACAGTTCAGACTTTTGATGTTTCTTATAAATTGTTTGCAGCACAATTACTTGAATCTGTTGGAAAAGAGCTTGAAGAAGATTTCAATGTTTCGGATGAATATCTGACAGATTTTATAAACAGCCAGACTGACATCGAACGATCCCTGTACCTTGAAAAAGCAAACTGGTACTTGATCGATCCAGATGGAATAATTCAGAGAACCAATTATGCTACAGATCTTTTTCTTGATCTTTCAAAGGCTGTTCCCAGATATTGGCAGAGTCAGCTGAGTTCTATGGAAAAAGGTCAGGTTCTTCTGGAAAATCTCAGTTTTGAGGTTAGAACAAACAGACCACGAATTTTTGTATACAAAAAATTGTCGAATGACTGGATTTTAGAAATAGGATTCAGTATAAAACCTGTTTTAGTAGAAAAAATGTGGAAGAATCTAAACAATATTATTGAGAGCAGCAAATATATTGAAGAAATCAGGCTTTACAGTGTTTCTTTTCTTCCATTTGGTCATTCTGTAAAACTTGATGAACATGAAATGGAAAATTTTTCTAAGGTTCAGTCTGAAAGAGATTATTTTGTTGAATCTATAGGAGATTCCATGTTCAAGCTGTACAAAAATTGGATTCCATTAACAGAAGAAGGAAAAATAGATTGGAGCAGCTATAGTGTTCACTTTACTGTTAGAGCTCTAATTTTGCTCAATTTTAAAGAACTTGCTCTGTTTAAGACTCAACTAATTTTTATCTTCAGTTGTGCGATAGTTTCAGCCGTTCTGATAAGTGTTTTCATAAACCTGAGGCAATTTAGAAGAATTCTGTTGCCAATAGCAAAATTACTGGATAGAATCGAAAAATTCAGGAACAATCCGCTCGCCAAAGAAGCACCTGGCAAACCTGAGTCGCGAATAAAAGAAGTTTATGAGCTGGAACGATCTTTCCAGGAAATGCAAAAGAGTGTCGTTAGCCAGATGATTTCCCAAAAACTCGCTAACGAGCTTTTGGAGCAAGATCTTGAAAAATATAAATCAGAAGCTCTTATAGATTCCTTAACAGGTCTTTATAATTACAGATTTTTACTTAGGTATAGAGCAAATCTTGAAGATTCTCAAAAGAGGTTTGTGATTTGTTTTATAGATGTTGACGGGTTGAAAGATATAAATGATAATTACGGTCATAGTGTTGGGGATACAGTTCTCAAAATAATTGCGGAAAAACTCAGAGCTGTTATCAGAAAAAAAGATGTTGCTCTGAGGATAGGAGGAGATGAATTTGCAATTATATTTGATGATGCGGATTTAAATGAAGCCGAGAATGTTATGAGGCGTATTGAATCGGCTCTTTCAGATACGAAAATAGATGACGTCTCCGGGCTTAAAATTTCCATCAGTTATGGCCTGGCCGAAGGATCGGTAGAGTCTCAGGCAACTTTTGAAGAGATCCTGAAAAGCGCAGATATAAGTATGTACAGGCAAAAAGTATCTAAGAAAAGAGATTAGGATCAACACACTTGAATGGAGGTGGTTTTGTGAAAGTGGTTGAAGTAATTGATCTGAAAAAGAGCTACGGAACTTTTCAAGCTTTGAAAGGCGTGAAATTTGAGATAGACGGAGGAGAGATTTTTGGTTTAATAGGCCCGAACGGTGCTGGTAAAACCACGACTTTGAGAATAATCTCAACTTTGTTGAAACCGGACTCTGGTAGCGTGAAGGTTTTTGGATATGATGTAACCTCATCTCCTGATGATGTTAGAAAATTTATAAGTTATCTTCCTGAAGATGCTGGTGCTTATAAAGAGTTAACTGGCCTGGAGTATCTGAGATTCATTGCCAGATTTTTTGCCAGAGATGAGGCTGAGCTCAAAGATATGGTTGAAAAAGGTGTTCAGATAGCAAAATTGAAAGACAGAATCACTTCGAAAGTAAGCACATACAGTAAAGGTATGATCAGAAGATTGTTGATTGCCAGAGCACTTATGGTAAATCCGAAACTTGCGATTCTGGATGAACCAACCTCTGGTTTGGATGTCCTGAATGCTCATGAAGTTAGAAAAGTAATAAAGGATTATACGAAAAATGGTGGAACGGTACTTTTATCTTCTCATAACATGCTTGAAGTGGAATTTCTCTGTGATCGAATTGCTCTTATAAATGAAGGACAGATAGCCAGAATAGGCTCTCCAGTACAACTCAAGCAAGAATTTAACGCTGTTAATATAGAAGAAGTTTTCACAGAGGTGATAAGATGTTCGCAAACTTGTTGAAAAAAGAACTTCGAGAGGTTCTCACCATAGGAAATCTTATAGTGGTAATTGTTCTTGCTTTCGTGTACGCTTCTATAGGTGGAAGTATAGGAAATATAGAAAAAGAAGTGGCGAAAAAACCTGTTGTGGCAATAGTGAACATGGACAGAGGAGAATATGGAAGAGTTGTTCAAAGCAGCATAGAAAGCTTTGCAGAAGTTGTTTACACAGGAAAAGATTTGCAAAGCGGACTCGACGTTTTGAGAAACCAGAGCGGTTCAGCTCTTCTTCTTGTTGAGGAGAATTTTACAGATAGCATCAAGTCAGGTGAGAAAGCGAGAATAAAGATTTTTTGGTTGCTCAAGGGACTCGGTATTATGGACACGATTTCTTCGAGTGTTCTTGAGAATTTTGCCAGTAACGTTGAGAAGCAAATAACGATTATCCTTATGAACCAGTATAATGTTAAAAATCCACAGCTCGTACTTGATCCTGTTGAAAAAGTAGATGCAACAATTTTTCAGGGGAGAGTCTTTGATGGTGCGTCGCCTTCCCAGTTGCTAAATTTAACCAGTTCTCAATCAACAATGACTTCTGTTGTGATAATGATGTTGATAATCATGGCTGGAAGCACTGTGATATCTTCAATGGGTTTGGAAAAAGAAAACAAGACATTAGAAACTCTTTTGACCATGCCAGTGAAAAGAAGCTATATAGTTTTTTCAAAAATACTGGCTGCTGCTATAGCAGGTTTAGTTATGGCATCTATTTATATGGTTGGTTTTAGTTTTTATATGAAACCTTTAACGGCAAGTTCCACAGGCAACCTTGACTTGACACTTTCTATGGTTGATTACGTACTGGTTGGGTTGTCACTTTTCACGGCTTTGCTTTGTGGAATTAGCTTGGCAATGTTTTTAGGTATTCTCTCGAAGGATTTCAAAAGTGCTCAGACGATGACTTTTCCACTGACGGCGCTTGCTGTTTTCAGTGGACTCATAACTATGTTTAAAGACTTTTCGACTCTGTCACTTCCGTTGAAGATAGCTGTTTTTGCTATACCTTTTACTCATCCAATGCTGTCTATAAGAAACCTTTTGTTTGAAAACCGCTCTTTTGTTTTCTATGGATGTGTTTATAATGGTATTCTCGCTGCTTTCTTAGTTATTTTAATCACAAGGATTTTCAATACAGATCGGTTGATTGTTGGTATTGATTTCAGAAAAAAAAGACGAGCACGTTTACTTTAAAAAATCGGGGCTCACAGAGCCCCGACTGTCGCGAGAAGGTGTGTTTATGTGGTAGAGGTTGCTCATGCAATTAAAGCTTTACAGGAAAGTTTATGTTCTCGGATAAGTTTGGTAAGTTGAGGTACTATTTTGTGCAAATCTCCAACAACAGCAAGATCGGCTATAGACATAATTGGTGCTTCAGGATCTTTGTTTATAGCAATAATATATTCGCTTTCATGCATTCCAGCTATATGCTGAATAGCACCTGATATACCGCATGCTATGTACAGCTCTGGTTTAATAATCTTTCCTGTCTGCCCCACCTGTTTTTCTTTCTCAATCCATCCTGCTTCAACAGCACCCCTTGATCCGGCTACTGTGCCACCGAGTGCTTCGGCAAGTTCGTGGAGTATATCAAATCCTTTTTTACCGCCAACGCCTCTACCGCCAGAAACAACTATTTTTGCTTCAGAGATGTCAATCGATGATTTCTCAATTTTCATGACTTTCTCAACAATGACAAGCAAATCTTCATCGTTCAAATCTGGTTCAATGGACTCCACAGTTCCTTTTCTTGAAGAATTTGCGCAAGGCATCGGGAAGACGCCGGGACGCACAGTCGCCATCTGTGGCCTGTGCACGGGGCATTCAATAGTAGCCATCAGGTTTCCGGAAAAAGCAGGACGGGTCATGAGAAGATTTTTCGTATTTGGGTCGATTTCAAGATGGGTGCAGTCTGCTGTCAGGCCTGTCTTTAATCTTGCGGCGAGCCTTGGGGCAAGATCTCTACCAATATGAGTTGCACCTATTAAAACTATCGATGGTTTTCTCTCGTTGATGAGTTTGCTCAAAACTTTTGTATATCCACCTGCGGTATAATGTTGAAGTAGCTCGTGCTCTATAAAAATGACGTGATCTGCTCCGTGTTGAATTAAAAAATCTGCGCAATCGGAAATTTTCCATCCGAGAACCACTGCCGTAAGCTCTTCATTCAATTCATCTGAAAGTTCCCTTGCTTTTCCTATAAGCTCCATACTGACTCTTTGCAAAGTTTCTCTGTATTCTGATATAACCCATACGCCCATATGATATCTCCTCCGTTATACGAGTTGCCTGTTCTGCAATTCTATGAAAATCTGTTCGGCTGATTCGTACGGGTTGAGTTCGATCTTCCTTCCCTCTTTTCTGGGTCCTTTTGTAAAAGTTTTTCTCACTTTCGTTGGAGAACCCGTTAAACCGACGTCTTCTCTCTTTAAGAAAAGATCTGAAAGTTTCAGGGTTTGAATAGTTTTTTTAAAACAACCGAACAAATCGTTCATATTCATATATCTTGGAATATTTAAGTCTTTACTGCAAGCTAAAAGACACGGTAGTTTGGTTTTCACTATTTCATAACCATCTTCCAATGCTCTTTGAACTTTCACAAAATCTCCTGAAAATTCAGCTTTTTCAACATATGTAACATGTGGAATTTGTAGATGTTCCGCAATTTCTGGCCCAACCTGAGCTGTATCTCCGTCTATTGCCTGCCTGCCGGTCAGAATTAAATCAAAACCAATTTTTTTTGCAAAAGCGGCAAGCACAAGGCTTGTTGCCAGTGTATCGGAGCCAGCGAAGGCTGTATCACTTATCAAATATGCTTCGTCTATACCCATAGCGAGTGATTCTCGAAGTGACCATTCTGCTTGAGAAGGCCCCATTGTTGCAACTATTGTGTGAGCCTTTATTTGTTCTTTCAATTGTAATGCCAATTCTAAAGCGTTTTTGTCTTCCGGATTTATGATTGAGGGCACACCTTCACGTATCAATGTTCCTGTTTTAGGGTCAACTCTTACTTCATGTGTGTTCGGTACCTGTTTTATGAAAACCAGAATTTTCATTATTTCACCTCATTTCAAAACATGTGATGCTATGATCATTTTCTGGACTTCTGATGTACCTTCATATATTTGTGTGATTTTTGCATCTCTCATCATTCTTTCTACGGGATAATCTTTTGTGTAGCCATACCCTCCAAAAATTTGGACAACTGTCGTGGTTACTTTCATGGAAATCTCTGATGCAAACAGCTTTGCCATTGCAGCATCAACGGTGTGAGGAAGATTGTTTTGCTTTTTCCATGCAGCTTTGTAGACGAGATTTCTTGCTGCTTCTATTTGTGTAGCCATTTCTGCTATATACCATTGCAATCCCTGAAAACTGGAAAGTGTTTTCCCAAACTGTTTACGATCTTTCATATATTTAACACATTCATTAAAAGCTCCTTCGGCTATTCCCAGAGCCTGCGCAGCAACTCCTATTCTTCCACCATCCAGAGTTGACATAGCTATTTTGAATCCCATACCTTCTTCACCAAGCAAATTGTCCCTGGGAACTTTACAGTTATCGAAAACAAGTTCGGCTGTAGAAGATCCTCTGATTCCCATTTTATGTTCTATTTTCCCTATTCTGAAACCATCAAAACCTCTTTCAACAATGAAAGCGCTTATTCCTTTGGTAGCTTTCGAACGATCTGTCATTGCAAAAACTATAAATACATCGGCGTGAGCAGCGTTTGTTATAAACACTTTACTGCCATTCAGCACATAGTGGTTATCCTGAAGTCTTGCTGTTGTTTGCTGGCTTGCAGCATCTGTACCTGCATTTGGCTCAGTAAGGGCAAAAGCACCTATTTTCGTACCCTGCAACAATGGCCTGAGATATTTTTCCTTTTGCTTTTGATTCCCATAAGTGAATATGGGCCAGCAACAGAGAGACGTATGGGCAGAAACTATTATCGAGGTAGAAGCGCAGGCCTTGGCAAGTTCTTCTACAAGTAAAATATATGTTATGTAATCTCCTCCTGATCCACCAGATTCTTTTGGGAATGGGATACCAAGCATGCCAAGTTTTGCCATTTTTTTGATAGTTTCAAGTGGAAAAATTTCCTCTTCATCTATTTTTGCAGCAAGAGGTTTAACCTCTTTTTCTGTAAATTCTTCGAAAAGCTGTTTTGCAAGTAATTGCTCATTACTGAATAAAAAATCCACTGTGTCACCTTCTTATATCGTGATTTTTTTCCCGTAATAGATAATACCTTGTTTTTTTGAAAGAAGGGCGCTGTAAAACATTTTTTTGTGAAATGTATCACGATTATAATATTTTACCCACAGGTGTGATAATCTACATAGCAGAACTCAATGAAATTCATGAATTTGATTAGATTATTAGTCTGCTGCAGATACAGTTTAAAAAATTGTCCATGACGAAGTTAATCTCGAGTAAGTTCCAGAAAGAGCTTTGTAAGAGG
The DNA here is from genome assembly GCF_000504085.1 of Pseudothermotoga elfii DSM 9442 = NBRC 107921. Lineage (NCBI taxonomy): Bacteria > Thermotogati > Thermotogota > Thermotogae > Thermotogales > Thermotogaceae > Pseudothermotoga > Pseudothermotoga elfii. Next base: position 1,937,073 of record NC_022792.1, on the reverse strand, counting down.
CTATTTTGAGAAATAACATTAAGTCTTTATAGAAGGCGAAATTTCCAAAATCAGTAATATTATTGTTGGACAAGCTTATCCAGACGGATCTGTCTTCATAATATTGGTATAGATCTGATCTTTACGTGCATATCTCTAAAAAATGATTGAAACTTTTTTGAAAGAACTAAGTCTTATTTGTAGAATCAAGGGAGGGATAGAGATGAAAAAAGTTTTCTTAACGGCTTTTCTAACCAGTTTAATCTTTATAGGTTTCGGCATAGTCCAGGATTCAAGCAATCTTTTTGGAGTTGATTTGTACAAAGTTCTGTCAGAAAAGCCGGGAAACATATTTTTTTCTCCATTCAGTATCAGTTCAGCTCTTGCAATGACTTATATTGGTGCAGATTCTGATACAGCACAGCAGATGAAAAATGTTCTTCACTTCGATCTCGATGACGAGACGTTGCTCAGCAATTTCTCACAGTTAACTACATCTTTAAATCAATCAAATGAAAATTATCAACTATCTGTTGCGAATTCTATGTGGCTTCAGGAAGGATATCCTTTTCTAAAAGAGTTTGTCGAACAGATACAAAAGTATTACCAGTCATGGATCAACTATGTCGACTTTGCGAACCACAAAGATGAAGCAAGAGAAAAGATAAATGAATGGATAGAGGCAAAAACGAATAACAAGATTAGAGATTTGATAAAGCCGGACGATATAGATTCACTAACAAGGCTTGTTTTGACAAACGCTATATATTTTAAAGGATTATGGCTGAATCCGTTTGATCCTTCTTCAACCAGAAAGGAATTATTTCATATCTCTAAGAACGAAGAAAAAGAAGTAGATATGATGTTTAAAAATATCACAGCTAACTATACAGAAGATTCATTAGTTCAGGTTCTTGAGTTACCTTATGCGAAAAATAAGATCTCGATGATAATCGTGCTTCCAAAAGAAGATAAAGATTTGAGCCAGATAGAGAAAAATATTTCATTAGATCTCTTTAAAAAATGGAGGAGTAATTTAAAACCGACGGAAGTGAATGTTCATATTCCGAAATTCAAAACAGAGTGCAGATTCAATCTGAAACGAACACTTATGAGCATGGGTATTGTTGATGCTTTTACAGATGAAGCCGATTTTTCGAAAATGGACGGTACAAAAATGCTGAAAATCAAAGATGTGATTCATCAATCGTTTATAGAGGTATATGAAGAGGGAACACAGGCGGCTGCGGCAACTGCTACTATAGTTAATATCAAGATGGCTCCAAAAAAACCGGTGGAATTTAGGGCGGATAGACCGTTTATTTTTTTTATATACGACAGCACTTACGATTTGATTTTGTTCATGGGGCGCCTGATTAATCCATAAAACAAGGGATTTATTTTATCATCTCTGAAGATTTCTAATCAATTTGATCAATTTTTCTTCCATCTCTTTAGCGTCTTCGAGCATTTTTTTATCCACTGACACAGGCATATTTATTACTTTTGAAATTGCGGTGATAATATTAGTATCAGCTTTGCTGGTATATCCCGGATAATCAGGAAGATATTTTTTCATGAATCTGCTCGCCTTGGAATTATCTACACTAACGAATGGAATACCATAGTAAGCTGCTATAAGAGAGCCATGCATCCTCTGAGATATAACAAGAGAAGAACAGGTTATGGCTTCTAACGGTTTTTTTGAAAACTCGAGTTCTGGATATTTCTCCATTAATTTAACGCAGACCTTTTCATCCTGAGGGCTCATGGGAACCAGTAAAAATCTTTTTAGACCAATATTTTTGAGAAAGCTCAGAATATTCGATAGATTGATTTCTTCTTTGAGACAAAAACTCACCTGAGAAGATTTTTTTACCTCTAAGGGTAGTTTCGAAAGGCTTTTTATGGCGAGATCTGTTCCTTCAAAAATATTTTGGCTCATCAATTTTCCATACCGGGCACTTACAGGATCCCGCGCGATAAAGTATACGTTCTTTCGTGATAGTATGTATCTCAAAATCTTTCTGGAAAATTTTCTTTTTACGGGTCCCAAGCTGTTAGCAAGCAATACGACAGGTTTTCTAAAAAGTGTGGAAACTATCACAATAGAAGCATAGTATAAAAAACTTCTCAGACTCGTCTGGTCCTGAAATATACCTCCTCCTCCACACACAACAACTTTACTGTGCAAAATCGCGGTGAAAATAGAGATAAAATCAAATCTATTGACTGGTTCAACACCTTTTTTTGTGTAATCCTCAATTTTGTGTTTTGGGACAAGAATGTAGATTTTATCGAATGTCCTGCCCAGGATATCAAGCGCTGATTCGCACAGAAGCTCATCGCCAAGGTTTCCATATCCATAATAGCCAAATAATAGAGCACTTCTCAAGGAAAAGCATCCTCTCTTAAAGAATTATAACAAGAAGATTATATCAGAGTCAGGAGGGTATATATGATTCAAAAACTTAGTAACAAAGTTTATGTGGTAGGGGGAGATGGTTCTGCAAATGTTGTGATTATCGTCGACTCAAAGGGGGCAATCGTAGTTGACACCTCTCTTTTTGAAGAAAAAGCTCGTAAAATAAGAGAATTTATAGAAGGTGTTTTGAAAAAAAGAATCTATTTGATTATCAATACCCACTATCATCCAGATCATTGTTTTGGGAATATTGTTTTTGATGATGTTCAAATACTCTCTTCATCTTTGACCAAGAAAAAAATGTCTCTGATGGATGCAGATTATCTGAAAGATCTTCCTATGATTAAAAAACCTGTGCTTCCTTCTATTACTTTTGAAGAAGATTGGTGTGATGAGTATCTTCAAATAGCAAAACTCGGGGGACATACACCAGATTCCTCTATTGTAATAGTGAGAGATGAAAAAATTCTTGTTGCTGGTGACCTTGTTTTCAATGGATTTCATCCGGAAATAGTTTCTGATAGTAATTTAGAACAATGGATAACAATTCTGGAAGATCTGAGAAGAAGACATTTTAACTGGGTTATTCCGGGTCATGGAGAGCCAATGGGAATGGTCAGTATAGATCTAATGGTCAGGTATCTTTCAAAGATAAAAAGATTGCTTGCCGGAACCGTGACTTATGCTGAGATACTCTCCGATGATAATTTTTCCAGAAGGGAGTTTCCAGAGCTGTTTTCGTGGGGGATCGAAAATCTTCTTTCCGTTCAACGTGCAAGATGAAAATATTGATCGATATTTGCAAAAAGAATTAATTTGTTTATCTGTATCTTTATGTACTCGTCATTGCTTTTGGATGTAGTCATGGTGAATTCTTTTAAATTTCCTTCTTCAATTTTTAGTTTGAAGACAACCGGTTCAGATGCCTGATTGAGAACAAATGATGTGGGACTTATAGTTATGCTGTTATCATCAAATTTGGTTATCACCAAGGGAGTTTGCAGTATTTTGAATATGCTTTCAAAAATCGTCAGAATATTTTCAACGGGAATCTCTATATTTTCCATATCAATATACCCGGGAAAAGAAGAGTAAAGCCGCTTTGTTCTTGCAATGTATACAAAAGACAGATCTGAAAGCACCACAGGTTCTTTTATGAGCAAATAAAAATCTTCCAGATTTCTAATAGCCGCTTCAGCAGACATCGACAAATTCTGGTAATCTTCGCCACTTTTCACTCTGGCTAAAATTTGAAATTGTGCGTAAAAATCGCGACAACCTGCTATGCTCTGAACAAAATCAAATATTGGATTAGCAAGATACGATACTGTGATCAATGTCACAAAAAAGATTATCTGTCTTTTCATCAAAGTCCGTTCGTCTCCCTTATAGAATAGATTCTTTGTTTTGGTGTAACTATCTCTGTTATTCGAACACCGAAATTTTCATCAACTACCACGACTTCGCCTTTTGCTATAAGTCTTCCGTTTACGAGAATATCAACTGGCTCGCCCGTTAATTTATCCAGCTCTATCAGAGATCCTATATTCATTTCCAAAACCTGCTTAAGTGTCATTTTTGCGCGGCCGAGCTCCACAACTACCTTCAGAGGGACATCTAAAAGCAGTTCTAATTTATCGGAAAATTCCGATGGTGTAGAAACTGCGGCTCTCTGAGATTGATCAAATTCTTGAAATTGAACCGGCTGAACTTTTACTTTTTCTTCCTCTCTCTTCTGTTCTTTTTCCTTCTCTGGTTCCTGAGCAGGATGAATGATTTTGTATATGTCTTTGAAAAACAGGGCAGGTGCAATCAACAGGATTTTGGATTTGTGAGAGTTTTCCAGGTCAATTTCATAAGCAACATACGCCAGTACCTGGGCAAGATTAAAATTAAGAACGGGTTCCTCATCTTTTTTCACAAGATCAACTTTCAGTTTGGAGATAGAGACCTTTTTCTTAGTTTGTTCTGAAAGAGAAGTGGTAGAAGATCCCATCATCTGGTTCATTGTTTCAGTTATTGCACTCAACCTTACTTCATCCAGCTCGAAACTTTCAGGTTCACCAGACCCGCCCATCATCATGTCTGCAATACGAGCACCGAGTGATTGTGGGAACAATATCAAAAATTCCCCTTTCAGGCCATCTGAGAACTCTATCTGAACGGCGACGATCGTTTCATCGAAAGATGATAACAAATCCTTCAGGGTTTTTTGAGAGATTTCTACCAAAGTCACTTTTACCTCTCTGCCGATCACAATGCCGAGGGCTGCTGTTGAAGAGTCAATTATCAAATTCGATATTTCTTTGATTGCTTCCTGGTCATGTTCGCTCAGGGTGTCACTTAATCCTTTTAAAAGTTCATTTAATTCATCCTGTGTCAGAAAATCACTGTTCATTTTCTTCCACCTCCGGCTTCAGAATCCGGGTAACTTTAACAGCTCTATAGCCTTTAAAGACACCTGGTCGAGCCATAAATTTCGGTTTGCTCTGGACTTCAACCATTACATCATCATCTTTATGAGTCTGCAGCCTTATGACATCTCCAACTTCAAGGTCCAGAATTTCTTTCACGCTGAGAATCGCTTCTCCCAAAATCGCCGATATCTTCATTTTCATGGTTTTTACATTTTGCTTTAAATCTTCAAGCATTTTTTCGGACAATTGCTCTCTTTTTGCTGTGAACCATGTTCGCGAAGAGAGTTTGTCCATAAAAGGCTCTGTTAAAGAAGATGGCCAGCATATATTTAAAAATCCTTCCGTTTTTGCAATTGTAACGTACAATGACACCAGCAAAATCATTTCATTTGGAGGTGCAATCTGGACAAATTGTGGATTGTTTTCCACGCTTTCGATAGTTGGAACAAATTGATAAACTTCACTCCAGGCTTGAGATAGATTTGTGAGAATATTCATAACTTCTTTTCTCATTATAGAAAGTTCTATGTCTGAAGGTGTACGTTTCACATTGGGTATGCCAGGCCCACCGAGAATCAAGTCTAAAATCGTGTAGAAGATCTCCAGATTCATTTCTAAAATAGCGCTCCCAACAAATTCAGGCGCACTGAAAACAGTAATGAATGATGGAGCAGGAAGAGATCTTATAAACTCCTCATATGATATCTGATCTATGCTAGCAAGATTTATGTTTGTGAACGTTCTAACCCTTCCTGAAAGGTATGTAGAAATGGATCTTGCGAAATTTTCATGAATCATATCGAAGACCCTTATATGCTCTTTTGAAAATTTACTCGGCCTTCGGAAATCATACAGTTTGACTTTCTTGGTTTCTTCTTTTTTGATTTCATCTACTGTGACTTCTCCAGAGCTTATTGCCTGTAATAATTTATCTATTTCATCCTGACTGAGAACATCGGACACATCATCACCCCTCATTCAACGGAGCTGATGGCCTTTATATATAAATATACTCCTATCACGCCGAGCCTTTCTCTATCTCCCGTAAAACCTGTAATTTCATTCACCATGGCCCTTATTTGTTTCTTCAAAAGTTCGATACCAGCAGCTGTATTCAATTCAGATTTGTCTTTGCTTAGAAAAATTAGCATCAAACCATCCATTATTTCATCATTTTTGCTTCCTATGGCAGCTCTGCAGGCATCACTCGCAACAGTGAAACTCAGAGAATCGATCACTGCAACCTCTTTTCCGCCTTTCAGCATGAATGTTTGGTAAGTCCCGGATTGTATCAGAACCGCCTTAATTTCCACAGGAGTTGTGACAGTTGTTTCCTGACGCTGGTTGGTCAAATTTGTACCAAGCATCATTATGGTGACAATAGTCACACCAGCAGCCACCACGGCAGGGATAAGTATCATCATTAACAAGCCACCAAAGCCTTTTTTCTTTTTTTCTTCGTCAGCCATTGTATCACCTACTTTGCTTTTTCCCTCTTTATAAGTATATCAATCCTTCTGTACTGATTCCTGAGCTGTACCAGGCGTGCCAGATATTCGCTATCAAGTCTTTCTATGGTTTGATTGTAAAGATTTTGATTTATCTGCCCCTGCTGAAGCTTGTCAGTTGCAAGTTGTTTTTCACTGTCTATGTATGTTCGCAACGCCTGTATTTCTCTTTTTATTGGCCAATCTCCCATCCCTATCGGGTAAAATCTTTGGGAATCGTAAAAATATTCCGGATCAAATCTACCAGCCCTGATATCTGCAAGCCTTTCCACAGATCTTCTTTTTTTTAGCTCCTCTGTAAAGAACTGTACAACGCTTGAGGCTCTTGCGGAGCTCAAATGCCAGTTTGAAACATATATTGAATCTTGAGATAGCGGTTGATCGTCTGCGTATCCATATATCTGAAGCACATTTGTTGTATGTTCTATCACAATAGATCCTATTTTTCCAAGTAATTCTTTCGCCTCTGGTGTTAATTTAGCACTTGCAGGATAAAAAAACGCCATGTCCTGCATAATTATAACAGTACCCTCATCTTTTTCCTGAATCGTTATTTTTCCTTTATACTCTTCGGCAATTCTTATTAATTCTTGATACACCCCTCTTTGCGAAGTTATCAAAGGTTCTTCTGAAAGACTCTTTCCACCAGTTAAAACACTTGGAGGCATTCCTGTCAGAGCGGATCTTATTCCCACAACCACTTGCTGGAATTTGCCAGGGCTTATGGTTGACATTGAAAATAGCAGGACGAAAAAAGTCAAAAGCAATGTCACCATGTCCCCATATGTTGTAAGCCAGCTGCCCTTGGGTACTTCCGGTTGCTTTTTTCTTCTTGGCATTACGCAGTTGCCTCCTGTATGGCTGCTTCGTAAACAACTTTTTCCTGATTTGTAAGGAATGATTTGAGCTTTTCTTCCAGAACTCTTGGGTTTTCTCCTGCTTGAATTGAAAGGACCCCTTCCAGTATCATTTGTTTTTGCCTGAGAATTTTTGCTGCCCTTTTACCTATTTTTTCACCCATGGGTAAGAAAACAGCGTTTGACAGTATAGAACCATAAAAAGTAGTTATGAGCGCCACAGACATACCAGGCCCAAGTGTCTCAGGATTGTTCAGGGTCTTCAACATTGCTATTAAACCTATAAGAGTTCCTATCATACCATATGCAGGAGCATAGGCCCCCGCTGAATCCATCAGAGCTTTCTCGCCAGCCAGATCTTCTTCTATCAAATCCATTTCTGTCTCCATCATATTTTTGAGCAAATCAGGATCTGTTCCATCTATGACAAGTTGGAGCGCCTTTTTCATGAATGGGTCTTCTATTTCGTTCAGATTTTCTTCCAGGGAAAGCAATCCTTCGCGTCTTGCCTTTTCAGAGAAAGATACAAGGGTCCTGACCAATCCAACATTGTCAATCTTTGGTTCTTTGAAAGTGGACATCATCACCTGGATTATTTTGAAACTCTTTTCCTTTGGGTGAGAAGCGATTGTGGAAGCTATTGCGCCTCCTATGGTTATGAAAAGTGATGGCAGGTTATAATAAACTCCAAGTGAAGATTTGTTTGCGATTATACCAAACACAATCATACCAAAAGCCATAAATATGCCAAGAATTGTTGAAATATCCATTAAACCACCTGCCTATTGCTTGGGTAAATATTTTAAAACATCGGGCATAGGATACGCTTTTCTTTTGTATTCTATCACCTTTTCGACAACCTCTTCGATCTTTTCCAAAACGATATATTTTCTCCCGTTGAACAGAGTAATTGTTGTGTCTGGAAGCGCTTCTATTGATTCAATCATTTCAGCATTCAAAACAAATTGTTTTCCTCGCAGATGTGTGAGCCAGATCATTTAATATCACCTTATCTTCTCAATGCAACAAGCTCACCAAGAATGGTATCAGCTGTTGTTATAACCCTCGCGTTGGCCTGAAAACCACGTTGGGCTATGATCATTCTCGTAAATTCTTCTGCAAGATCAACGTTTGACATTTCAAGAGCTCCTGGTATAAGTGTGCCTCTTCCACCGCTGCCCGCGGTCCCAATCTGTGCAAGCCCGCTATTTGAACTGGTTATGTATAACGAATCGCCGATCTCTGTTAGACCCGCCGGGTTATTGAAAACTGCCAGAGCCACCTGGCCAAGAATATCTGTCAAACCGTTGCTGAAGGTGCCTATGATTTCACCATTTTCATTTATTGCAAAAGACTGCAATGTTCCAAGTGCATTTCCATTTTGATAGGTAAAGGCGGCAGAATTACTTCCAGAAAATTGTGTCATGGACGAAAAGTCAATTGCCGCAGTAACATTACTATCACCACGATGAGATGCAGAAAAGCTGATCGTTCGAAGTTCAGTGTTACCGACTGTAAGTTGGCTTCCGTCCCATGTAACTCCGTACATGCCGCTGATCCTTCCAGATTCATTGAAGTTGATAATTCCGCCAACATAGTTGTTTGTTCCGTCACTACTCTGGCCGTTTGCATCAATATATGTTATTGGTTCACCACTTGCTGTATAAGCTTTCCATATCCATGCGTTTTTCATATTACCAAATTCACCTATTCTTGTGAATTCCACATAAACTGAATAGGCATTTCCAAGTGAATCATACATTTGAACCGCTGTTACATATTTCGGGCTTTCATAGGAAAGCACGTTGTAATTTGATGGATTATCTGACTCATAAAACCTTGCTTCTCCAGCCGTTGGGATTGAAATATTTGCACCGGTAGCAACAGTGAATTCATCGCTGGCTGTTGTTTCATCATAGAAAATAACAGTATAATTTTGACCGTTGACAATATCGGAATCGCTTATTGTGAAATTTCCGCCACTTATCGGTACAGCATCACTGAAAATCACATTGCCATTGCTATCGAGAACAACTGCGTGATAATCTCCATCAGCTGGGATAGTGCCTGATACATCTGTCTGTGTTAGCTGACCATCTGTGGTAGCTGTAGCACTCAGGTTTTGATATACTCCAGCTTCATCAACATTGCCATATTGATTCATAACTATATAGCCCACGGATACGACAGCGTTATTTTCGTCGTAAGCCGTCCATGTATAACTTTGCTTGGTTGAAAATGGATCAGTCTGCCTTACAAAATCATCGTCGGTTTTTGAAAAGACAAACCTCACAGAATGTTCGTTTCCATCTTCATCAGTAACTGTCATCGAAAACGGTGTTGGCCCAACAGAAGAATTGAGATTTCCTTCCATTGTCGCACTGGTTGTTGCGTTTGCGGGCATGGTCATTCCTGCACTTATTACTATGTCACCTATTGGTTGGTTTGTGTCAACATATCTCGTACCGGTAGCTGGATCCTGTATAGCTCTCCAACCCTGCACTTTGTAGCCTGTTGAGCTCTGAATCAGCGTTCCATTCGTATCAACAGAGAGTGCGCCAGCTCGCGTGTAATAGTACTGGCTACCATCACTGAGTACGAAGAATCCGTCTCCCTGAATTGCGAGATCTGTTTTGTTACCGGTGTTTTCGAATGAACCTTGGGTCATTATTTTATCAATAGTCGCGAGCTGTGAACCGAGACCGATTTGTATTGGGTTTGTGCCGCCAATGTTGTTTTGTGGACTCCGGGCTGCTTTCATGGTTTGGAGGAGCGCCGTTTGGAAAGTTACCCTTGAACCTTTAAATCCCACGGTGTTCACATTGGCTATGTTGTTGCCAACTACGTCGATAGCGTATTGAAAATTTCTCATGCCAGCGACACCGCTGAACATAGAGCGCATCATGATTTATCCCTCCTCTGATATCTCGATTATTGAAGCAAGTGGATACTCTTTACCTGAGATGTAGACATAAATTTCATTGCCCTTGAACTTTACTGATTCGATCTTTCCGCCTTCGATTCCGCCAATTTCTGTTTCACTCCCGTCTGAATTGAGCTTTGAAACAACGTAGGTATAAGTACCATCTTCTACCTGTAGACCACTGCTATCCCTTGCGTCCCATACGTACGCATGGGCTCCTGCGTCAAGAGTACTTGAGGTAGCTTCTCTTATTAAATTTCCGTCTGAATCATAAATTCTCACTATAACCGGCGCTGCTTCATCAAGTTCAAAAACTATGCTTTCGGAAACACCGTCACTGACAGTGATCTGATTTGCTTGAACAGTAGCGTATTTTCCTATTAGCGAGGCAGATTGAGCTTGAAGTGCACCTTCTTGCAGCGTAAGGAATTCTTGAATTGAGTTAGTCATGTTTGTTATCTGTTCGAGAGTCGAAAATTGTGTGAGCTGGGCTATAAAGTCTTTGTTGTCCATTGGTTCAAGAGGGTCTTGATTTTTCAGCTGTGTTATCAAAAGTAACAGGAAAGCATCTTTGTCAAGAGTATTGCTTGGTGTTCTTTCAGAACTCGTGTAAGTTGAGTAAGAATAATCAATTGAGTTGATCATCTTCTTTCACCTCCTGTTCCTGTTGTCTTTTTTGTCTGCGTTCATGATTTTGATTTTCTTTTTGTTCCTGATGATTACTTAGTTGATCTTCTTCTGTCTTATGAGGAGTTTTGATATCTATCTGCTCGACTTTAAAACCGAGAGTGCTCAATCGTGAGGCGAGTTCTTTGGAATTTTTTTCGAGTAATTCTTTTGCCTCGTTTGTCTGGACTTTCAAGGTTATGATCAATCTATCCTGTTGCTTTATTAGCTCGATTTCGACTTTTCCGAGATTTGGTGGTGATAGATCAACTGTTGCCTTTTCCACAATGTTGTTCTGCATTTCTTTAACTGTCTCAACAATTGTTTGAATGTTAGAACTTCTTTCTTGTTGTTCGATTCTTGTCACGACTGAATCAGCTGTCTTCTGAATTTCATTATGTGTTTGCGTTATTTGCTCACTTTCGTACGTTTTACGTGCAAGCTTTTCATTCAAAAGTTCTTTAACTTGTTCGACCTGTTTGAATTTCTCGATTTGAGGTTGTTCAGATATAACTGGCGTATCGTTTTTTAAATTTTTTGCTATCTCGAGCTTGAAGTTTTCTATTTTTATTGGTTGAGATGTTTTCAGCTGACTCGGAATTTCTCTTTTAATCTGTCTAAATTGGGTGAATTCACTTGTGCTGTTTTGGATCTGAACAACCGCGTTTTTAATGATCAGTTGTATTTGTTTGAAAGTCATGGCAGGTTGGGATTGACTTGATTTAAGGACACTTTTTTCTGATATCAGATTTTCAGCTATTATCCCACTTTGCTGAGAAATTTTTTGTTCCGGAAGATCTTCTGTTTTCTTCAATTGTGTTGAAATTTCTGTCTTTCCCTGCAAAATAAGCTGTTCAATTAAATTTCTCGAATCTACTGTTTTTTGCTGTTCCTCTGAACGGGGTATTTGTACAGTTTTTTTAGTAGTTTTGCTTATAGAAAGAACGTCTGGATCGGTTTTCAATTTTTGAACTGTTTCGGCTTCTGGTTCATTAGTTTGAGAAACAAGTTTCTCAGCTTTTCTGGTGCTTACCACTGGTTGCTTTGACACAATGATATTCTGTGAGTCAGACCCAACATTTGCCCTTTGATGATTTGATGATTGAGATGTCTGGCTGGGCTTTTGAAATTGGAAGATGTCCTTGCTCTGCGTTTTTTCCGCTTGTACATTTTGTTTGTTTGTGTTGCTTTGAAGATTGGTTTTGATCGTAATGGTAAGGTCATTTTCCGATTTCTCTGATGTTGCAATGGGTTTCTGATGGCTATTTTTCACTCCAAGACTCTCTGTTTGAGGGATATTTATATTTGCATGAACGGTTTTTTGAGAATTATTCTGTTGAGTGTTTGAAGATGTGTTTTTGCTTTGGGTCTGAATCTGTAAATTACTTATTTTATGAGAATTTACCTTTTGATTAGCTGTATTTTTTTGCCCATTGTTATGAACAATTTGTTTTAATTGCTGATTTTCCTGATGTGATTTGTTTTCTACGCCTTCTTTGAAAATCGATCTTTTTGGAATGTTTTGAACCTTACTTTGAACCTGCTCGGTGAGATTTTTTGAAGAAAGTTCCTCGTTTTGTTTTTCAACAGAAATTTTTGGGCTTGGTTCAGGGCTTATCTGTTTGCTGGATAATGCATTCTGGTTTTGTTTTACATCATTGCTTTGCTTTTCAGTGATGGTTTTCTGATTGGTGCTCTGTTTGTTTTTCGTAGTACTATCTATATCAATTTTAGAATTCAGGTCAGTTTTTATCTGTGAAAGTTTTACTATTCCGTTTTTTTCGGTTACAGGATTTTTTATTAGCTTTTCATCGTTCTGAGTTTCCTGCTTTGTTTTGACCGCGGTATTTGTCTGATGGGATATTTTGACAAATCCCTGCATTGCAGATAATTGTTGCACTTTTGTTTTAACAAGTTCTAATATCATTGCGAATGAGCTTGAATTCGAAGATTTAGTCTTCACAGATTTTTGTTCTGAAAACTCGCCACTCGAGACAGGTTGTGTGGTTATAAACTCACCCCCTTGAGTACAAGCTTTTGAAACAATCCGGGTTTCTCATCTTTTAATCTTTTCAGAATTTCTTTCGATCTTTCGCTTTCCAGGGAAGTGAGTATTATCATCACAGAGTTTTCGTCCAGAGATAATGAATCGATCATCTGAAGAATTTGTTCATCAGTAAATTGCTTTATGAAGTCAAATGAAAGGTCCTTGATTATTTTTGCGTCTATCATGAGAGACAGTTCATTTACAAGTTGCTTTTGCTTTTCCTCAATCTGTCTTTCTCTCTCATTCAAGGAGCTGATTATTTCTTCTACAGACGCGATTTTATTCATCACCTGAGCAGCTTTCTCTGGGTTTATTTTTCCAAGTTCGGTTAAAACGTCTGCTCTCAGGTCAGGTGAAAGATTTGAAAGGGCTGCGGCTATTGAATCAACTGTATACGCGTTGCTCGCAAGGACAGGTGCTATTCCAGTTGGATCGGCACTGGAAATAGTCTCGGTTATTTTTTTAATATCTTCTGTGCTTTGCAATTTTCCTGTGTTAGCTTCAAGTTGAAGCATTTTTTCTTCCCATTCTTTTCTCATCTGTAGAACTATTTTTCTTTCTGCTTCAACAAGTTTCAGCTGTTCTTCTGCCTGGGATTTTGCGCTTTTTGCCTCTTCAAGTATTTGTTGAGCTCTTGTGGAAGCAGCTCTTGATATTTCTTCAAAATATTCTGACGGAGAGAGTATCTGAAGTGGCTCGTATTTAACATACCTGTCCACGTACGGTATTTTTGATAAGAGAAACGATATATAACTTTTCCAGTCCTCAACAGGATTAGCAGAAAGCCCTTTTATTCTGCTGTACTCAAAGACGAAATACCCATATATAAGTATCGTAAGGCTCACAAAAAGAGCTACGATAATGATTTTAAGAAAGGCTTTCAGTCTGCCTTTCTTTTTTTGTTTTTCTGCCAATTATTACCCTCCTGAAGAATTTTTCTGCATGATGAGCGAGTACTCCTAAAAAAATGTATAATATATTTACTCAAATGGGGTTGAGTTACTCAAAGGGGGTTGAGTTATGTATTTTTCGCTAACGCCAAAAAGCTCTAAGGAAAATCTGTATGATCGTGAAGAAGAGTTGTCCAAACTCAGTGAATATTCGAAAACAGGAAGAATTATTCTCATAACTGGTATAAGGAGAATAGGTAAAACATCTGTGTTGAAAGTATTCCTTGAGCAAATGAAAGATCAGGGGCATTCGACAGTGTTTATAGATTGCAGAGTATATGAAAAAATCAACAGATTTGACAGAATTTCCTTTGAAAGGAAAATCATATCCGAATTTGAGGATATTATCCAGAAGAATAGATCGATCTTCAAAGTGATCACAAAGATAAATGTGGGTGGTGTTGAGCTGAATTTTGAAAAACTCCAAAAAGATCGTAATCTAACAGGTTATCTTGAATTGATCAACAAGGTTATGAAAAAGAAAAATTCAAGATTGCTCATTGCTTTCGACGAAGCCCAGGTGTTGAGGTTCTACGGCAGAGGCGGAAAAGAGCTGTTGAACCTCATGGCGTACATATACGATAATCTTGAAAACATAGTCATTGTATTAACAGGTTCTGAAATTGGTGTATTGCATGATTTTTTGAATTTGGAAGATGCGAATTCACCACTTTTCGGAAGATACGTCCATGAATTGTTGCTTGAGAGATTCCAGAGGGCTGAATCGGTTGAATTTCTCGTTGAAGGGTTCAAGCAAATTGGTATAGAACCATCTATTGGAGAGATTGAAAAGGCAGTTGATTTACTGGATGGTATCATTGGCTACCTTTCCATATACGGTTATATAGTCTCCACGACCAAAGACTGGGGAAACGCCCTGCAGGAAACAGAAAAATCTGCCATAAAAATAGTCAAAAAAGAGCTTGAGCTGCTCAGGCTGAGGTCTGAAAATTACATATCTGTTCTGAAGGCAGTTGGTTTTGGAGCTGAAACCTTCAGTCAGGTGAAAAATTTTGTTGAAGCACGTTTTGGTTCTATAACAGATCAGACATTAAGCAACAATCTCAATTTGCTTCAGAAAATGGGTTTTCTGGAGGTTAATTACAAAAACGGAAAAAAGATCTACAGCATAAGTGATCCGATGATTCACAGGGCAATTTCAGATTAACAGGGCAGCACAGATGTGCTGCCCTATCTCAATTTTCCCATTGTAGATATGGATAACCATCGTTGATTGTAGAATTGATAGCCCAGATCTCATCGAAGTCCCAGCCTGTGTATGTGGACTGAGTTTTCATTTGGGCTGTACTTTTGTATTGAGCAGTTGAATGATCATCTTCAGCGTTAGAAATATCTGAATCGTAAAAACAGCCTGGTGTATTGACCTGGATAGATTCGGTTGAAAAATAAACGTTATAGACAAAGGCATAGCGAGAAGTTGAATTTTCAAGCGAAACTGCTGAATAACAATTCTGGACAGTTGGATGAATAGCAGAGTCCATTACGATAAACCCACTCGCTGAACCTGATTCAGAATAAATGGTACCTTTTGCATAGCTGTTTTTGACAGAAACATTGTTAGCATCACCGATAATACTGATAAAGCCAGAGGCATCATCTTTTGTATTGATCTCAAATTTTGCAAAACATTCTTCAAACGACGATTCCAAACCAGTATGACCAAAACCAGCAACTTCGATAAATTTATCAGTTGCGCTGATAGAACCTTCAAAAGAGCATCTCAGAAAACTTTCTCCACGTCCTGAAATCTCCGCGGCAAATCCTCCAACTGTTGTAACCTGATAATTCACTTCAATATCCATTTTGACAGTACAGTTTGTAAACGAGTAGCTTTGTGAAGAACCTTTTATAAAACCAGCAAAACCTCCCGCATAACCAGACATTTGTGATGGGTTTCTTCTTGCATACATTTGACCAGATACTGAACAGTTTTCGAAAGAATCGAAACTTCCCGGTCCTTCTTCATGCCATTCGATATAACCTGCAAAACCACCTGTGTATGTACTTGTTGCGTTGATCGTACCGTTAAAAGAACAGTTCTTAAAACCATTTATGGATGAATAACCTGCAAAGCCACCCGCTGCGAGTGTATTAGAATTGTTTAGATCTTTAAGTTCAATATTGTCCGCCGAACAATTTTCAAACCACGTAGCATTAGCATCTGCGACAAATCCACCCAAATAATAACCACCCTCAGGAGATTCTACTGTTATATTTTGTATCTCACAATTTGTAATCGTTGAACCACTGGTGTAACCAGCAAAACCTCCAATATTAGTAGATTTTGATATAGACGAATCTTGAATAACTATTTTGTCAATCAAGCTATCATTTATGCTCCCTGCGAATATGCCTGAACAAGATGCATTCCAGTCAACTGTTGCATTTTTAAAGACAATATTTGTTATAGTTGCTTGGGATATAACACCGAAAAAGCCTGAATAGTTATCTACTTCACTCAATACGACCATATTTTGAATCTCAAATCCCATACCATCGTAACTACCTGTAAATGGACCAGGGCTGACTGGAAAATCATGACCGACTGGTTCCCAGTTTGCAACAATTGGGTCTAATTTGCTTTTAAGATCATTCAAATCGATGTTTTTGATCTGCTTGAAATGTTTGTCAAGGTTATTTCTGATATTGTTCAATTGTTGGGCTGTCACAATGATGTATGGATCGTTCTGTGTTCCAGTCCCTCCTCCAAAATCTTCAGTTTCAGAATAGGCTGTGAAATCTACTGTCGAAGCACCTGACACCTGCTTTGTTGGAGAGACCATACCCGAAATCACTATGTAATAACCGCTTAGTTGGGCAGATACTGTTACATTACCACTCAAACCTTTGATAGACCAGTTCCCGTTTAAATCTGTCGTTGCCTGCTTTGTACCTGCTGTGACAGTAACTCCAGACAAAGCTGTGTCGTTCCACAGTTTTACCGTACCTTGAATGTCATACGTTGTTGGGACAATTGGTGCGGCACAGTTGAACAGTAAAAGAGTCGTCGACAAAACCAAGGCAAAAAGCCATTTTCTCATAAAATGACCTTCTCTGTAAAGGCTTTGGGGAATTTAAGAAACAGGTAGAAATTGAACGGAGGAAAATCTGAAAGAGGAAGGAAAATATTCCGCAGTCAGCGACCGCCCAATTCTATGAGTGTAATTTCTCTCACCCCCTTGCCAAGTTGAAAAGATTATACACTATATTTTTGAGATTTATATTCTAAAAACACCTGTCAAAAACAAATATAGAAGCTGTATGCTACTTTCGGCATATGATGGAAATCTTGCAGCGAAAGCCGAATAATAAATCCACAATGTTTTTTGTCATGATAATGTGTCAAAATTGTGGTATGAGGTGATCAGAAGGTTGTTGCATCGAAGTTTTTTTCAACAGACTGTCTGAGTTGGGTAAGAGCAAAGATTGTGTCATTCGAATACTGGAGAAGTTGCCTGAAAGGGTGGTGGGATGATAGCCGTCTTAGATCTTGGCTCGAATTCTTTTATTGCTCTTGTTTACGATAGAGGCAAGATACTCTTGGAGAAGGTCTATGAAGTTGGCCTCAAGTCAATTAAAGACGATGAGCAGGCTTTTTGTGTTGCAAAGCAATCAGTTGAGAAGATTCAAAGTGAAATCAGCGGTATAGAAACATACGCTTTTGGTACTGCGGTTTTTCGCCAGAGACCAGAACTTTTCCACAGGCTGTTAAAGCATTTTGAAATAAAAGGAAAAATTCTTTCAGAAAAAGAAGAAGCTTATTTGACATATTTGTGTATCGATCCAAAACAAAGTATGGATGTCACAGTCTTTGATCTGGGAGGAGGCAGTCTGGAGGTTGTTAAAAAAGATTGGTTTGTGAGCCTTGAGATAGGCACACATGTTTTGAATTCTATCTTTGATCTCTCTTTACCCAGGGCAAAGGATTTTGACAAGACCGTTGATTATGTTTTAAAACAGCTTCCTGGTTTTGAAAACCCTGTTGGCATTGGAGGATCCTTTGTTGCAATCGCCGCGTTAAAGGTTCAAAAATGGGATCTAAAATCACTCGATGGTTTTATACTCACGCCTGAAGATATTTATAAAATTTCAGAAAAGCTCAGGAAGATGAATCTTCAGCAAATATTAGATATGAAGATAATACCACCCGGAAGAGAAAAAACCATTATCGCAGGTTGCGCGGTGGCAACCGCAATAGCGACAAAGGGCAATATAAAAGTTTCAACGAAGGGCTTCAGATATACCTTGGCAAGGATGATAGAGGAAGGAAAATGGCCTGCTTCTGGCGTGCCCGGGGAGATTTGAACTCCCGGCCTCCAGATCCGCAGTCTGGCGCTCTATCCAGCTGAGCTACGGGCACAACCTGGCGGAGAGGGAGGGATTCGAACCCTCGGTTGGGTAAATCCCAACACTTGCTTAGCAGGCAAGCGCCTTCGACCACTCGGCCACCTCTCCAGACTAATTTTCATTATAATACAACTCGCTCAAAATTCAAGCTTTTTTCCAAATAATTCTCTGAAAATTTCTATTCAACCACAACAATCGAGTTTTTTACATACGGTATGAACCTTAGGCGATGGTATTGTTGAAATTTCACATTTGAAGCATCATTTTCAATTCTTGTGCAGAATACAGTAAACTGGAAATTGAACTCCATTTTTTGTATGGCAATTGTGTTTAACTCCTTTGGATTTTCGTAAAATCTGACTCTATTTAAAAGTTCTTGAAAACCATTTCTATTCTGACTTCATTTCTTTCAACATCATCATTGTGATAGGCTGTGATATCAAGACCATCAAACTCAAAACCTTGTTTTCTGTAAAATTCAATGGCATTGGCATTATTGGTCTGTGTCTCAAGAACTATTGCGCGACAGTGTTTTTGTTTTGCTATTTGCTTGGCTTTGTCTAAGAGTATTTTTCCTATACCTCTTTTACGATACTGTTCAAGAACAAGTAATTCATATACTCTAAGTCTGTTGTTCCAACTCTCAATGCCAACGGTCATCCAGCCGACAATTTCACCGTCAATTTTCACACCAAATATCCGAGCTCCATCGCCGCTTTCTTCATCCATCCATTTTTGCCAGAGCGGCTCTTCGTAATCTTTAACGATGGGTTTATCGGTCGTTTGAAGTTTCAATTCTATCATCCATCCTGTTTGTGTTCTTCTGATATCCACTTTGTAATATCTATCACTCGACCACTTGAAATGAAGTTTGAAATCCTTCCAGCGGTTTTTATCAAGTTCAAAAACTTCCATGTTCGGGCTCCTTCAACTCACAGACAGAGTATTTTTTCCAGGATATTGCATGAATCTTTCACATACTTTGGACAGATTGTTTTGAAAACATTCTCTGCCCTTGCCTTCTGCAGACCTTCGCTGGTACTTATATCACAGCCAAGAAGATCTTTACACATTATTGATCCGTCCAATAACTTGAATTGTTCAACAAATTCTCTTGCAAGAAGATATGTTTGCTCTTTGTCTTCTCCACCGGTTTTTAAACCTATTATCATGAAAGCACCAGAGACAGCGCCACAAACATGTGCAAGCCTTGACATTCCTCCACCAAATGCAGATGAGATTTTTAAGGCTGTCTTTTCGTTTATACCAAACATCGGTGCATAAGCTGCAAAAACAGATTGGGAACAACTTAAACCTTTTTCAAATAGATCAAGAGCTCTTTGATTCATTTTTACCCTCCTTGCTTAATTTCCTTGATCCATTCAGAGAGTGCAAAAAGATCAACATTTCCACCAGAAAGTACGGCAACGACTTTCTTACCTTTTAATGGGAATCTGCCAGAGATGAGTGCTGCTACTGTAACTGCGCCTGAAGGCTCTACAAGTAATTTCATCCTCTCAAGTAGAAAGACAACAGCTCTTTTTATCTCTTGTTCTGATACAAGAAGAATGTCATCTACGTACTTTTGAACAACAGGAAAGGTAAGCGTACCTGGCACAGCAGTCCTTAATCCATCAGCGATTGTATTTATATTCTTTAATTCAACAAGATGACCTGCCTTGAAAGAAAGATATGTGCTGTTGCTCTGCTCTGGTTCAACCCCGTAAACTCTGGCATTTTTGAGAATTTCTTTGATCGCCTTAGAAATACCTGAAATCAACCCACAACCGCCACAAGGAACTAAGACAGCGTCAAAATCACAAAGTTGTTCGATCAACTCGAGCCCTATCGTGCCTTGTCCGGCCATTATCCATGGATGGTCGAACGGGGGAACAAAGATTGCCCCAGTTTGTTGCGATATCTCATAAGCCCTGTTTAGCCTTTCTGTCGACGTTCTACCACATCGTTCTATCCTTGCACCATACCCTTTTATTGCTGAAAGTTTAGCCGCCGAAACATCCTCTGGTACAACTACAGTTACATTGGTATTCAAAATCTTGCCCGCACAAGCAAGAGCTTGCCCGTGATTGCCAGACGAACCTGTCACAACACCGTTTCTCAGATTTTCCCTGCTCAGTGAAAGCAGAAAATTCATCGCACCTCTGAATTTGAAAGAACCACTCTTTTGAAGATTTTCCGCTTTTAGAAAAACAGAACTCTCTGAAAGTATGTTCAAAGTTTGGGATGAAAAAACAGGCGTGGTGTGGGCCAACTGTGAAATTCTTCTTTTTGCATCTCTCACATCTTGAAGTGTTATCAACCTTGATTCCTCCTTAGTTAGAAAGAAATTCTGCTATCTTTTCAGCAACAAGTTCTTTTTCTATGTCGTTTGTCACAGGATGAGCGCTTTTTTCAAGAACAACAGTCTTGAATTCAGCTTTCAAATGATCTTTTATAACATCTAAAACAGATAACGGTACAGAGTTGTCTTTTTGGGTTACTATGACTAATGTAGGAGATTCAACCATCTCGAGACTTTTTATGGCAACCTTTTGTAGCTTATACAAATGCGCAGCAGGTTTTATAAATACTTTATTCCAATATTCTTGGGCTAATTTGTTGAGTGAAGGGTCATCAAAAACTGGTGGTTCCTTCTCTTTATATCGTACAAACAAACTCATCAAGGGGGTGAATCTGAGTCTCCAATCTGTCACCTTAAAAGCCGGGGCTGCCAAAACAAGTTTTTTGGCCTTGAACCTTGACGCCACAACGGCAGCGAGAAGTGCCCCCATTGAAAGCCCAACAACACTTATTTGGTCACAAAAATTAGTTAGATCGAGATAAGCATCTATCGATCTCCTGACCCAGTCTTCCCATGTTGAATTCAAAAAATCCTTGTGGTTAGTACCATGACCTGGAAGTCGAGGTACAGATACAGTAAAGCCTTCATCGAAAAGTCTTTGTGCAACGTAAATCATATCGTGTGGACTTCCTGTGAAACCATGAATTAAAAGTACACCTTTTTTGCCATTTGTTTTGAAGATCGGAAAACATATAGGATCAATCAAGCGAATATCCTGGTCATATATATTAAGTTTCATAAACTAAATTCACCTCTTTTGTAAATTATAACGCAGCAGGTTTACAAAAAATCATCTTTTGTGGATTTCTTCTATTTTTGTATCTTCTTGTTCTTTCAAAAACACACGAATAACAACTACGTTCAAGTCAAAATACTGCTCATCGTCACTTCTATGTTACCGTTTGTTAATCTATAGGTAAAATAAATTTCGTATGCTCACAAATGTGCAGCACATTTGTGAAGGAGTGACGTTGCGTGTATGGTAAATCATTAAGACTGAAGAGAATATTCAAACCTGATGGTTATTCTGCTGTAATTGCCCTCGATCACGGTCAATTCCAAGGCCCCATACCAGGTCTTGTAGATATACGTGACACGATTCAGAAAGTGATTATGGGAAAACCGGACGCTTTGATCTTAAACCCCGGCGTTCTGAACAAATGTCACGACTGTATTTCTGGCGATGTCGGAATAATACTCAGAATAACAGGTGCATCAACAAACTATAGCCCCAAATTTGATTTTCACAGACTTACAACATCTGTTGATCATGCACTAAGATTGGGTGCAGATGCAGTCATTGTCATGTGCTTTGTGGCTGGTGATGGTGAGATACCATCGCTTGAAATTGTTGCAAAAATTGCGGAACAATGCGATAAAGAAGGTATACCACTTTTTGTTGAAGTACTCTCGCAAAACTCAAAGAGTAATGACGTTACCTGTATTGCTACCGGTGTCAGAGCTGCCTTCGAACTTGGCGCAGATGCATTGAAAGTCTACTACACAGGGGGAGATACTTTCAGTACGATAACTTCTGCTGTTCCAATACCTATTCTGATAGCCGGTGGTCCGAAGGATCTGGATGCGTTTTCTATGGTTCGTGAAGCCATTGATCATGGAGCAAAAGGAGTTGCCTTTGGAAGAAATGTATTCCAAGCCGATGATGTAACCGAATATGTACGAAAACTTGTTTCATGTGTGCATCACCATGCAAAATAGGGGGGAACAAAATGAAGAAATGTCTTACGATTTTTTGGTTAATTGCTGTCTTAACGTTTACTACAGTTCATGCAATCAGTGGAAAAGTGTTTCTGGACTCAAATGCCAATGGCATCTTTGATGAAGACGAGATAGGATTGCCAAATTGTTATGTATCCGATGGACGAGAAATAGTTGCAACAAATGAAGATGGAGATTTCTTTTTAGATACTAACGAACCTTTTATTTTCATAATATTACCTGATGAATATGCTTGCAGAAAGTGGTACTCTTCAACTAATGAGAGACAAATTTTATTTGCACTCACCAAATCTCATTTCAGTAGAACTTTTGCCGTGGTAAGTGATATTCATTATGCGGAGAATCCCGAAGCATTCTCAAAGGCTTTGACAGATCGCTCGATGAAATATAATGCAGACAAGTACTTGGAAAAATTGATACAGAGTCTGAACAAACAGGAACTCTCCTTCGTATTAGTACTTGGAGACATTGGAGCAAGTATCAGAGACATCGATGATCAATCAGCTAAAGATCAGCTTGGACGAGTCGCTTCCTATATGAATAGAATAAAGGCCGATGTCTTCTATGCGATTGGGAACCATGAATTCAAAAGTAAGGCTGAAAGACCAACTGGGATTTTCGAAGCAACTTTTGGTCCAAGATATTATTCTTTTAACAGATCTGGTATTCACTTTATCGTTCTCGACATACATCTATCAGACCGTGGCTCACTTAAATATGAAATTGATTCCGTTCAACTCAAATGGTTGGAAAAGGACTTAACTTTGGTACCAAACAATCAACCAATAGTAGTTTTCTCTCATGAACCACTTTATGACCTGACTGACTCCGAAAACAACAGAGAACTCAAAAAACTGTTCATTGATTATCAGATAACCGCTCATATCTCGGGTCATTGGCATACAATGATAAAACTATCTGACTATCCCTATTTGGAGCTTACTTGTGGAGCAGTATGTGGTGCTTGGTGGGAAGGACCTTCCCCATCCGGAGACGAATTTGGCTACGTGCTGTTTGAAACTTGTAGAAATGTTTTGAACTATGCTTATATCAACATCAATGAAGATCTCTCAATCTGGTTGGAATTTCCTTTCGAAGGTGTATTATCAGGGCTTGTACCCATCAGAGTTGTCACTTCGAAATTTATTTCAAATGTAGCAATTTCCATTGATGGCAAAGAGCTTTCCTTTAAACCAATTATTGTGAACAAAGACAACTGGGTGGAGTATCTTTATCGTTTGAATCTAACTAATCTGGCTCAAGGAATGCACGAATTTGTCTTTAAAGATACCGAAACTCAAGTAGAGAAACGGAAGAGCTTCTGGGTTAGTAATAGAAGTATAACATTTAAGATTCTCAAAGATTACCCCGAGTGCTTTCTTGGAAAACTGGTTACGGTTGACAATGCTAAGTTTGTAGCTAAATCCGGTTCTGTAGTTTCTTTCTATGATGGAACGGATGGCATGATGGTCAAATTTAGTAATCCCAATATATCGAATACGATTTCCGATTCAGCAATGTACAGCCTCACGGGTGTAGTAAGAGATCCTTGGGTTGTCGCTGATCCACTAAGAATTCATCTGGATGAAGGGATCATCCAGAGATAAATACAGATGGGAGGGAAGGAAAATGAAAAAACAGGTCTTCTTGATTGTTCTTATCGCACTCTGTACTGGGGTTCTCTTTGCAGACACAGTACTCACAGCCAAAGGTATTATAGCTCTAAAAAACACTGAAGATGGCTATGCCTTCACACTTGAGGAGCTTAAAAAAATGGCTGGAACAACTTATGTCGTTCAGGATCCTTGGATGGGAGAATGCTTCTACCAAGGGATAAGTCTAATTGATTTGCTCAATTATGTGGGCTATCCGACAAATGCAAAGAAAATCATTCTCGTCTGTTCTGACAAAAAAGAATTTACAGTTACCGTCAACGACGCTAAGTTGTATCCAATAATATTAGCATATGCCAACAAAGGAAAAGATTTGCCTCAAAATCAAGGTGGACCACTGAAATTGGTATTCCCTGTGACCACTTACCCAGAGATTGAAAAAATCTATCCTAAGGAAAACTGGGCGTGGTGGGTAATAGAAATAAGAGTTGAGATGTAGTAAGAAGATGCGGGGGTATCCATGCCCCCGTATCTATTAACTAATACGTGTTTCATGGAAGGGTGGAAGGAAAGTGAAAGCAGCTATTTACAAAGAGATTGGAAAAATAGAGATAGAAGAAGTTAGTAATCCAGTTTTGACTGATGACGAAGTCCTTCTAAGAGTCGAAGTTGTTGGAATTTGTGGTACAGATATTAAAACTTATAAACGTGGACATCCTCTTTTTCGACCACCTTGTATTCTTGGACACGAAGTAGTGGGCACTGTAGTAAAGGTAAATACAGTGGCTGATAATGAATTGCTTGGAAGGAAATTTGCGATCCCACCTTATTTAGGATGTGGCGAATGTGAATTCTGTAAAAAAGGATTCTCTGAACTCTGCAGAAACAAAATCTGGATCAATGGGGCATTTGTTGAATACTTGGTTGTGCCAACTGGACTAATCAGAAGAACTATGGCTGAAGTTGACATGGAGATCAATGATGCAATAGCAACACTTACAGAACCTCTTGCATGTGTAATTCATGGAATTGAAAGAATCAAACCCAGAGAACAAGAAAGAATCCTCGTAATTGGTGCCGGACCAATGGGAATACTTGCAAGCATTCTTCTCAGAAACAGGAATAACCAAGTCTTTCTGTCTGAAATAAATGAAAACAGACTAGCACTAGCGCAAACCATGAAATTTGAGACTATTAACGTGAACATGGTTTCACTTACAGATTTCTCATCCAAAATGGGTAAATTTGACCACATCATAGTTGCTAATGATTCAACAGATGCAGTAATAGAAGCTTTCAACTGTGTTAAACCTGGCGGCAAGATTGAATTATTTGGAGGAATGTCAAGGTCTTCACGACTCTCTATTGATCCATATTATATACATTACGATGAAATCGATCTCATAGGAAGTTTTGGTTTTTCTGATCAGGATTTCAGAAATGCATTCCAAGAATTGAAAATACACCAGAATATGTATGTAAAGCTGATCACGGGTGAATTCAATCTGAATGAGATAGAGAAGGCATTTCAAGCAGCAGCAAATCCCAGTAACCTGAAGATAGTTGTGAGAATATCTTGATCGATGATTTTGGAATTTTTACTGAAAAGGGGGAATAATTATGAGAAAAGTGTCTGCAATCTTGTTAATGATAACAATTTCTATAACTCTCCTTGCCTCAGTCAAGCTTAAATTCTACTGCTTGGCATGGCAACCTGGTGCAGTTGATCAAGTATTTGACATTGTTGATGAGTGGAACGAGTCTAATCCTGATGTACAAGTAGAAATAGTTTGGGGAACATGGGAAACATCTGATCAGTACTTGTTAACTAACTTTGGTGCAGGAACGGCTCCTGACATTTTCCATACCGATGCTGAGAAATTTAGGGAATTTGGATTGATGGGGTTTGTCGAACCATTAAACAAATTTATAGATAATGAGATACTGAAAGATATACCTAATGATGCCTGGCGTGATTGTATGGATGAGAAAGGCAATATCTTTGGAATACCTTGGTGTAGAGAAAGTCAAGTAATTTTCTACAATAGGAAGCTTTTCAGAGAACTTGGTATTGATCTACCAAGTGATAGAATAGTGACCTGGGATCAATTAGTAGAAATAGCTACACAAATAGTGCAAAAAACAAATGGAAAGACTTGGGGATTACTTGCACCACTTATGGAAAGATTTCACTGGACTTTGATAGAGCAAAACGGGGGAAAAGTACTTCAGACAGATGAAAAGGGACATTGGAAAGTTGAGATCGATGATAAAGCCAGGGAAGCTATAGATTATTATCTTTCACTGATAACAAAACACAAAGTCATGCCTAGTGATGTAATTAGCATTGATTATACTTCCTTGATGCAAGGCTTCTTAAATGAAACATACGCAATGGTTGTCTTTGGTTGTTGGAATCGTCGATTGCTTTCAGAATCAGCCAGTAAGAACTTCGAGTGGGGATTGATGTGGATCAAAAAGGGAGAAAATATGACTAACGCTGCCGATCCACAAGGAATAGGTATATCAAAAGCAAGTAAATACAAAAAGGAAGCTTTTGAATTCATTCGATTTTTCACAAACACAAAGAATTCTGCGGATATAAGTTACAAAGACTGGTTATTCCCGATGAGAAATAGTGCTTTGCAAGATTCAAGATTCTCGGAACCCAAATATGACTGGAATTATGCTTACGAACTCTTGAAATATGCTAAGAATGTGAAACCACCTATGCCTGGTTTTTACACCTTTGAATGGAAAATATTGGCACCAACACTTGAAAAAGTCATTCTTGGCAAATTAAGTACGCAAGATGCGTACAAAGAGATCGAAGTAAAGGGAAATGCTTTGTTGAAACAACTTGGCCTGAGATAGTCGGGAAGGAGTATAAAAAATGAATTCTTTGGGAGACACGAAAAAAGCTCTTCAATACTTATTTCCACTTATATTGATCATATCGATTGTGAGTGTCTATCCCTTCGTGCAGGGTATGATGTCTAGTCTTTATGGCGGGAGTATTTTTGCTGGTAAAGAGAGATTTGTTGGTATAGATAATTTTGTCACACTTTTTGAGGATGACCTTTTCTGGTCAAGTTTGAAAAATAATATTATATGGGTTGTGAGTTGTGTTGGCTCAGAGTTTATTATTGGTATGGCAATAGCTCTACTCATGAACATGAAATGTGTAAAGATGAGGAATCTCTATCGTGGTCTTATACTCTTACCTTGGGCGACCCCACCTGTCGTTGCAGGTTTAATCTGGAGATATATTCTGTCCACAGAAGGCCCATTGAACGCGTTTCTGAAAGCTACTGGATTGATGTCGAATCCTCCTTCATGGTTAATAACACCAGGGTATTCTCTGATGGCGTGCATTGCTGTTAACATTTGGCTTGGCCTACCTTTCATGACAATTATGCTCCTGGCTGGGCTCCAAGCCATTCCATCTGATATCTATGAAGCGGCTCAGATAGATGGTGCTGATTCTGTTCAGAGTTTTTTTCACATAACACTACCAATGATGAAGAGTGTTATTTCGGTCATATTAACACTCATGTGCATATGGACCTTTAATATGTTCGATGTGGTATTTGTTTTGACAAATGGTGGTCCTGGAAACTCATCATTGATACTCTCTCTCTACGGATATCAGAATGCATTTGCGTATTATCAAAAGGGTTATGGAGCAGCGATAGGTGTTATCTCTTTAGTGATCTTGCTTATACCAGTTTCTGTTTATGTAAAAATGTTGCTCAAAGAGGTGGAAAGGGAATGAAACGGAAGAAATCCTATGTAATCGTAGCAAACATAATGGCTCTCTTGGTGGTTCTAATAATCCTATCTCCACTTTTCTTACTTTTCAGTAACTCATTCAGAAGCACTGCAGAAATCCTCAGAGAACCTATGGGATTACCGAAAACCTTCTATACGGGGAACTTCTCTTATATATTCAGAAAAATGGACTTTGGAACCAATTTCCGAAATAGTTTGATGACCACGGCATGTACAGTTGTTCTTTGCCTTTGTACAACGGTTCCTGCTGGCTATGCTATATCAAGGTTTTCCTTTGTTGGGAAACGTCAGCTGGTAATATGGTTACTCGCTTCACAAGCATTTCCTGGTGTTCTGATGGCAGTTGGATTTACAAGTCTTTTGAAAAACTTGAATTTGATGAATTCTCTCTCGGGTCTTGTTATACTCTACCTTTCGTTTACAATACCCTTTTGTTCTTGGTTGCTAAAGGGATACTTTGATCAGATCCCAGTATCTATTGAAGAAGCCGCTATGATAGATGGTTGCACGAGGAGTCGAGCGTTGTTGACTATTGTAATACCAATGGCTGTCCCAGGATTAATTGCTGTTGGGACATTCGCTTTCATGCTCGCTTGGAATGAATTCTTCTTTGCATTAGTGCTACTTCAAGACAGATCGCGTTATACATTGCCTCTCCTTCTTGCAAGATTCCTTGGTACGGGTGGAGCGGTTGAATGGGGTTATCTCTGTGCAGCGTCCCTTCTTTGCACATTGCCACCAATTTGCATCTTCTTGGCCTTTCAGAAATACCTTGTCAGCGGATTAACGAAAGGAGCCATCAAGTAATGAGAATAGCAGTGCTTGGTGCCGTTGCTTTGGATCACTATATACTTGTTGAATCTTTTCCTGAGGACGATTCAATGGTTTTTGCATTAAAAGAGTTTCATACAATTGGTGGTTGCGGCGCCAACATTGCTATCAACCTCGCCTTGAACGGTTGCGAAACTCATCTCTTCTGTGGAATCGGAAAAGATGACGTAGCAACTTTTATAATGCATTCTTTAAACAAGATGGGTATTCAGGTTCATTGTTTATCAGAAGGAAAAACTGCCTCAACCATTATTCTACTTGACAAAGAGGGACGTAGAAGAATTATCTCTCTTGGTGGAAATGCACTTTTCCATTCGGATGGTGACACAAGATATGATGAATATGACGTTGTATGTGTTGCAGATTCGATTCCTTCAGAAGCCCTCAGAGCTTTACAGAGCAGTGCAAGGTTGAAAATATATGTGCCAGGCGGTTGTGGTTTATATTTTGGAGAAAATGAAATAAGAAAAGTGGCTAATTTTTCATCAATCACTGTACTTTCAGCGAACGAAGCGTCAAAAATCAGAAAATGCAATGAAATCAGCCAGTGGGTTATCGTTACAAGTGGTGAAAATCCAACGAAGTTGTACTATCAAGGTACACTCGTAAGAGAATTTGCTGTCCATAGTGTTGATAATATTGTTGATACAACTGGTGCAGGGGATGCATTTGTAAGTGGATTGGTATTTTCATTGAGTCGTACAGGAGACATTTTTACTGCAATTGAAATTGCTCATAATTGGGCAGCAAAAGTTATCCAGAAATATGGGGCAAATCTGTCCTATGACTTCGTGGAGGTGACTCAATGAAATCTTCTGATTCAAAGAAAAATGATTCTGAGTTGATCAGAATTTGCAAAATGTATTACATAGAAAACTGCACACAAGAACAAATTGCAAGAACCTTCGGTGTTTCAAGATCCCAGGTTTCAAGGCTCCTCAATGAAGCTCGTAAGCGCGGGTTGGTTGAAATAAAGATTCATGAGGACAAGATCGATAGTACAAATCTTGGGAACAGAATAGTGGAACTTTTTGGTTTACGAGAAACGGTGATCGCTGACACAGGAGACAGAGATCGCCTTGAAAGTATAGCCAAAGCTGGTGCAAGTTACTTAGGAAAAGTAATTGAAGATGGTATGATCGTGGGTATTTCCTGGGGTAGAACTCTCGCACAAGTAGTTGAACATATGATAACCTCAAAGAAGTTAAGCAACACCGTGTTTGTACCACTACTTGGAGGTGTAGGGCAACACAGATACGAGTATCAAGTAAATGCACTTGTTGAAAAGATAGCTGACGCATTTCATTCAAACAGATACTATCTTCACGCTCCTGCATTCTTTGAAGATAATGAAAGCTTAAGATATATGCTTAGCAATGAAAGTGTGCGAACCATTGTTGATCTATGGGACAGACTCGATCTGGCGGTCGTAGGAATTGGCGAACCCATTTCACTGTCGAATGCTTTTAGATCTGTACTCCCACAAAATTTTGTCACAAAGCTTGTAAGCCAAGCAGCTGTCGGTGATATAGCAGCAAGATTCTTTGATCAAAATGGTAATGCTTGTGAACTCAAAGGCTATCAAGATCATGTTTTGGGTATTTCTCTGGAGCAGTTAAGAAATACACCACGAGTCATCGGTATCGCCGGAGGAGAAGAGAAGGTAAAAGCAATATGTGCTGCCATGAAAGGAAGGTTTATAAACATATTAATTACCGACATTAGAACTGCTCGAGAAATAGTTCGGGTGATGGAACAATGAGGATTGGGATAGTATGTAACCCATCATCTGGAAAATACGCTGGATTCGATGAAATATGGCATCTTTTAGCAAGGGAACTTGTCCATCACAACTTATTCTGCACTTATGCAACTTCAAGATTACTACCAAAAGGTATAGCACACAGTGTTGTTGGTGAAGAGCACGCATATGGTACTGAAAAAGACTCTATCATAGCAGGAAGTATCTTACAAAATGTTGATTTTGTAATAGTTTTTGGTGGGGATGGGACATTGAGTGACGTTGTTTATGGCCAATACTTGGCAGGAAAACTTGTACCGATAGCTGGTGTGGCTTTAGGAACTATTAATGCTGGGCCTTTAGTTACTTTCAAAAGTGTAGATGATTTGTTGAAGTTCAACTTAGGAAAGTTCTCTACAAGGCCAGTAGCTGGAGTAGAGGTATACGATGATAGAAATTTAATCGGGGTTGCCTTCAATGATGTGGTATTTAGTAATTGCACAGTTTCAACAGTTGGAGGACAGGTTTGCACAGTTGACGCTAAAGCATTTCTGAAAGGACAGAAAATTGCTACCACGCCTACAAAGATTGGAACTTCAAAAACTGAAATAAGAATCAATGGAGAACTCGTGAAAATTCCGTTTGAGATAGGTCAAATAATAATCTCTCCTTTGCACAAAGTTGATGTTCACAAAGGGAAGGCTTTGTCCGGCAAATTGTGTTGGGCACCATATCTTAACATGGTGGGAGGAATGATTGTCAGTGAACAACCAATTATCAAGATTGTGGCAACAGAATTGGATGCCATATCGCCATTTTTGCTATCACAGTTCATATTCAAGAATAGTGATACCGTTGAAGTTGGAAAAACAAAAGGCTTTGTTATCGTAGATGGAAATCCGAGATTAGACATGAGAAGCACAGATAAGTGTACTCTGAAATTCAACGATAAGGCAGCAATTACTTGTGCTTTTGGATTGGAGGAAAGGTCCAATGAACGTGGCCAAGATATTTGAGAAAACCTTGGAGGCATTTGCAGTTGGTGATGCAATGGGTATGCCAACTGAATTCATGACTCGAGAAACAATAAGAAAGAATTATGGATTAATCGATAAGCTCTTAGATCCAACCTGCATATCATCAATACACAAGAATCTCAAAAAAGGTCAGGTGACTGATGATACCGAGCAGGTACTTGAGTTGATAGAAGCTTATTATAATGCGAGAAAGATAGATAAAGATATAACGTTGAACACTCTGAGATCCTGGTGTGAAGAAACAAATGCCGCAGCAAAAGGATTTCTGGGACCTAGTACACTGAGGGTTTTATCCGGGAAATCAGGCGAGGGTCAAGGTACCACCTGTGGTGCCGCAATGAGAATACTTGCTGTTTCCCTATCTGTTAAGAAAGGTGATATTGAAACCTTGCAAAAAGCCATTTGGGAAAGTTGTTTATGTACGCATTACTCGGATATAGCTGTAGAAGCTGCAATGGCCCTTGGGTTTGGATATCATTATGCTGCCTTGGGGGCGACCTATGATGAGATTATAAATCATATATTACAGGGAGCTTTTCAAGGAAGAAAAATGGGACCCGGTAATTTTGTTGGAGCATATACGGGTCGACGAATTGGGTTTGCAATTGATACTATCAAAAATATGTCTTCGATGAATGAAGTTATGGACTTCATATACGAAGCCATTGGAACAACAATGGAAGCTAATGAGGTTGTCCCAGCATCTGTAGCTATTTTTTCGTATGCAAAAGAGGATGTGTGGCTCTCCATAAAAATGGGAGCATCGATTGGAGGTGATACAGATACAATTGCTGCGATTGCTGGTGCACTTTCAACTCTATATGCCAAAAATCACAATATACCAAACGATATCGTGCATGAAGTGTTAAGAATAAATAAACTCGATCTATGTAAATATGCCCAAATGCTTGAAATTATGTTTTTAGGTGATATATCGTGTTTGCAATAATATGCGTTGGTAGCACACTGGGAATTCTTTATGCGATCTCGAACTTGGTTTTGATACCATATTTGATACAAAAACTGGGAGATATGCAAGCTGCCAGTTTAGTTTTCTCGGCTGGTATATTATGTACAGCTTTTGTGGGCCCGTTGATCGGATCTCTTGTTGATTTCTTCGGAAAGAAGATGCTATTTATATTTATATTAGTTCTTGTGATTATTCTTGCTTTGTTTGGAATAATGACTCTAACAAAACCAATGGTAATCTTTTCTGGCTTTTTGATTGTCTTGTGTACTTTCAGTTTCTTGATACCTTACTCAGTCTTGGTAAGTGATCAAAGTGAGGATTATAACAGGACTAAGAATTTCGGGATTTCAACAGGCGTAGTCAATATCTCATTATTTGGAGCATCTGTATTGGTATCCCTTTCGGAGAAATATAACTTGAACGTAACCCTAAAATTGTTTATTGTAGTTCTGTCAATACTGGCTTTGACTATATTTACTCATCGCAAAAAGAACATTGTCCATTCGATGTGTGAAAGGCAACTTCGTTATAGAACAAAGACAAAGGTGACCATAAACTATTTTGCGTTAGGATTATACCTTTGTATTCATTTTTTCTTCTGGGCTGCATATGGAGGCATAATACCTTATCTAACATCTTTTCTTACCGACAATGCCGTGATTAGTGAAACTATGTCACCAATATGGGTGGGAGGACTCACACTTCTTAGTGGTGTGTCCGGCATTTTTACAGGCAAGTTTGTTGAGTATTTTAGCCAGAAAAAATTATTCCTTCTAAGCTCATTCTTGGCGGCTCTTGTTTGTGGTTTCATGGTATTCTCCTATAGCTTGGTAACAACCAAAAGTATTTTCACCCTATTTTGGTTCATCTGGTTTCTTGGGTTTGGAATAACTTCTGGTTTTTTGTGTTCTATGGTAAACTCGCTTCTTTCATCTCTTGCACAGAAACATGATCAAGGAAAGATCTTTGGGATTGGCAATGTTGTTAACATGTGTTCGCAATCTCTTTCTGTTGGACTCATAGGGCGCCTCATTGCAAAAGGTAATTATCAACCAATGTTTCTAATAGCATTTCTATGCTTCCTAATGGTGCTCTTGCTCAGTAGTATTCTTTTCAATTCACAATTAATAGTTAAGAAAGAAAACAAGAATGAATCATAGAAGTTGATTCAAATTTATATTCAGTCAGTAAGCTAAAACAACGAGCCTCTTAGCATTCAAATCATAAGGATCTTTGTCGAGTGACCCATATAAAATGATATTATTAAAACCACATATTTGAAGCATCATTTTGAGTTCATGTGCAGAATACAAATAGTGTTCCAATCTATGAATTTTGTACCTCCCATTTTCAAGAACAATCCAATCATTTATCATTCTTGCCATACCAGGCTCGAAGCTGTGTTTTTCTATAAGCATCTTTTGATCACGCTCACTAACAATGGAATCCTTGTAATTTTTTAGAACAATTTCTTTTGAAGCCATTTCCATCAGCAGTTTGCCGCCACTTTTCAGACTTTTTCTGATGTTTCTCAGAACTTTTAGGTTATCTTCATGATCTTTAAAATAACCAAATGAAGTGAACATATTGATGATAAGATCAAAATGATCTGGTTTGACAAAATCTTTCATGTTGGCATGAACAAAATGCACATTGGCAAACTCCGAACACAGTTCTTTGGCTCTGTTCAAAAGAAATTCTGAGGCATCAACTGCCGTGACAGAAAAACCGAGTTTTGCAAGCTCATATGTGTGCCTTCCCGGCCCACAGCAAAGATCAAGCACATTGCCGCTCTGAATACCTGTTATGCTTATAATCTTTTCTACCTGCTCTTTCGCCGCCTGGAAGCGTTCTGGTGGAAAAAGCCAGTCGTACATATCCTTCCAGAAGCTCTCGTCGATGAACCATTCCACATCGTTCCCCCCTTATTTAAACAAGGAGGCAAAAGCCTCCTTTTAATTCTGTTCAAGTAATTTTCTTGTGTATTCTATGACGCTGTTTATTTTTGAAGGATCTTTACCACCAGCCTGTGCAAAATCTGGCCTTCCTCCTCCGCCACCTTCGAGGATTTGAGCGGCATATTTTGCTATATCTCCTGCTTTGATCTTTTTTGCAAGATCCTGGGTGACACGTACTATCAAATTGACTTTGTCTTTGCTCGTAGAAAACAAAAGTGCCACTGTAGAATTTTCGCCAGCCACAGCTATGTCTGAAAGATTCCGCAATTCGTTCGATTCGATGTCGTTAAATACGCAGTGCACAAATCTAATGTTTTTGATCTGTTCAAAAGGAGTCTGCTTGAGCTGAGAAACAAGCAATTTTGATTTGAATTGCTGCAATTCTTTCTGCAAATTGATATTTTTCTCGATGAGATTTTCGATTTTTGAGAGAATTTCATCTTGTGAGGTACCGAGTTTCTCACAGATGTTTCCTACAAGCTGTTCTTTTACTCTTAAATAATTCAATGTATTGAAACCTGTTATTGCTTCTATACGCCTTGTACCAGAAGAAATTGCAGATTCAGAAACTATTCTGAACAAACCTATGTTACCGGTATTTTTAACATGAGTTCCACCGCACAATTCTTCGCTGAAGCTATGCACCTTGACAACTCTTACCACGTCGCCGTATTTTTCTCCAAATAGTGCTATTGCACCTTCTGCTACAGCCTCTTTGTAAGATTTTTCTTCTGTGATTACGGGTATCGATCTGAGTATTATTTCGTTAACCATGTTTTCTATCGACATCAATTCATTATCTGTTAGAGGTTTATGATGAGTAAAATCGAATCTCAATTTTTCCGGTGTTACAAGTGAACCTGCTTGTTTGACATGCGTTCCAAGCACCTTTCTTAGCGCTGCGTGAAGTAAATGAGTAGCGGTATGATTTCTCGCCGTGGACAGTCTTTTTTCCCTATCGACGATCAGTCTGACTTTTGTTCCTTCTTTTAGTTCGCCTTTTTCCACGTTGATTATGTGCACGATAATTCCTTCAACAGGTATAAAAACGTGTTCTACTGAAGCAGAGCCGCCATCCCAGACAATCTGTCCGACATCGCTAACTTGGCCACCTCTTTCTGCATAAAAGGAAGTTTTGTCAAAGACAGCTTCATATTTTGTACCAGACTTTTTTAAAAAAATAACTTTAGCTTCGCATTCGAGTGTATCATAGCCGACAAATACAGTTTTTGATTTCTGTGCAAGTTCATCGTAAATTTCCTGAGATTTTGCATATTCAACGTTATTTCTTGCAGATCTCGCTCGTTCCCGCTGAATCTTCATGAGTTTTTCAAATCCTTCCAGATCCACCTTCAAGTTATAATCTTTTGCAACATCTACAACTATGTCTGGTGGGAACCCGTAAGTGTCATATAATTTGAAAACGTCTTCTCCGTCAATCACTTTGCTTGATCTGGAGATTATATCTCTGAGCATTTCATTTCCCTGAGAGATTGTTTTGAAAAACCTTTCTTCCTCGGCTCGTGTAACTTCCAGAATCAGATCTTTTCTGTTTTTCAATTCAGAATAGGTGTTACCCATGTGCTCTATTACAGTTTCATTTATGAGGTGTAAAAATGGTTTCTGTGCTCCCAGTAGAACACCGTGCCTGACAGCTCTTCTGAGAATTCTTCTAAGCACGTATCCCCTTTCTTCATTTGATGGAAAGACGCCATCGGCTATCAAAAAACTCACAGCTCTTGAATGATCTGCGATTACTCTGATAGATATATCTTTTTGTTCGTCTTTCTTATATTCGACACCAAGCACATCCTCAATTTTCGAGATAATAGGTTTAAAAATGTCTGTTTCGAAATTGCTTTCAACCTTTTGTACAACAGATGCAACCCTCTCAAGGCCAGCACCAGTATCTATGTTTTTTCTTGGAAGTGGATACAGGGCACCTTTCTCATCTTGGTAAAACTCAGTAAAAACCAGATTCCATATTTCTAAGAAACGTTTATCTGAATTGGCAGGGGTACATTCTCCGTCAGAACAATCTTCATTTAAACCTGTGTCATAATGAATCTCTGAACATGGTCCACACGGACCCGTTGGTCCCGCTGGACCCCAGAAATTTGTGTCTTTTCCCATCCTGATGATTTTCTTTTCACATACTCCAACAATATCTTTCCATATTTTGAAAGATTCTTCGTCTTCTTCATATACAGTGATCCACAGTCTGTCTTTCTCAAGCTTCAACACCTCAGTGACGAACTCCCACGCCCAGATAATGGCCTCTTTTTTAAAATAGTCCCCAAAAGAAAAATTTCCGAGCATTTCAAAGAATGTTTG
Organism: Pseudothermotoga elfii DSM 9442 = NBRC 107921; assembly: GCF_000504085.1. Taxonomy (NCBI): domain Bacteria; kingdom Thermotogati; phylum Thermotogota; class Thermotogae; order Thermotogales; family Thermotogaceae; genus Pseudothermotoga; species Pseudothermotoga elfii. Next base: position 1,900,555 of record NC_022792.1, on the reverse strand, counting down.
ATGTCTTGGTGTTCGTCCAACGTTTTCTATATCGTTTGTTCTCAAACATTTTTGGCAGGTTGTTACTCTCGTATAAACTGGTTCTACTTTTCCCCAGAAAATGGGTTTGAAGGGAACCATTCCAGCAACTGTGAACAGAAGTTGTGGATCATCTGGTATCAAAGAAGCACTTGGCAAGATTTTATGACCTTTCTTTTCAAAAAATCTTAAAAATGCGCTTCTAAGCTCATCTCCTGTCATATCTTAACCTCCTCATAAGATGCCAAGCGTAAATAAAAAATAGGTTACTGGCGTAACGAATAACAATCCATCAATTCTATCTAACATACCTCCATGACCTGGCAAAACATTTCCAGAGTCCTTAAGATTGAAGTACCTTTTCAGGGCAGATTCAAATATATCGCCAAATGTATCAAATATGGCTATCGTCAGAGAGAAAATTACAAGCGACTTGAATGGCATAACCTCGCTGTGAAAAATCAGCTCAAAACAGATTTTATAAACAACCGAGAATGCGATTGCAGTGAGAAAACCACCAAAAATTCCTTCAAGGCTTTTGGATGGGCTTATATGCTTTGCTATCTTTGTTTTTCCCCATCTCAAGCCAGCAAAATACGCCCCGGTGTCATACAGCCAGACAGCCGTTAAGTTCAAAAGTGCGTTTGCCGCACCAAATTTTAGATATAATGGGAAGAAAAATGAAAGACATCCCGCTATATAGAGTAAAGAGAGGCTCGAAGCGAGTACAGTATTCCATACAATCGAGATTTTTTTGATCGTCAAAACAGATAGAGCGCCATTCAAAATGAATGCTAAGCAAAGCAACAACATGCCATTTCTTGCTTGAAATATCCCATAAACAATAGTGAAGCCAACACTGATCGATACGCCAAAATACAGAAAAATCCTGTGTTGCTGGTCGAGTATTGCCATATTCAAGAGCTCGTAAGAAGCGAGTAAAACTACAGCGGCAACCAATCCTATCAAACTGTTATAGTTTATAAAACATGCGACCACAAAAGGAGCAACTATTAGAGCAGTAATAAGTCTTGTTTTTGTTTCAGCCATCATAATCCCCCAAATTTTCTGTGACGCTTGTTGAAATCATCTAAAGCTCTCAAAAGATCGCTTCTTGCAAAATCTGGCCACAGAGTTTTTGTAAAATACAACTCGCTATAAGCTGTCTGCCAGAGCAAAAAATTACTTATCCTTATTTCGCCCGAAGTCCTTATCACGAAATCGGGGTCAGGAACGTCGGGCAAGTAAAGAAATTGCTTGAAGTCATCTTCACTAAGAGACTTTACACCAGCTTTTATTGCTCTGTTGAATGCATCAATCAATTCTCTGCGTCCACCATAGTTTAATGCCAGAATAACCTGAATTTTGTCGTTGTGCTTCGTTTTTTCTTCGAATTCCCGGCATATGTCTGCTATTTGTTTTGGCAACTCATCTATGACACCACAAAATCTCAATCTAACCCCCTGTTTCATCATATGATTAAATTTTCTCTTTATTGTATTTACCAGTAAGAGAAAAAGATAGTTTATCTCTTCTTTTGGTCTTTTCCAGTTTTCTGTCGAAAAGGTGTACAGGGTGACATATTTTATGCCCAGTTCGGCGCACCATTCTACGACTTTTTCGGCTTTCTGGGCTCCTCTTCGGTGGCCCTCAGCCCTCGGTAGTCCTTTCTTTTGAGCCCATCTTCCATTTCCATCCATTATGAAAGCTAAATGTGTGATCAAACTTCCATTATCTCCTTTTCTTTCTTTTCAAGCAATTTATCTATTTCCAGTATCTTCTTATCTGTTAGATCCTGTATTTCCTTTTCAATTCTCTTTTCGTCGTCTTCGGAAATCTTGCCATCTTTTGTATCACCTTTTAACTCCTTCAGAATATCCCTTCTGATGTTCCTTATGGCTATCTTGCCCTGTTCAGCAATCTCTTTGGCTTTTTTGGCCCACTTTTGCCTTTGTTCTGTTGTTGGGGTGGGAAAAGTCAATCTTATTACATTTCCATCGTTCTGTGGAGTTAGTCCCAGGTCAGATGCGAAGATGGCTTTTTCTATAGATGAGAGTACCGATCTGTCCCATGGTTTAATTATCAGGGCTCTATCCTCGGTAATATTCACTGTTGCAAGTTGACTTATGGGGGTCTGAGCACCGTAATAATCCACCTTTATTTCTTCAAGAATTGCTGGTGAAGGTCTGCCTGTGCGCATTTTTCGGAGCTCTTCGCTGATTTTCTCAACAGCTTTATTCATCCTATCTTCCGCGTTTTTCACAAGGGGATGTCTCATACAAGTCCCTCCCTGATTAGATTTCATCACACTTTGTTGATTATACTATAGAAGAGCAAATCTGCCATATTTGGGCACAGATTACACCACAAATAGTATATATCACGATTGGGAGGGTGTATCGTTGGTATATGAAATGAAGATTTTTTCAAAATTAACCAATTCTCTCTCTATGCTTTCTATTTCTATCTGGTTATTCTTAAACATTTCTATGATCTCGTAGAGTTGTTTTGAAGTGGTGAGATTCAGGTGTATTTCTATGATGTTCCCATCTTTGTGCCACTCAGTGAATCCGAGATTTCTCAATTTTTTCTGGAGCGAATCGTTTTCAATCAGGCAGATTTTATATCCTCTTGCGCTGAAAAGACTCAAGAGCTTTTTCTTTTCTTCGCACACAACTATTCTTGCTTTGCTCATTATAGCAACTCTATCTGCAACAGCTTCAACCAGATTCATGTCGTGGGTTGAAAGCAAGATGGTTTTTCCACGTTCCTGGAGGTTTTTGAGCAATGATCTGAATTCGACAGCGGAATTCACGTCCAATCCAAGAGTGGGTTCATCGAGCAAGAGTATATCTGTTCCAGCCGCAAGACAAACGGCTATTGCTGTTTTCTGTTGCATGCCCCTTGAGAGTTTGTGAACAATTTCGTTTGCTTTCTCTTCTATACCAAGTGTTTTTAAGATTTCTAAAGCTTCAGTTTTTTTTAAATGTTTTCCTCGAATGCCCGCAAAATACTTCATATTTTCAACAGGAGTCATTCGCCAATAAAGGTTTCTGTTTCCTTCAAGAACGACGCTTATATGCTGAAGGGCTTTTGATCTATTTTTCAAAACATCGTGTTCTTTGATTTTTATCTGCCCGCTATCAGGTACGATGAGGCCGCACGCACATTTTATGGTTGTTGTTTTACCTGCTCCATTGGGTCCAAGCAATGCGAATATCTCGCCTGGTTTCAATTCGAGAGAAACATCATCAACGGCTTTCAAGCGTTCTTTTGAGCCTCTTTTTGGATAGGTCTTAACAAGATTTTTGATCTGTATCATTACGACACCCCCTTATCAATATTGCCCAAGAGTACCGGCAGTCATTGCATGTTTTTCGAATAATCTGAAAATTAATATACCGGTCGAAAGATATATCGTAGCCACAACCCACAACAACAAATGATCCTGGGCAGAAAACTGATAGAATCTAAGACCATCTATAGCAAGTTTTCTCATAAGAAAAGCTGCCTGTGACATTGGAAGCAGTCGATAATAAAACTTAGAGAAGTCAAACATCGTAAATGCAAGGGATGCAAAAGTAACTATCTGAATGAACGATGATATTCTTTTGAAAACGAGTGCTATTCCGCCTAACATCATACCTATGCCAAGTGCAGAAGCCGTCCCGGAAATTAACAGATACAGAAGTGTTGGAAGATCAAAATTCAAATGCCTTCCGGTTGTGAAAGCTGCAAAATACATCAGCGGGATCGCGAACAATATATTGAAAACAAAATCACTGATCATTCTGAAAAGCATCTGATATTCAAAAGCTATTGGAGCAACAAATACCTGTTCAAGTGTCCCTCTCTGTGCCTCATCTATTATCCCCCATGCCACACCCTGGAAAGAAAAGATAAACATCAACCACATAAAATAACCCACAATAACCCCATCAATTGTTTCGCCAAAAGTTGGTGCTGAACCTCCCACTGCTTTTATTCCAAAAAATATTAGGTAGAAGAAAATCAGTACAGTTACCAGGCTGGAGATCGTGTTGAAATAATAACGCTTAAATTCTATCCATGATTTTTGAAAATTTGCAATAAAAGCATTAAACATATTTTGTTCCCCCTTTCTTTATGAAAATATTTTAGGGGGAAACTTTATAATTTGTCAAGTATCGCTTTATATAATTTTAAAAAGGGTATGAACCAGAAGTTTTAAGCAGGTTGGGATTTGCAAAAATGGTTTCATAGTTTGTATAAAGTACCATACCAGGCGGGGAGCCTTTTGGTTTATGAACATTTTTTATGGGCGTGTAATCTACAGGAACTTTTGAAGAGAAACGTGCCTTAGAATGGTAAGCGGCGATAGCTGCAGCAAACTCTAAAATCTTTCTTGGCACAGTCTGACCATTTGTTTTTATCACAACATGAGCACCTGGCATTTCATGAACATGAAGCCAGATATCATTTTTATTAGAGATTCTGACAAGCTTCTCGTTTTGTTTATTGTTTTTTCCAACCAGTATCGTAAATCCTTCATACACAATTTTTTTAAACTCTGGCTTACTTTTCGATTTTCTGAAAACAGTTTTTTCCTTGATTAAACCCTGCTGAGCCATTTCCTGTTCTATTTCCTGAAGTGTTTCAAGGTCTTCGGCCAGCTCTAGGGTGTGCATCAACTGTTCGGCATAATTCAAAAAAAGAGTTTCCCGTTTTATTCGTGCTTTCAGTATTTCAGATTTTTCTTTTAACTTTTTGTAAAGAGCAAAATAATACTGGGAGCTTTCTTTAACACCTTTTCCGTCAACCAGTGGTACCAAGGTCATTTGACCTGTATTGTAGTCCATAACATTTACAGATTTATGCAGGTCTTTTTTTTCCTGAGCATATTTTAGCAACTCTCCGTATTTGTGATATTCCTCAGCTTTCCGGCATGCCAATAATTCTTCTTCAAGCGTGTTGAGGATCTTTTCGCTTTTTTTTACTTTATCTTGCACGCATTTTATCAATCTTGCTTTAAAGTTATCGACCTCTTTTTTCAAAAGAACGATTTTATAAATATCATCTATAGCATTGGATATATTCGAATGTTCAGACAGGTTTTTAAATGGCAGTGTTTTCAAAGGAATAGTTGTGATTAAGAATTTTTCTTCAAATTCATAAACATATGTTTTTCCTCTTTCGAAATCATTGATGAGTGAAAAGAAAGAATGTTTTAAAGATTCTCTCTCTTCTGTGAGCAGATCGCAGGCAAGTTTATCTTGGAGGTTTGCTCTGTTCAAAAGTTCCCTTATTATATATTTTGAAAACCCAAAGAATTCCTGTGAGAGTACCTGAGAGATTTTTGCCCGTTCATCGAAAGAAAAATCATTGTAAGTAACCTCAAGTGGATTCAATTTTTCATTGCTTGATCGATAGATTTCCCCTTTTTGAATTCGACGAGACACTGTCAGAACAGACCTCAAGGCATCAATTATGATGTCATTTTCCACAAAAATAACATTGCAGTGGCTTCCGAAAAACTCGATATACAGTCTGTAAAAATGTCTGTTTCCAATCTCGTCTATTTTATCAAATTCAAAGAACATAACCCTGTCAAGTGATACCTGGCAGACTTTCCTGACACGAGCATTTCTAAGCTTTGTACGCAACAGCAGCACAAAATTTGATGGACGATGATCTGAGAAATCTTCTTTTTCTGTATAACAAATATGTGCCAGGGATGGCTCAAGACATATTCTTACCACGGCATTCTGAAAATAAAGGTATATGTCCGATTTACCATATTGGTATATTTGTCTCAGTTTTGCCCCTTCAAGACTGCTTAATTCGTCTACGATTCTTTTAAGCACAAATCCGTCAGAAATCATTCAATCAACCCCAGAAGAGATTTCACGTGTTTTATTTCTGTTTTGTATAGGTCTTTGCTATCAGGTGTTTCCAGAATCCATGGTACGCTCTGTATCTGGGAAAAGCTCAGGAAGTTTCGGAATCCTTCATCACCTATATAACCTTTACCAATATTTTCATGCCTATCAAGAGGTTTTCCAAAAGGTGCTTTGGAATCGTTCAAATGGATCATTTTCAGCCTCCAGAGTCCAAATGCTGATTCCATTTCGTCAAGCAATTTTGTGACCCCTTCTTTTGTGGTTATGTCATAGCCCGCATCAAAACCATGGCATGTGTCGTAAGTAACACCGATTCGATCTGGATAAGACACAGACTTTATAATCTGGCCAAGTTGGTGCATTTTATAGCCAATATTTCCACCTTTTGGAGAAACATTTTCAAGCAGCAATGTAATGTTCGAAGTGTTTTTCATAAACTCATCTATTGCCCTAACAATTCTCTGCATACCTTCCCTTTCTCCAGAACCGGTATGACTTCCCGGATGAACATTTAGATAAGGGATACCCAGCATTTCACAGATTTTGCCCTCAATTATCATCAATTGCACAGACTTGGTCCATATATCTTCTTTCGGACTTGCCAGGTTGATTAAATATCCTGTGTGACAAAACGCATTCTGAAACGGAATTGCACATTTATTCATGAAAATTTTGAATTTTTCACATGATTCTTTCGAAGGCAATCCGGCTCTCCAGGTTCTTGGACTGTGTGAAAAAATCTGGAATGCGTTTCCCCCTATTTCTACTGTTAACTCGGGTACTTTTTCGAAACCATATGAAATTGGCATATGAGCACCTATTTTTATCATCTTCATCACCAGAATTGATGATAACATAATTAGGGGGAATCATCTTGTTGTATATTGGTACAAGCGGGTACTATTTTGATGACTGGATAGGAGCTGTTTACCCGGAAAAGATATCTCGCTCAGCGATGATAAAATATTACTCGGCTGTCTGGAAATTCAATGCGGTTGAACTGAACTTCACTTATTATGGCCTTCCAGGTTATAAGACAATAGTTTCCATGGTGAGAAAAACTCCTTCTTCACTTGTTTTTAGTGTAAAGGTTCCAGGCTCGATTACGCATGAAGGATGGAAAAATTCACATTTTCCTCGCGAAGATATCAAATTTCTTCTAAATGCTTTAGAACCGATGATTCTCGAGAAGAGACTGAAAGTTTTGCTCGCACAATTTCCTTACTCTTTTACCTACTCCAAGGAAAATGTTGATTACCTGAAGAAAATCAGAGATACTTCTACAATTCCCATAGCTATCGAATTCAGACATAAATCCTGGAACACAGACGATGTTTACAGGTTTCTCGAAGAAAATGAAATGTGTTATGTCATAGTTGATGAACCGCAGATCAGGAATCTTTTTCCTTACAGACCTTTAAAGACTTCTGATATTTCTTATTTCAGATTTCATGGCAGGAACAGTAAATGGTTTGTTTCTTCTTCTGAGCGTTACAATTACGATTATTCTGAAGAAGAACTGGAGCTTTTCAAGATCGATATTGAAAAATTACTTAGAAAGTCGCTTGATACGTTCGTTTTTTTCAATAATTGTTATCGTGGCAAGGCTGTAAAAAATGCAATAAAGCTTCGTTCCATGATAGATAACAGCTTTTTTGGAGGTTATTTCTTCCAATAAAGACAGCTGTGGATTCTTGAATATATGCTTCCTGAGAGAGCATTTCTGGTTTTTTAAATATTCTTTATAAATACAAAGAAAGAAAATAGTTGATTTGACATAATCATGATTGTTTTTTATAATCTTTTGCGAATAACTTTTGTAAGGGGGTTGTTTCATGGACAGAAATGCAATCGTTGAAAAAGTTGCGAAAATTATATCCGAGAAACTTGGAGTTGAATTGAGTCAGATCAGTGAAACAAGCAAATTGACAGAAGATCTGAATGCTGATTCTTTAGATCTGGTTGATCTGGTAATGGCATTTGAGGAAGAATTTGATGTAAAGATTGATGATTCGGATCTGGAAAAGATTTCGACAGTAAAGGATATTGTAGATTATATTATTTCAAAATCCTAACCTTGGGGATTATTCCCCAAGGTTTATAAAGTAGAGCTCTCCAGAGTCAGAACACAGAACAACTACTTCAGATTCTGAAATTTTAAACATCTCTAATGCGTAAGTTCCCACATTTATTGTTTCTATAGAGTTTTCTTCAGGATCAACTATATACACTTCTCCTGGTAGATGATTCAGAAAGACGAGTTTTTCTTTCATATTCAGAACTCTATGGGAAACATTCGGCAAAATGATCTTTTGTGCGATTTCACCGGTGTATGTAATCAGTGAAGCAATTGGTTCAAGTAAACTTGTAACGACAATATAATTTTCTGTGAGTACCATATCTCTTGCGAAATCTGGAAGATTAATTCTCCACATCTCTCTGTTATTCTTCAGGCAAACCAGCATTCCATCTGTATAGCCCAGCAGAAAAGAAACTCCATTCTTTTCAATGTATTTAACAGGATTTTTCAGGTTGTCCACTTTCACTTCAACTCTGTTTTCGCTGACGATTTCGTAAGATTTGTCGCTGTCGAAAAAATACAGATAAACTAATTTGTCGTCTAACACTTCAAAGTATGGTGAGGCCGATTTAAAGGAATATTTTTTTCTAACCAGAAGTGTTTGATAATCAATTTCGTAAACAGAACTGTCTTTAGAACAACTGACATAAATTTTGCCGTCAAAGGATTTTATCGTTGTTGGATGGGAGCCAACGTCTATTCTCTTTACAAATCTGCCGAACATTGTGTAAACCATGACAGAAGATTTGTAATAATCAGAGATAAATACCATACCAGCTTTGTAAATGGCACTGACAGGATATGAAAGTCCAACTGTTATGTTGCTTATCGTCTTTCCGTTTTTATTCAGTACAAGCACTGATGGTGATTGAGATCTTACAAGGCATATTATCTCGTCGTTGTAAGATGCTCTTGTATAACCTGCTTCTATATGAGTTATTTTTACGCTGTTTGCGTAACTGAATGATGAAAACGTGAAAAAAGATAGCAGAAGAAGCTTTGCTAAAAATCTTCTCATCATTGGGGTGCTCCCAACATGAAAAAGGTTGTAATTGCAAGATTTACCAGGGTGAACATCTGGACAATTCTTTCTTCTTTCCATCCAAGAAGTTCGAAATGATGGTGTAAAGGCGCCATTTTAAATATCCTTCTTTTAAAGATCTTGAAGCTAACCACTTGCAATATCACACTAAAGGTTTCGGCAAGAAAAACAGGAGTAAAACATATCAATGAAAGTTCGTTCGAGGTTCTTAACGAGACTGTTGCAAGAAGTCCTCCAAGGGCTAGAGCTCCAGTATCTCCCATGAATACTTTGGCTGGCTTGATGTTATAGATTAAAAAAGCCATAACGGCAACTGATGTGTACAGAAGTGATTTTTCACTCTGATTCAGAAATACCCAGTATGGCAAACTGGTGGTTAGAAAAACTCCCCCAGCCAGTCCGTCCAGTCCATCCGTAAGATTAACCGCATTGCTGAAGCCAGCTATAAACAAAATAGCAAATATTGGGTAAAAATATCCAAGGTTCAAAGTTGAGTGGGTAAATGGTATCAAAATATGATTTCTTTGTGGATTTACGATCAGGTATATCACTGTTGAGAAAATTACCTGAAGTAGAAATTTCTGCCATGCTCTCAAGCCCATGGATTTTTTTCTTTTCAGGCTGAGAAAATCATCCAGAAAGCCGATGAAACCGAAAAAGATAAGCGCGAGAGCATCGGCCGTGTTAACAAAAAAGATAAACAGAGATGGTACCAAAACAAACAAAATTCCCCCAGCTGTGGGCGTACCTGCTTTATAACTGTGTAAATCCGGCCCTTCCTCTCTTATATACTGACCGAGTTTATATCTTCTCAAAAATTTTATGAGTGGAGAGTACAGAATCGTGCAGATTGCGAAAATTATAAACGGGATCAACATCTAATCTCCTCCGTATATATTTGCAAAACTTTCTCTATTTGAACTGACCTTGATGCTTTGAATAAAACTACATCGCCAGGTATCAGGATTCTTTTCAAAAAATCAGAGATTTCTGTTGCGCTGTTGCTTGCAAAAATTTTTTTTGAACAGTTCATGATTTCTATCTCATTATCGACGTTGTAAACCACAACACCATCTAATTTTTCGAGAATCTCGCCAAGTTTCCTGTGTGTTTCAATTGAGTATTTTCCCTGTTCTTTAATTGAACCAACTACAGCAAATGATCTTTTACCAAGCTTCTTTATTGTTTCAACGGCTGTTTCAAACGACTCTATGCTTGCATTATAAGTGTCATCCACCACATAAATTCCATTGCAATTCATTACCCTGAATCTTCCAGCCACAGGCATAAAGTTTTCCAGAATGTTTTTATTACAGTCTATTCCGAGAATATCCAGTGCGGCTAAAACTGCTGATATATTTGTTAGCTGACCGGCATTCCAGATTGATTTGAGGTTGAAGATTAGCTGCTCTCTTGGGGTTTTGTAGAAGGCTTTCGTTGAGAAATCAATATAACAATAATCGACAAGTTGATAATCTCCTTTTTTATAGCCAAAAGTTACCATAGGTTTCGATGAAATTCTATCCAGCAGTTTTTTATCATACAAAACTATGGCTGTTCCATTTTTTTGCATATTCTCGATTAATTGGAGTTTTCCTCTCAATATCATTTCCTGATTTCCTGCTATTCCACGATGTGCTGTTCCAACATTCAGCAAAATTGCCACGTGAGGCATGGCTATTTGGCATAATCTTGCAATATCTCCAAATTTATTCATAGCCATTTCTAAAATAGCGAATTTCTCCGCATTGTATTCATTGAGAATCGATAGTGGCAAACCGATCTCCGTGTTCAAATTTCCTGGATTACGAAAAGCCCTGTCTTTTCCCAAGAGCTGATAGAGGAGTTCTTTCGTGGTGGTTTTTCCGTTTGAACCTGTTATACCTATCACAACTGGATTATGTTTTTTTAATTTTTCTCTGGCATTGCTGAGCAAAAACTCAATTGTGTCATTGACAGTTATCAATTTTTCTTCTGGAATATGTTGTAGTTTTTTTTCGGCAACGACATAAGCAGCACCTTTGTTAATTGCTTCATTGGCGTAAAAGTGTCCATCAGTTTTTTCACCTTTAATGGCTACGAAAACACATCCGGGGGTAACTTGCCTTGAATCAACGACAAAGCGAGAATTCTCAAACACGTTTTTTCTCCTTTTCGTATTCTTTCAAAAGGATTTTTCTAATTACTTCAGCGTCCTTGAATGGAATTTTCCTCTCGTCGCTGAAAATTTGATATTCTTCATGTCCCCTTCCTGCTACTATGACCATATCTCCGCGATTTGCCAAAGTGAGAGCTGTTTCTATTGCTTCCTTTCTGTCTGGAATAACGAGATATGGTGATCCTGATGGAACACCTTTCTCAACTTCGAATAATATTTCCTCGGGATCTTCTCCTCTTGGATCATCGGTTGTTATTATGCTTACATCAGAGTATCTGCAGACCACTTCAGCCATCATTGGCCTTTTTCCTTTATCTGCCTGGCCACCAGCTCCAAAAACTGTTATGATTCTTCCGCTTGCGATTTTTCTTGCAGTGATAAGGGTTTTTTCCAGTGCATCCGGGCTGTGAGCAAAATCAACAACGATATCGATACCCACCAGAGCGCCTTCACGTATGAACTGAAACCTTCCTTCTACTCCCTCAAAGCTTTTAATGGCTTCTATAATAGACTCAATATCGTATCCAAGTTCACAAAGAGATGCAATTACAAGTGTTGCGTTGTATGCGTTGTGTATGCCGGGTATGTTGATTGAGCATTTGTGTTCTCCGAAGCGGCTTTTCAAAACGAAATTTGTTCCGAATTTGTCTATTTCTGCAGATAGAATTCTGTAATCACTATTCTCAGACATGCCGTAGATTACTTTTTTCACTCTTTTGTTCACTATATGCTCGAATTCATCACTGACAACCGCTATACCGAATTCTTTTAATAGATCAAATATGTGGAGCTTGGTCTTTATGTATTCGTCAAAAGTTTGGTGGAAATCAAGATGATCACGCGTAATATTTGTCAAAGCAGCAATGTCAAATTTTACAGACTCCACTCTTTTCATAGCCAAAGAATGTGATGAAACTTCCATCACAAAATGTTTGCCACTTCTATCAACTGTGTTTTTCATTGCTTTGAGAATTTCTATTGCATCTGGTGTTGTATTGTCATGGTGAAATTTTTGCTCTCCAAGTATGTCATAATAAATTGTTCCAAGCATGCTGCCATTACTTCCGAGAGTCTTCAGGACGTGGTGAAATAAATGAGCTGCCGTTGTTTTTCCATTTGTCCCGGTTATACCTATAGTAAGCAGTTTGTTGAATGGATCGCCGTAATATAAAGCAGATAAGATAGATTCAGCAAGTCTGCTGTCACTCACAACCACGTGAGGAAAATCCACTGATATGGGATGCTCAACAACAAGAAATGAGGCACCTTTCTTGATTATTTCAGAAGCTATTTCATGAGAATCAAATCGACTTCCTTTGTGACAAATGAACAAATATCCCGGACGAACCTCGGTTGATTTATTGGTGATGCCTGTTATTACGATATCTTCTCCATCAAACTGGAGATTCAGGGTTACTTCATCGATAGCTTCAATCAGATTTCTGACAAGCATTGTTGCACCACCTCTAAACAATTGTAACACCGCTTGTAAAGCTTGACAAGTTTTCCAGGTTATGCTATGCTAAAATTAGCACTCAAATGATGAGAGTGATAAAATGAGGCGTGAATCAAGAATAAATGAGAGGCAAAAAAAGATTCTTTACTGTGCTGTACGTGAGTATATAATGTCAAAGAGGCCTGTGAGCTCCGAGCGGGTTCTGGAGGCTTCAGATCTCTCATGTAGTGGTGCGACTGTGAGAAATGATCTCAGAAAACTTGAATATCTTGGTTATTTGCATCAACCTCACACGTCAGCTGGAAGAATTCCAACTGATAAAGGTTATCGATTCTATGTAGACGAAACGCTCAGTTTGATGAAAGAATACACGCAGCGCTCATCTTCGATTTATTCAAAGTATCCTATTACTTTTGGTGATATGGAGAAAATACTCGAAGGGGCGGCCATGGCCCTTTCGAAGATTGCTAAAGGTGCTGTTATTCTTGAAAAACCAGCCGTTGAGAAACTCAAAATTCTCCGTGTTGCAATAGCACCAGTCACCAGAACTTATTATGTGGTTTCCATGGTAATGGAACTTGGGCTGGTAAAATTTATACCATTCAGGACTTTTCAGGAAATAGATTATCTATCACTGGAAAGTATAATGAATCAGCTTCTAAGTGGGCGAAATATAGAAAATATGAGTGATCGAATCTTGGAAAGCGAAATTGATCAATATTTGATAGATCTTTCAGAGTATCTCGTTAACACTTTAAAAGAAGATTTCAGAAATGATTTAATTAAAGTTGGTATTGATACATTGATCAACGCTGAAGATTTCGATGTGGAGGAGGTCAGAAAGCTGTCAAATTTCTTTTCAGACGATTTGATGCTAAGAAAGGTGTTTATTAATGCGAAAGAGATTCCTGCGGTCTTGATTGGTTCTGAACACGGTGTATCTGGTCTGGAGAATCTCGCTTTTTTCATCGACGGATACAAAAAGGAGGACAAATTAATGGGAAAAGTGATGGCCATCACTTCCAAGGTGGTCAGATATGAAGATATATTCAATTCATTGAGATATATGACAAGTAGGCTTACAGAGTACTTTACGGTTGCAACCAGAGAGGAGGGAAAATAATGAACGAAAATGAAAAACCCCAGATTACCGAACAAAAAGAAAATCAATCGGCATTAGATCAGCTCATTAAAGAGAAGCATGAGTTACTTGAACATCTAAGACAGCTCAAGGCACAATTCGAGAACTACAAAAGAGATTCATTAAGAGAAAAAGAACAGGTTTTGAAAAATGCCAATGAATACTTCCTTGTGAAATTAATTCCTGTGCTTGACGATATGGAAAGAGCTTTCGAAGAGGTTCGAAGATCAAAATCATACAAAAATTTCTACAGCGGAATGGAGATTATATACAAAAAGCTCTGGAAAATTTTGAACGATGAAGGACTTTTCAAGATAGAACCAAAAGAAAAATTTGACCCGTTCGAACACGAAGCAGTGGAACGTGTTGAGACAGATGAAAAAGAAGAATATTCAATTTTGAAAATCCTGGAAAATGGTTATAAATTTCACAAAAAAATTGTGAAGCCTGTGAAAGTTCAGGTAGCAGTCAGGCCAAGAGGTGAAAACGGTGCCAAGACAGAGTAAGGATTATTACGCAATCTTGGGTGTATCAAGAGACGCTTCGCAGGATGAAATAAAAAGGGCTTACAAAAAACTTATAAAGCAATGGCATCCCGATTTGCATCCAGAGAACAAAAAAGAAGCCGAAGAAAAGTTCAAAGAAATACAGGAGGCTTACGAAGTTTTAAGCAATCCTCAAAAAAAAGCTATGTACGATCGCTTTGGTTATGTTGGAGAAGCTGAGTTTTCCCAGCAGACTTCCTCAGGTTCGTTTGAAGATATTTTCAAAGATTTTGAAAGTTTCTTAGGAAGAGATATCTTCGACATATTTTTTGGGGAAAGAGGAACGCAGGAGAGGCAGCAGAACAGGCGAAGAACAGGTGAAGATATAACGCTGAATATTGAAATTGATTTTGCCGACTCTCTTCTTGGGAAACAGATACCTGTGGAGTATGACAGGTATGAACGTTGTGAGCACTGTCAAGGGCAAGGAGTTGAACCAGGCAGCGGTTATCAAACTTGTCCGAGGTGTCACGGTACGGGTGTCATAAGAGAGGAAAGAAGGAGCATTTTTGGGGTTTTTGTTAGTACAAGGACTTGTAGCACTTGTGGTGGTACTGGCAGGGTCATAAAAGAAAAATGTCATGTTTGCGGCGGAGCGGGTAGAATAAGAAATCGCTTTAGGACTACTGTCAATATACCCGCTGGGGTTTCTGATGGGGCCAGGATAAAAATTGAATCAGGTGGTAACGCTGGTTACGGTGGTGGACCGTATGGTGATCTGTATGTTTTGATCCATGTCAGACCAGATAAGAGATTTAGAAGACAGGACGATGATATATATGTTGATGTAACGGTAGATTATCTCGAAGCCATTCTTGGTACCACTATGAAACTCGATTTGCCAACGGGAAATTCGACAATGCTTCGAATACCGGCAGGTACTCAGCCAGGGACAGTTTTTAGACTTAAAGGAGAAGGTGCTCCATCAGTAAGAACAGGTAGGCGCGGTGACCTGTATGTCACAGTCAATGTTCGAATACCAAAAACTCTTTCCTCTGAAGAAGCAAAGCTTTTAAAAGAACTTGCAAAAATAAAAGGAATAGAATCTTAAATTAGCATCAAATAACCTCAAAAATGCCAAATAAACCAGATCAGGGTCCTTATACCCGTTTGTTTTTTTATTTTTTATCTATTTACAACTATTTTAGAACATGATAGAATAAAATGTAAATATTATGCAAAAGGAGGCGCAAGGCATGAGGCGCCAAGATTTGTTTGATTTCCTTCATCGCAATCCTTCCATTCAAGAAGCAAAAGCGCTCGCCAAGAAACTCGGATTAAAAGTCAAGAAAATGATGAAAAAACAGGAGGTATACAAATTAATCAGCGAATACGCTTCGAAATTACCTGAGGAAGCTACATCTCCACCTGCTTCTGCGAAAAGAACTGTGCAGGAGATTAACGAAATTCCTTTTTCGTATGGATCAGATAAGATAGTGCTTCTACCGGTTAACCCTCACCTTGTTTATCTTTATTGGGATCTGTCTGCAGAAACTTTTGAAAAACTTTCTAAAGCCGGGAATGTAGTCGTGAGATTGTACGATGTGACGTTCATTATTTTTGATGGAAAAAATGCCCACAGAATTTTTGAGGCTGGGATTGATCTCGGTGTCTGCAGAAATTATTATTTTCATGTCCCGATGTCCAATGCAGATTACATTGCAGAAATAGGTTACAAAAATGGCTACGATTTCATCCCGCTACTGAGATCAAATCTTTGCAAGACACCTTCAGATTCTCCGTCACCTTCTAACAGACAGAGATGGTATATAAGAGGAAAGAAATACGTGTTTGTAGGTGAAGCTTTTTTAAAGCCTGTTGAGCACATAGGTGGTAGCCGTGGTTCAAGTTTCTCAAATCTGGCAGGTGATAGAAAGTGATCGGTTATTTCAGCCTTGTTCTTCACTCTCATCTTCCATATGTTCATCACCCAGAACATGATTCTTTTCTTGAAGAAAGGTGGTTTTTCGAAGCAGTTATCGAAAGCTATATACCTTTATTGATGACTTTCGATCGACTTGCTCGGGATGGAATATCTTTTAAAGTAACAATATCTCTGACCCCGCCACTTCTTGAGATGATGAAAACAAAAAGCCTTCAGGAAAAATTCTTAACCCACGTAACCCAACTTATCGAACTCTGCGACAAAGAAATAGTTCATGCAAGGACCCTTGAAGAAAAAGAACTTGCTCTTTTTTACAAGAATAGATTTACTCAGGTACTGGAGTACTATAAATCTCTGAACTGCGATTTGACCAGCGGATTTAAAAAACACTCACTTGATGGAAACATCGAACTTATCACATGCAACGCCACACACGGATTTTTGCCTTTAATGCAACATCAACCTGTTGCTGTAAACTCACAGATAAAACTTGGAGTAAGAGCTTTCCAAGAAGTATTTGGTTTTCCTCCGAAAGGCATGTGGCTTGCTGAATGTGGTTATTATCCTGGTTTGGATGAGATTCTCAAAAGACATGAATTGAGATTTTTCTTTGTTGACTCACATGCACTTTGGTACGCTGATGAAAAACCAAAATATGATGTTTACAGGCCTGTAATGACTCCATCTGGTGTTTTCGCTTTTTCGAGGGATCCAGAATCGAGTGAACAGGTCTGGAGTGCCTCAACGGGATACCCTGGCGATTACAGATATAGGGAGTTTTATAGAGATATAGGTTTTGACAGAGATTTTGATTACATAAAGCCATACATAGATCCAAGCGGTGCACGTGTGAATACAGGTATCAAATATTACAAAATCACTTCCAAAGAATTACCGCTGGACGGTAAATCTTTCTACAATCGTGATGATGCTTTAACAGCTGCAAAAGAGCATGCTTTAGATTTTCTTGATAAGAAACTTACTCAGATACAAAGACTTTATGAGCTTTTTGATCAACCTCCAGTCGTGGTAGCTCCTTTCGATACGGAGTTGTTTGGGCACTGGTGGTTTGAAGGGCCAGAATTTCTGGAATATTTCTTTAGAGAAGCCGCGAAGGTTCGTTCAATGAAACCTCTGACAGCTTCCGAGGTCCTCGAAAAATTTGATTCGTTTCAAATACTCACACCGGCGGCTTCTTCGTGGGGAAACGGCGGCTACAATGAAACATGGTTAAACGGAAGAAATGACTGGATATACATTCATATGAACGAATTGAGTGACAGAATGGAGAAACTTGCAAGTGAATTTAAGGACGAGCACGATTTGTTAAAAATAAGAGTACTGAACCAGATGCTCCGTGAGCTTTTGCTTGTTCAATCGAGCGATTGGGCCTTTATCATTACGACAAACACCAGTGTCGAATATGCAGTTAACAGAATTAAAACGCATGTGAAAAGGTTTTTAGATCTGGAAAGACAGTTTTTGAGCAATAATATAGATGAAGAATATCTTTCGCAAATTGAGCAAATGGATGCGATATTCCCCTGGATAGACTACAGGGTATATAGTCGTTAGCAGAATCCGAGAGGAGGGATACAGTGCCTGCCAAATATTACGAAATCAGGTGGCACTCAAGAGCTGGTCAAGGTGCGAAAAGTGCCTCGCAGCTTTTGGCAGAAGCAGTTTTGGATATGGGTAAGTATGCCCAAGCTTTTCCCGAATATGGTGCGGAGCGATCTGGTGCGCCTATGAGGGCATTCAACAGAATTAGCGATGGGAAGATTACTATCCATTCATCAGTTGAGAAACCAAATGTGGTTGTGGTGATCGATGATACGCTGTTATCACCAGCGGTTGTCGAGGGCATAACTGAAGATGGTGTTTTAATTGTTAACACAACCCACCCTGTCGACTACATTAGAAAGAAAACACATTTTAATGGCAAAATTTGTACATTGAAAGCAACTGATATAGCCCTTGAGGAAATTAAAAGAGGGATACCAAATACAGTTATTCTTGGTGCAGTTGCGAAAATTACAAATGTTGTGACACTTGAATCGCTCGAGCAAAAAATCAAGAATATGTTTGGAAAAAAGCTCTCTGAAGAGATGCTTGAAGCCAATCTCAGAGCTTTAAGACGGGGTTACGAGGAGGTGGCCTGCGATGGCTGAGTTGAAGAAATGGAATGAAGTTCCAATTGGTGGAATTATTACTGAGCCGGGAACTGCACGCAAATACAAAACCGGCGACTGGCGCGTGAAAAGACCTGTTTATGATAGATCAAAATGTATAGATTGTATGATGTGTTGGTTCTACTGTCCGGACCTTGCTATTATTCAGGAAAATTCTGTTATGAAAGGGATAAATTATTTCTATTGTAAAGGCTGTGGTATTTGCGCTAATGTTTGCCCAAGAAATGCTATTGAGATGAGACCCGAAACAGAGTTTTCACACGAGGAGGAGTGAGTATGAAGCTTACCAGACAGGCTATAACTGGAGCACAGGCAGCCGCTTATGCTATGAAACAGATTGAACCTGATGTAGTGGCTGCTTATCCTATCACCCCTCAAACACCCATAGTTGAATATTTTGCAAAATATGTTGCCGATGGTGTAGTTAAAACAGAAATGATACCTGTTGAGAGCGAGCATAGTGCGATGAGTGCACTTGTTGGTGCCGCTGCTGCAGGCGCAAGAGCAATGACAGCAACCAGTGCCAATGGACTTGCACTAATGCATGAAATTGTTTATATAGCTGCTTCATTGAGACTTCCTATAGTAATGCCGGTTGTCAACAGAGCACTTAGTGGGCCAATAAATATACATTGTGACCATAGTGATACAATGGCAGAAAGAGATTCAGGATGGATACAGCTTTTCTGCGAAGACGCGCAGGAAGTTTACGATTTGACAATCATGGCTGTAAGGATTGCCGAACATGAAAATATAAGACTGCCTGTTATGGTTAATCAGGATGGATTCATCATTTCTCATGGAGTAGAAGCGGTTGAATTGTTGCCTGACGATGTTGTCAAGAGTTTCGTTGGTCAGTTGAAGCCTCTCTATCCTCTCCTTGATGTGGAAAATCCAGTGACATACGGTCCTCTTGATCTATACGACTATTATTTCGAACACAAAAGGCAGCAAATTGAGGCAATGAAAATGTTTTTGAGGTATTCTCAAAAATATCTGAAGAGTATTACAAAATTTCTGGCAGGAAATATGATTATGTTGAACCTTACAAAATGGAAGACGCACAGTATGTTATGGTAGCTCTTGGTTCAACTAATGGGACGATAAAATATGTTGTTGATCAATTAAGAGAAGAAGGAAAAAAAGTTGGGTTGTTAAAAATATGGATGTTCAGACCATTCCCGAAAGCTGAAATACAGAGGTACCTTACAGGTAGAAAAGCCGTTGTCGTTCTCGATAGATCGGCTTCTTTTGGTGCAGAAGCACCTCTATATGAGGCTGTTAAGTCGTCTCTGTATGAAGTAGCATCGAAGCCGCTTCTTGGTTCCTTTGTCTATGGACTTGGCGGCAGAGATGTTAATCCAGAATTGATAAGGTACGCTTTTGAAAAGGCTATCAGTCATGAACTTGTTGCAGACCAGGAATTGTACCTTGGTCTGAGAGAATGAGGAGGTGCATTGAATGCCGTTGACAATGAAGAAACTCGCAGAGATTTTTACAGATAAAGACCCTGGTTTAACGCAAGGGCACAGAATGTGCCCTGGATGTGGCGCACCAATAACTGTAAAAATAGCATTAATGACCGCTAAAGCACTCGGATACGAACCTGTAATAGGATTTGCGACTGGTTGTATGGAAGTTTCATCAACAATCTATCCATATACTTCCTGGACGGTTCCTTATATACACAATGCTTTTGAAAACGTAGCTGCAACAATTAGCGGTGTTGAGACTGCTTATAGATCTCTTAAAAAATCCGGGAAAATTCCATCTGATAGAAAATATGCCTTTTTTGCTTTCGGTGGAGATGGAGGAACGTATGATATAGGTTTACAGTCACTTTCCGGTGCTATTGAAAGAGGACATAAATTTATATATATTCTTTATGATAATGAAGGTTATATGAACACGGGAAACCAAAGATCTGGCTCAACACCTCCCGGTGCAGATACAACCACTGCACCTGTTGGAAAAAAGATACCAGGAAAGCTTCAATTGAAGAAAAACATCGTAGAGATAGTAGCAGGTCATGAATATGTTTATGCCGCGACAGCTACTGCTGGTGAACCGATGGATTTTATAAGCAAGATTGAGAAAGCACTGACTTTCGAAGGTCCGTCGTTTTTAGCTGTATTGAGTCCCTGCGTCAGATACTGGAGAGTTCCAGAAAATCGGACAATTGACATTACGAAGCTTGCTGTTCAGACTAAATATTGGCCTCTGTATGAGGTGGATCGCGGTGTTTATAAAGTCACCAGAAAACCATCGAGTTTCAAACCTGTTTCTGAATTTGTCAAAGTTCAGGATAGATTCAGACCTTTACTTCAAAAACCAGATGCAGAAGAAATAATAGATGAACTCCAGCAATATGTTGACAAAAGATGGGAAAGATTGCTTGCTCTGGAGGAGGCCACAAAAGATAAACCCGTGAGATAATCTTAACCACCCCAGGGGGCGATGGTGTGGATGCATTGATTGTTATAGACATGCAGAGAGATTTTGTGGACCCTGATGGAGCACTTTATTTTGCGGGCGCCGAGAAGGTTGTTGCGCCCGCTATTGATGTTATCAAAAATTCAATGGAAAGATCTGAAATTGTTATAACAACGCAAGATTGGCATGAAGCAAATGATGAAGAGTTTAAGATGTGGCCAAGCCACTGTATTAAAAATACGCCTGGTGCTGAACTTATTGCTCCTTTGAGAGAGCTTCTTCAAAATTATCCGAAATATTACCCAGTTTATAAAACCAGATACAGTGCATTTTACGGGACAGAGCTTGATAGAATTTTGAAAAATTTCTCGATAGATAAAGTCCAGGTTTGCGGAGTTGTTACGCACATATGCGTTCTTTTCACTGTTGAAGAACTCAGAAACAGAAATATCAAGGTAGAAGTTTACGAAAAAGCAACAGCTTCATATGATCGTGAATTTCACGAATTTGCCCTGCGTATGATGAAAGAAGTCCTTGGTGCTGAGGTGATTTTATGAGAAAAAAAAGACTCGATCCAAAGGTATTTAAAGTTCCCATAGATCGCATCAGAAATGACTATTATTCAGATATATATTTCTCAAGGTATGTTGAGGTACTCAAGAAAGACAACAGACATCCAAGGGTTCTGTACCAATTTTTTCCAAGAAAAGATTGCACAGTTGTTGGTATAGACGAGGCGCTGGCAATTTTAAGGTTTGCGACCGGATATTACAAAGACGAAGAAAAAGCCAAACAGATATTTCAGGAGATCCTCTCACTTGATAAAGCTATTCAGGCTGCTTCTGTTGACATGAGGACAGATATTGTTTTGAAATATACTGAACGAAAATGGGATTTGAGAATAAAATTGAACCAGCTCTGGGTAGATAAATGGGATGAGATAGAAGTCAAGGCCCTTTATGATGGCGATGAAGCAAGGGAATGGGAACCTATCATGACTATTGAGGGAGATCCAACGTATTTTGGGTATTTAGAGACAATACTCTTAGGAGTCATTGCAAGGGCCACGAGCACGGCTACAGCCGTTAAAAACGTTGTTAAAGCTGCGAACGGTAAACCAGTTCTGTATTTCAGCGCCAGGTTTGATCATTACTGGGTTCAGGCAACCGACGGGTATGCAGCACTTTGCGCCGGTGCTTTTGGTGTCTCGACAGATGCCAACGCTGATTATTGGGGAGCTCAATCCATGGGAACAATGCCACATGCCCTTATAGCAGCGTACAACGGAAGCACAGAGGAAGCTGCTGTGGCTTTTGACAAACATATGCCTGAAAACGTGAATCGCATAATTTTGGTGGACTGGGATAATGACGTTATTGGGACAACCTTGAGGGTTGTTAAATCTTTCTATGAAAAGCAAACCGGAAAGAATTTCGTTTTGGGTGTGACTGATCCTTCCCCTATAATAGGTGTGGGCAAGGGAAGGATATGGGGGGTAAGATTTGATACTTCTGGAAATTTGAGGGATATTTCAGTTGTTCCGAGGGACGAATCTTCATTGGGGGTTTGTCCGGAGCTTGTCTGGCGTGCACGGCAGGAGTTTGATAAAGTTGGCTTAAAGGACCTAAAAATAGTTGTTTCAGGAGGATTTGATGCCGATAAAATTTCTCTTTTCGAGAAACTAAGAGTGCCTGTAGATGTGTATGCTGTTGGGTCAAAATTACTCAGACACAAGGTTGACATTACAGCTGATATAGTTGAGGTTGATGGAAAACCGTGTGCGAAAGTTGGACGGATTAAACAGGATACTTCAAGACTTGAAAGAGTTTTCAAAAGATACTGGGAAGAGGAGGTGTGATTATGACAGAGAAGGGTACATGGACAGTGAAGACAGGGTTTGCAGATATGTTCAAGGGCGGAGTCATAATGGATGTAACAACAGCAGAACAAGCAAAAATAGCAGAAGAAGCTGGCGCAGTTGCGGTTATGGCACTTGAGCGCGTACCGGCGGATATACGAAAAGCTGGTGGTGTTGCCCGCATGGCAAGTATTGCAAAGATAAAGGAAATCATGCAGGCTGTTTCAATACCTGTTATGGCAAAGGTAAGAATTGGCCATATTGCTGAGGCGAGAATTCTTGAGGCACTCGGGGTAGATTTTATAGATGAATCAGAAGTTCTTACCCCGGCAGATGACAGATTTCACATAAACAAACATGAATTCAAAGTTCCCTTTGTTTGCGGAGCGAGAGATCTTGGAGAAGCCCTCAGAAGAATTGCTGAGGGTGCTGCTATGATAAGAACTAAAGGTGAAGCAGGAACAGGAAACATAGTTGAAGCGGTTAAACATATGAGAAGGGTTATGGATGAAATAAGAAGACTCACAACTATGGCTGATGAGGAACTGGTTTCTTATGCCAAGGAAATAGGCGCACCTGTAGAACTGGTAAGGGAAGTCAAGAAACTCGGTAGACTGCCTGTTGTGAATTTTGCCGCAGGTGGTGTTGCTACTCCTGCAGATGCAGCACTGATGATGATGCTTGGCGCTGATGGTGTTTTCGTTGGATCTGGTATTTTTAAATCGAAAGATCCTGCAAAGATGGCGCGTGCTATAGTTATGGCTGTGACTTACTGGAATGACGTTGATATGTTGCTCAAGGTTTCTGAAGATATAGGGGAGCCGATGCCAGGGCTTGAGGTTGAAGAATTAGAAGTTCGGATGCAGGAGAGAGGATGGTAAAGTTGACCATAGGGGTTCTGGGGCTTCAGGGTGATTTTAGGGAACATCTCTGGGCTTTGCAAAAACTTCAAGTTGAGACAATTGTAGTAAAAACCGTTGAAGATCTTAGAAAAACAAAAGGGCTTATAATACCGGGCGGTGAATCAACAACAATAGGCAAACTTGCAAGATTGACGGGAATAGCAGATGAATTAGAAAAGCTGGTTGATCAGGATTTCCCAATTTATGGGACCTGTGCAGGTATGATATTACTTGCTAAACAAATAGTGAATTATCCGTATCAATACAGCTTTGGCTTCATGGATATAGTTGTAGAAAGAAATGCCTACGGTAGACAGGTAGAAAGTTTTGAAGTTAATCTTGATATACCATCGACTGGAGGTTTATTCAAAGCAATTTTTATAAGAGCTCCTAAGATTGTTGAGTGGGGTGAAGGAGTGGAAGTTCTTGCTCGTTATGGAGATTCACCCGTTTTAGTGCGGCAGGGTAATTTGCTTGCGAGTTCGTTTCATCCAGAGCTCGGCCAGGATTTAAGAATACACAAATATTTTCTTGAAATGGCAGGCGTTAAACATGCGGGTATATGTTGATATTGTTGATGAAAAAACAAAAGCAAATATCTTTCATGCAATTGGCATGTGTTGCGGCGTAGCTGTTGCCGATGAAAAAGATGCCGATCTTTATGTTGGGGAAAAGGCGCATCCATTTCTTGACTCTGTAATTGTAAACAGTCACATACCGGATGATCTGGATCAAGTTGTAGATGTGATACTACCTGGCCAGGAGCTTGATTACTATCTTATGAAATTCAAGCTGATGTATTGCTATGTTCTGACAAGATGCAGTATAGAAACTTTTCTGGATGAAGAAATATATAAATCGCAAAGGTATAACATCCCCCTGTCGATTGCCATGGTAAAAGTTTGTTCCGATGAGGAATTTACCACGCGAGCCCTTTACAATAATGCAAAAAAACAGGCTAGAACCTCTGACAGAATTGTTCTTTATGATAAAAACACCCTGATAGCTATTCTCCCATACGCTGGTTTGGATGGGGCAAAAGTTTTTGTGGGTAGATTGATCAGACGTGCAAAACGCATAAAGCTGCCAAAAACGAGTCATTTTCCAGATGTCATAGCATCGATATGTCAGATAACAAATGAAATAACAGATGCATCAGATTTACTTTTAAGACTTGAAGAGACTGCTAAGGATGCTGTTTTGGCCGGCCAAAGGATCGTTACAATATAAAAGGCGGCAAAAGCCGCCTTTTATATGCCAAGTTCTGCAAAGATTCTTTCTACAAGCTCTCTTCCAACTTTTGCCTGTGCTTCATGAGTAGAGGCACCTATATGAGGAGTAGCAGTGACATTGGGGAGTTGTAATAATTTTTTTCTCAGATCATCTGCAGGTGGCTCAACTTCAAATACATCGAGTGCAGCTGCATAAATTTTTCCAGAGCTGAGAGCATCGTATAGTGCCTGTTCATCTATCACTCCTCCGCGTGAAGCGTTTATGATTATCACACCATCTTTCATCTTGGATATTGTTTCAGAGTTTATCATGTGCTTTGTTTCATTTGATAATGGAACATGCAGAGTTATGATATCTGAATTTGTAAACAATTCCTCAAGGCTGACAATTTTGACTCCTTCGAAATATTCAACGAATGGATCATACGCAATGACTTTCATGCCAAAAGCGATTGACCTTTTTGCGACTTCTTTTCCTATGGTTCCCAATCCTACAATACCTATTGTTTTTCCATAAAGCTCATGTCCCTCAAGTTCTTTTTTGGTCCAGAGTCCTTTTTTCAAATCGCATGTGCCTCTTGCAATATGTCGAGATGCACTAAGTATCAGACCAAATGTTAACTCTGCTACAGATATGGAACTTGCTCCAGGTGTATTCAAAACTTTTATTCCTTTTTGCTTTGCTGCAGTAACATCTATATTGTCAAGACCAACGCCAGCTCGCCCAATTACCTTTAATTTTTCGCCTTTATTTATCAGATCTTCAGTAACTTTGGTGGCGCTTCTGACAATAAGAACCTCTATTTGCGGTATCAGTTCGAGTAGTTTATCCTTATCAAGATGTTCACACGTTACCTGAAGTTGACTTTTTGATTTGAGCAAATTTAATGCTTCCTGATCCAGAGGATCGTTGATATGAACTCTTATCATCCAGCTACCCCCTCGCGTTTAAGGGTTTCCATTGCTGCTCTGACACCAGTTCCAAGTTCAATTTTATAACCGAGTTCACTTAAAGTAAATTCCAGAGCTGATATTGCAGTTATAGTATCGAACATCGACACATATCCGAGATGTGCTACTCTGAAGATTTTTCCAGATAGGTGTCCTTGCCCGCCGGCAATTGTTACACCATATTTGTCCCGTATGATTTTAACAAGTTTTTTTCCGTCTATGCTTTCTGGAACTTTTACTGCTGTGACAACATTTCCCGGCCTCTTTGAGAATAACTCAAGATTAAGTGCTCTCATTGCGTTTCTCGTCGCCTCTCCCAAAATTCTATGTCTCTCCCAGACATTTTCTATGCCTTCTTCTTTTATCATTTTTATACTTTGATTGAGCATATATATCATGTTCACAGCTGGAGTCCACGGGTTATCTGGATAATTTTTGTCATAGTATCTCAAGTCAAAATAGTACTTTGGACACTGATTTTTCTCGACTAATTTCCATGCTTTTTCACTTAGAGCCATAAAAGCAAGGCCAGGTGGCATCATAATGCCTTTTTGAGAACCGCTGACAACTACATCTACTCCCCATTCATCCATTTTGAGTGGTTCGGCAAGTAATCCGCTTACCTCGTCTGTAACAAGGACATGATCGGTATCTTTCGTAAGTTGGGCGATGGACTTCAAATCAATTACCGTTCCTGTCGATGTTTCGCTGTGTGTTGTGAATATTACCCTGGCATCTGGATGTTGTTTCATAACATTCTCTATTTGCTCCGGACTAACAGCATTTCCCCATTCAACGGCTATTTCTACAACCTGAATACCGTATGAATCACAAATTTCTTTCCATCTTTCTCCAAACTTTCCTGCTACAACAACTATCGCTTTTTCTCCCGGGTTCATCAGATTTGTGACAGCTGCTTCCATTGCTCCTGTTCCCGATGATACGAAAGTGTAGATTTTACTATTAGTCTGGAATAGATATTTTGCACTTTCAAGTGTTTCTTTCATGATTTCAAGAAATTGCGGTGTTCTATGATGGATAGTTTCTTTTGCACCGGCAAGGAGTATATCAGCTGGTACTGGTGTGGGACCCGGGGCCATTATGTAATTCTTCCTGAGCATATACACACCTCCTTATAATTCTCCAAAAGTAGTTTAACATGTAGAAACTGCTTTCTTATAACCTCTATTTATGCAATAATTTGCATGCCATTTTTTGCATAATGCAATTTCTTGCAAGTTAGAAAAATTTGATGAAAAGTGATTTTTTGTGTTACAACGACCTTGGCACGAATTTGATAATATATTATCGGGGTGATGGTGTGAAGACAAAACAACACAACTTTTCTAAACTTGCGGAAAGATTAAAATCATCGATGATCAGAGAATTACTCAAATATGCTAATATGCCAGGCGCTGTTTCTTTTGGCGGAGGGACACCTGATCCAGAGACTTTCCCAAGACATGAATTGTCAAAAATAGCTTCAGAGATTTTAGAAGAAGAATATAAATATACTTTGCAATATTCTGTCACGGAAGGTGACCCACAGCTTATAAATCAGATACTGATCTTACTCAAGAGAATTTATGGAATAGAAGGTTTATCACACGAGAATATTCTCATAACAGTTGGTTCTCAGCAAGCGCTTGAATTATTGGGAAAAGTTTTTATAGATTCAGGTGACTATGTTGTTGTTGGTGATCCTGAGTATCTGGGAGCAATAAGTGCTTTTCGAATGAGAGAACCGCGTTTTGTTGTTGCAAAATTTGATGAAGATGGACCTGATATAGATATGATTGAGCAAAAAATTGAAGAAATAGACAGAGCGGGAGAAATAAAAAAATTGAAATTTATATACGTTGTTTCAAATTTCCAAAACCCATCAGGCGTCACAACATCTCTGGAGAAGCGAAAAGCTCTGATCGAGGTTGCAGAAAAGTATGATTTGCTTGTTGTTGAGGACGATCCGTATGGTGTACTTCGATTTGAAGGGGAACATGTGCCATCAATAATGAAACTTGGAGGAACTGATCGGGTTATTCTTTTAAATACTTTCAGCAAAATTCTTTGCCCCGGTTTGAGAATAGGAGTGGTTGTTGCAGATAAGTCTATAGTGAGGAAGATGGTTCTTGCAAAACAGGGTACAGATCTATGCAGTCCATCTTTAACGATGAGGCTTGCAGCAAGATATCTCGAACGTTATGATGTGCTTGAACAAATCAAACCTGCCATAGAACTTTACAGGAAAAAGAAAAATGAAATGGTCAGAGCGCTTGAGAATTATTTTGGTGACATTAAAGGAACGAAGTGGACAAATCCAAACGGTGGATTATTCATATGGACCACCCTCCCAGAAGGTTACGACACGATGGAAATGTTCAAATTTGCAGAACAAAACAAAGTTTTTTATATACCAGGAGAAGCATTCCGACCTTATTCTGAACCATCTTCATCTATGAGAATGTCATTCTGCTTGCCTTCTGTTGAGGAAATTCACGAAGGTGTGAAGAGATTGAGAACAGCTTTTGATCAATACAGGGTTTCCAGGAGGATGAAATGAAATGTACAGAATCTTGGTGATAAACCCTGGCTCAACTTCCACAAAAATTGCAGTCTATGAGGATAAAAAATGTAAACTTCTGGAAAAAGTTGAGCACAGTTTATCAGATCTTGAAAAACATCCAAATTTGATGGATCAATTGAATTTCAGACGAGAAAATATACTTATGATACTGAAAAAGCACGGTTTTAAAATGGAAGATTTTGATGCCATTGCTGCAAGAGGAGGAATATTACCTCCCCTTAAAAGTGGAACTTATATTGTAGATAACAGGATGATTCATTATTTGAAGTATGATTCGCCAGTCAGTCATGTTTCCAATCTTGCTGCTATTATCGGTTATGAACTGGGTCAAGGAAAAATACCTGTTTATGTGACAGACCCCATTTCTGTTGACGAAATGGTTGACGAAGCGAGATTTTCAGGTGTTCCGGAAATAGAGAGAAAAAGCTTTTCACACGCACTGAACATAAAAGCAGTTTGTAGAAAGGTAGCTCTGGAACTGAACGCAGATTATGAAGACCTGAACTTTGTGGTTGCTCACCTTGGTGGAGGAATTTCTGTTGCAGCAATAAGGAAGGGAAAGATTATAGATGTGAATAATGCAAATGACGAAGGACCATTCAGCCCTGAGAGGACAGGAGAGCTGCCTGTCGGTGATGTGGTTAGAATGTGCTTCTCGGGTAAGTATACCAAACAGGAATTGAAGAAAAAGTTTGTGGGTAAGGGAGGACTTGTGGCCTATCTTGGGACAAATGACCTGAGAGAAGCTTTACAGTTAGCGAAAACTGATGAGAAAGCGAATGTAGTTGTTCAGGCGATGGCATATCAGATTGGTAAAGAAATAGGGGGAATGTGTGCAGTTTTGTGCGGAAAAGTGAACGCGATAGTTTTAACAGGTGGTATGGCTCATAGTAATGAGTTTGTCGAGATGATAAAAAGTTATGTTTATAGATTTGCCCCTATTTTTGTTGTGCCTGGAGAGTTTGAAATGGAGGCATTGGCATTTGGAGCTTTGAGAGTTTTGAGAGGTTATGAACAGGCCAAAGAGTGGGGTGTTGTTGATGAGCAGGTTTCTTGAAATTGTTGAAAAAGTGAGAGGGATTAGAAGAAAATTGGTAGTTGCGTCTGCTGGTGATAGTGTTGTTCTGAATGCCGTAAAACTTGCTGTTGAATACGAAATTGTGTCACCGATTCTGGTTGGACCTTATGAAAAAATAAAAGTTCTTTCTTCAAATGTTGATCTCGATTTATCAAAATGTGAAGTGGTGGATAGCCCAGAGAGTGATGCTGCTGCAAAAGCTGTGGAGATTGCAGATAAAAATGGGGAACTTTTAATGAAAGGCCTGGTTAAAACCGGTGATCTTATGAAATTGGTCCTTCGAGATGAATACAGATTGAAAACAGGTTCAACCATGACAATGGTAAGTGTTTTTGATATACCTTCATACGCAAAGCTTTTGGCAGTAAGCGATGCTGGGATGATAATATCGCCCACTCTCGAACAGAAAGTTGATATGATAAATGCTGCGGTAAGAGTCATGAAAAAATTTGGAGTGGAAAAGCCAAAGGTTGCTGTACTTGGTGCAGTTGAGATTCCAAATTTGAAGATGCCCGCAACTTTGGACGCAGCGATATTGAGCAAAATGAATGATAGGAATCAAATAAAAGATTGCATTGTTGACGGACCTTTTGCTCTTGATAACGCTGTTTCTATTGAAGCTGCAAAGCATAAAGGTGTAGAAAGTCCGGTTGCAGGAGATGCTGACGTACTAATCATGCCAGATATTGAAGCGGGGAATATTTTCTATAAATCAATGGTTTTTCTTGCAAATGCTAAAGTTGCTTCTGTGATCCTTGGAGCGAGATTGCCAATTGTTTTAACATCACGGGCCGATTCGGATGAAACGAAACTTTATTCGATAGCACTTGGTGCATTACTTGTTTGAGGGGATGGTTGAGTGTACAGAATTCTGGTGATAAATCCTGGTTCGACTTCAACAAAGCTCGCCATTTTTGAAAATGAAGACATGATCTTGTCAGAAACTCTGAGACATAGTTCGGATGAATTATCCAGATACGATACCATCTTTGATCAATATGAATTTCGAAAAGGTGTGATTGTTGACTTTCTTGAGAAAAGTGGATATTCCATCCACGATTTTTCAGCTATTGTCGGTAGGGGCGGGCTACTGAGTCCGATACCAGGGGGGACGTATGAAGTGAATACATCTATGATAGATGAATTAAAACAAGCTAAATATGGTGAACACGCATCCAATCTTGGAGCAGTTCTGGCATATGAACTTGCTCAAATTGCAGGGATAAAATCCTACATCGTCGATCCTGTTGTGGTAGATGAACTTGCAGAAATCGCAAGGCTTTCCGGGCACCCTGAGCTGCCAAGAAAGTCAATTTTTCATGCCTTAAACCAAAAAGCAGTTGCGAGAAGGGCTGCTGCAGAACTTGGAAAAAATTATGAAGACGCCAATTTGATAGTGGTTCATATGGGTGGAGGTATATCTGTAGGGGCCCATGTGAAAGGAAAAGTTGTTGATGTGAACAATGCACTTGATGGTGATGGGCCTTTTACCCCTGAAAGAAGCGGTACACTTCCTTTAACGCAATTGATAGACCTCTGTTTTTCTGGAAAATATTCGAAAGAGTGGATCATGAGAAGGATAAAGGGCAACGGGGGTCTGGTTGCTTATCTTGGGACAAACAGCGCTATTGAGGTTCAAAAAAGGATTTCTGAGGGAGATAAAAAAGCAGAAATTGTTTACAGAGCTATGTCATACCAGATAGCAAAATGGATCGGTAAAACAGCTGCGGCTATGAAGGGAGATGTAGATGCAATAGTTCTCACAGGTGGACTTGCCTACGATGAAAGATACATGATAAGCTGGCTCAAAGAATATGTTTCTTTTATTGCACTTGTTTTTGTATATCCAGGAGGAGATGAAGAGAAAGCACTTGCACTTGGAGTTTTGAGGGTTTTAAGAGGCCAAGAAAAAGCAAAAATATACAGTAAAGAGGCGGAAAAATGGCAAAAAATCATGTCTTTGTAGGGCTGTATGGAAGTGGAAAAACGGAGATAGCTATAAATTATGCGATCAACCTCAAGCAAAATTACAGTCAGGTAGCAATTGCTGATGTTGATGTTGTATCACCTTATTTCAGAATCAGGGATGTTCGAGAGTTGATCCAGTCTTACGATATAAAAACGATCACACCGCCCGAGAACATTTTAAACGCAGATTTACCCTTAATAACGGCTTCTGTTATGGGGTATCTTGGAAATCCTGAGTATCAGGTCGTTCTGGATGTGGGAGGCGCCGAAAGAGGTGTCGTAGTTCTTGGTTATCTAAGAGAGTATCTCGGAGACAGTAGGGTATATTTTGTTGTTAACACTAAAAGACCTTTTACAGAGAGCTCTGAGCAGATTGTGCAGGTTGTGAGAAGGATTGAGGAACGTTCTGGAATAAAGGTAGATTATCTTGTCAACAATACAAATCTTGGCAGCGAAACGACAGTTGATTTAATAGAAGATAGCGAGATAGTAATTTCAAAAGCATCAGAGATTTTAAACATACCTATTGCATTTACTGTCACAGCTCAGACAGATACTTTGATAAGTAAGTTCAATATTTTTCGCATAAAGAGATTCTTGAAAAAAAGGGAGGAGTTGTCTTGAAAAAAGCTTATATAGAAATAGATAGTGAAAGATGCAAAGGTTGTGGACTTTGTATAAATGCGTGCCCTCAAAAAATAATAAGATTTTCGACAAAATTCAATAGTAAAGGGTATCACCCTGCAGAACAATACGATCCACAGGAAAAGTGCCCGGGTTGTGGTTTTTGCTACATGATGTGTCCGGATACCTGTATAACGGTTTACAAACTATCTCAACCTGTGAGGTGATTCAAGTGAAAAGAGTTATGATGAAAGGTACGGAAGCTATTGGAGAAGCTGCTATAAAAGCTGGATGTCGGAATTACTTTGGTTATCCTATCACGCCTCAGAGCGAACTTACAGAGTATATGGCTCGAAGGTTGCCCGAGGTAGGAGGTTCTTTTCTTCAAGCTGAAAGTGAGGTTGCTGCTGTGAATATGGTCTATGGAGCGGCGAGTGTTGGCAGAAGAGTTATGACATCTACGTCATCTCCAGGTTTCAGCTTGATGCAGGAAGGAATCTCTTACATAGCATGTGCTCAACTTCCTTCGGTTTTTGTTAATGTCGTGCGCGGTGGGCCGGGGCTGGGTGATATTCAGCCATCCCAAGGTGACTATTTTCAGGCAACAAAGGGAGGAGGTCATGGAGATTACAGACTCATAGTTCTATCTCCGTCAACAGTTCAGGAAGCGGTTGAGTTAACGATGCTTGCTTTTGAGCTTGCAGATGAATACAGAAATCCTGTACTCATATTTGCAGATGGTTTGCTTGGACAGATGATGGAGCCA
Organism: Pseudothermotoga elfii DSM 9442 = NBRC 107921; assembly: GCF_000504085.1. Classification (NCBI taxonomy): domain Bacteria; kingdom Thermotogati; phylum Thermotogota; class Thermotogae; order Thermotogales; family Thermotogaceae; genus Pseudothermotoga; species Pseudothermotoga elfii. The sequence continues at coordinate 1,867,763 of NC_022792.1, read as the reverse complement.
GTGAGTTTTCCGGAGAAAGAATTTGCTTATGATAACGATAGCTGGGCATTGACAGGCGCAAAAAATAGATCGCCAAGGCAGGTAACAAGTTTCAATATAGATCCTTATGGGCTTGAAAAGATGAATATGGAGCTTCAAAGAAAATATTTCAGAATAGAAAGTCAAGAGCCTCGCTGGGAAGAATACAATACAGACGATGCTGACATTTTGATAGTTGCACATGGTACAGTTGGAAGAATAGTTAAAAGTGTTGTTAAGATGGCAAGGGAGGAAAAAATAGCTGCTGGTTTGTTCAGGCCGATTACACTTTATCCTTACCCGTATGAACCCTTGTCAAAATTGTCTGAAAAGGTGTCCATGGTGTTAACAGTTGAGATGAGCTCCGGTCAGATGCTTGAAGATGTAAAACTTGCTGTTCTTGAAAAAACAAGAGTAGAGTTTTATGGGAGAATGGCCGGTGTAGTTCCTACCCCAGAAGAGATCTTTTCTCATCTCAAGAACTTAGTTGGGAGGCATTGAAATGGAATATAAAGCAGTTTACAAAATGCCGGAATCCTTGAGCGGAAAGCCATTCACATATTGTCCTGGTTGTCATCATGGAATAGTTCACAGGTTGATAGCTGAAGTTATAGATGAACTGGATCTCAGAGAAAAAGCAATAATTGTTGCTCCCGTCGGGTGTTCTGTTTTTGCGTACGAGTTTTTCAACTTGGATGGTACAGTAGCTCCACATGGTCGAGCTACTGCTGTTGCAACTGGTATGAAACGCGCGAGGCCAGATCTTGTAGTTTTTACCTATCAGGGCGATGGGGATCTCGCTGCAATTGGAACAGCCGAAACAATCCATGCTGCTAATCGTGGCGAGAGAATCACAACCATCTTCATAAACAACGCGATTTATGGAATGACGGGTGGCCAGATGGCTCCAACAACGCTGCTGGGTATGAAAACTACCACGTCGCCTTATGGAAGAAATGCAGAGAAGGAAGGTTATCCCGTTCACGTATGTGAAATTCTCAAGGAATTGAAGGGAGTAGCTTTTTTAGCCAGAACCAAGGTAGCAACGCCAAAAGATGTTATAACGACCAAGAAATATATAAAAAAAGCTTTTCTGGCGCAGATAAAAAATACAGGATATGGTCTTGTTGAAGTTTTATCTACATGTCCGACAAATTGGGGAATGGGCCCCATAAAAGCTATGCAATGGCTTGAACAGAATATGGTGAAAGAATACCCGCTTGGCGTTTTTATTGATAAGGTTGGTGAGGAATGATGATGCATAGCATAATATTTGCTGGTTTTGGCGGACAGGGTGTTATGTTAATGGGTCAGGTACTTGCTCAAGCTGCAATGAATCAAGGAAAGCACACAACATGGTTTCCATCTTATGGTCCAGAAATGCGCGGCGGGACTGCCAATTGCACAGTTGTTGTAAGTGATGAACCGGTTGCTTCTCCTGTTGTTGATACACCACTGGAAGTTGTTGCAATGAACATACCGTCACTTTTGAAATTTGAGCCGAAGTTGAAAAAAGATGGATATCTTTTCATCAATACTTCAGTTATAGATAGGAAACCTCAGAGAAATGACGTGAAGGTAATCGAAATACCCGCTAATGATATCGCCGAAAAACTTGGCAATGTTAAGGTGGCAAATATGGTTGTGCTTGGAGCGTTTGTCTATACAACAAAATGTACTGAAGTGGATTCTCTGATAGAGGCAATGAAATACAAGCTATCTGCGAAAAACTCAGAAATAATCGAATTGAATGTTAAAGCGATTTTTGAAGGCGTAAAACACGTAGGCGGATAAGATAAACCCACCCATTGGCCGGAGCAAAGGCTCCGGCATTTTTTAATTTATGGCAAAAATTTGAATCTGTAGAAACCAAGAAAATACCTGTTTTTTTCCCGTGGAGACCATGATGGATCGAGTTTTTCAAGATTTTCGTATCTCACAAACCTCATTTCCCCTGCTGATTCTCCTATTGGGCCGGTATGATACAAAAACCATCTATGATTCTGCAAAAAATATATATCCGATATGTATATCATCATATGGTATGGATATTCGAAATCCTCGGGATGGAAAAATACAGCTATATCACCAGGCAGAGCATGCTCAACATCCTTAGAAACGAATTTCAAGCTGTTTTCGAGCATGATCCTGGCTGACGCGAAAGCAGAAAATTCGCCAGGATTTGTATATTTTCCTGAAATAATTCTGAATATTTTATCTCCAATCAAAGGTATGTCTGGATAATTGTATTTCTCCACATCATCAAAAATTGGGCCCGAATAATTCGATCTTTCCAGCCATCTTCCATCATGTTTTTTAAGTGCTTCTCTTGAACAGTAACGTATTAATCCTGCGCAATCTCTTTCATGTTCGTTCCACAAAACCGGCTCGTTTTTTATGGCAGACAAACCTATCCAAATGAACCAGTTTCTGAATTTTTCCGCATCATTTTCACTGAGTACAAGACAATCTGGATAACCATCTTCATCATCATCTGAAGTATCTGCCTCAAAGTACAGAGAAACAGCTTTCGTTTTTTTTATAAAACCCTTGCTCTCAAAATATAGAATTACTTTTTCGTTTAGCTTCACATCTGGTATCAAAATTCCGTCCTTTTTAATCTCAACAGGTCTGTTTGAATAGACTTTTGCCGATGCAATTCTGGCGCGTATAAAAATATCTTTCCTATCCTTAACAGGGATCTTTTGATCAGTCAGATCCACTCTAAACCTAACGCCCGTTATCACATTCCATACTACTATCAATACGATAGCAATCAAGAAGATCTGGTATTTCTTCATATCTTACCCTCCGAATGAATCTGAGAAAATAATCTCTGTGGAATCCTCTCAATTCATCAAAATCGGCGCCAGTTATGAATAAAATAAATCCTTCTTCTATCCATGCAGGCAGTTGAAAATTTTTCTTAAGTATACTGTGAAGGATTTCATGGAATAAGACTTCCTCAAGTAAGCCCTTTTGTTTAAGAATATAAAACGGTTGGGTTATGATCATTCCATTTTTATAGACAGCAGCCACATGATACGGTCTGTTTGAAAGCTGATGAAATTCAGCAAGATTTTCCGATTCATATATTATTACGTCAAATTCAGCTGGAACTTTTATGAATTCGGCAACTTTTTCAATTTTGAAAAGGAGGGCGACCGATACGTCGCCCAGTTTGACAAGTTCACTCAGATTCCATATCTTCAGACCGAAAACCAATGTTGAGCACATCAGGATCAGAATGAGCATAGAGCCCCTTGTAATACATTGAATATGCCTGAGTTGGTAAAATCCGGTATTTTCCGTTTGCGGTTGCTCGCCAAACATAACTCATCCTTCCATTCGAGTATTTGTATGTAAAAAAGGCTATGCGATCTTCGTAAATTTCCCTTGCCAAATACCAGTTTTCCCAGGATCTATACCACATATAATCAAATTTCGAATAGGACTGAAGGCTTCTTTCATTATAATTCTGCAAAATTTGGGCACATGATGGAAAGTAATCTTCGATTACTATATAATTTCCAGAACCGTTTTCAAGGTATATGATAGTCTTCATTATGTCTCCGGAGTTTACAGAAACAGTGCCTGTGCTGAAAGTCACTTTGCATGGTGATACTGTGATCAGTTCATCGTTTCCAGAAAAAGTGAATCCTTTATCACAGATAAGCTCTTTCCCGTCCCAGCTCAGTATTCTCTCTGCTATAAAAGGTAATAAGGTGAATCTTCCTTCTTTGAACCAGTAAGTTCCTCTTTCGGATTTTAACAGTATTTCATCTTTTGAACAGGAGAGTGATTTCACATCCTGAGGGACCATCACTATCAATTCATCGTTTATCCAAAGCTTTCCATCTTTCAGATAAACTGTTCCCATTTTCGTTAAATTGGCATCTGAGGTACCAAAGTGTGTTTTTGCAGTTTGCGTTTTTGTGTCATAAACCATTGCTGCATTCTCCATTATCACTAATATAAGTCCATCAAAAGTTTCAAGTTTTTCAAATTCGAATTCCATTTCATTCAGAGAAAGTTTGTTTCCGTTAACTGTGAACGTAGTTCCTCTGTAAGAGTATTTTCCGTCATCAAATGCCGAGATATAGATCTCTCCATTTTTCAATTCTTCGAGCAACTCGATCGAAACAGGTATGTAATCCTGATTTATGGGGATAAAAGCGTCGATTATGCTCTTTTCATTTTTAATCAGAATTTCATAACGCTTGAAAAAATCTCTTTTTACTTCTATGCCATCGCTTACAGAACCTACTGGACTTTCGTAATAAACTACGTGTACCTCTACAAGTCCTTTACCTTTTATTTTTAGGTCTTCTTTCTGAAGAGAAAGCTCACCTTCTGTATCGAGTTCTACCACTTTACTACCATTTTCAATTACCAGATGTGGATTCTCAACGCCTGGCAGGACTTCAAGCAATGCAAGAACGGCAAATGAGGTATCTTTTGTGGAATACCAGAAATACCCATCTTTCTTTGAAAACAAATAATTGATGATTTTTCTCTGCAAGCCTTCGTGTTTCCCCCATTTTGTGAGGGCTCTCAGCAATATCGAAGTTAATTGAACATCTGATGTAAAGAAATCATACACCTGATCGACATATGCAAATTTTTCTGTCTCATGCACCAGTTTTAATGCTTCATCGAGCGCTTTTTCATTAGAAAATGAAAGATAGATCCAGTCAATGTCTTTTTGTGGTGTATACGATTCATGTGGAATTTTGTAAAGATCGAGCACGTAAACTCCGTATGCTGAAAGATTTTCTTTAAGATAATTGATTCCACTGTTAATTACGGAGCTGGCTACTTCAATGCCTGCTTTTTTTGCGTAATATAATCCCTCCATCACATAACAGGTCATGAAGTTGTTACTATCATCGGTTTGCCACCATCCCCATCCACCGTCGTATTTTTGATATTTGTACAATCTCATCAAGCCTTTTCTGACGATGTCTTCAAGATCTTCTATCTTCAATCCCATTTGTGAAGCGATTACAGCTGGCAGAAAACTGCTCATAGTTTGTTCGGTACACCCATACGGATATTTGATCAGGTGTCTTATTGAGTCTTCAACAAGCGGTATTATGTTTGAAAAGATTCTTAATTTAGCAGTTTTATACTCTGATTGAGGTAAAGATATTTCTTTTACTCCATCGACAAATTCGAGTACATAGAATTCTCTCTCAAAAGCAAATGGTTTTACAGGGATATTCAAAGCAACTGCATCTTTTAAATCATTGTGACTAACTGCGTAGGTTGTTATTGTTGATAGATCAGACTCTTTCAGGGCATTTATAGTCCAGTAAGATGTGTTAGAAATTTTTGGTACTATATCAAATATGCTTAATGATTGATCCGGAGAGATCAACTTTATAGCTTCTGGAAGCTCAAGCCAGAGCCTTGTTTTTAATATATCGCTGGTTTGATTGTGAACTGTTGCCGATATTTGCATAACATCTCCTTCACGAAGAAATGAAGGCAAATGCGGCGTAACATAGAAATCTTTCGTAACGACAAATGAACTGTTTGCCTGCATCATTGATTTTGTGGAAAATCCATAAGCAGTAGCAATGAAATTTGTTATGCTATCTGGAATCTTAAATTCAACTGTAGCTGTTTTGTTTTTAGTCCTCAATTGAGGTATCCACAAAGCCGTGTCTGGGAAGTATTCTCTTACATTTATCTTCGCTTCAACAGCAGATCTTTTAAAATCTTCGAATGTTGTAGGTTCTGGGAGCATGCTGTACAGGCTGCCGGTACTTTTTAGATTTGCCAGATCGATATAAAACCATCTTTGAGAAAAGCTCCATGTGACATCCGGATAATTGTTTTGTGGATAAATCACTTCCTCGATCTGAGCAGGATTGAAGCCAATCATTGAATATATGGCTTCATCTACAATTGTTAAGCAGAATACACCATCGTTTTTGGATTTGATAGTCAATTTTGCTGTCTCACCGGGCTTGTACGATTCCCTGTCAAAGTACAATTCCGCTTTCTCAACATTTAGATCCCGCTCGATAGCTATTTTCAAATTGTCCATGATTCTCCGTCCATTTTCATATGCCAAGAAAATAAGGAATAGGTTCCTTTCTATTACATTCTCTGGTATGGTGAACTCTACAGTTGAGTGATCTTTCAGAGAAAATGGTTTCAGATCATAGATTGTGTCGGCAGTAAGTGCAATTATTCCCGAAACCTCTGAAGGTGAAAATAACTGAACCGTGATTTTTTCTCCTGGTTTGTATTTTTCTTTATCGGTAACAACAGCAAATTCTGAAATTTTATATCCCTTTGCCCATGCGTAGGAGTGCACATATATCGATTTCCTTGCTTTTTGGAAAGAGAGCTGTATTTTGAAACTGCCTATTTTGTCTGGTGAGAATTTAAGGATGGCTTTACCGCCATCGACCTGCAAGGTTTTTTCATTTTCACCGATTAGCACTGACATCTGTCCGCTCAATGGGTTTCCGTTGAGATCTGAAACAAATATTTTCAACTCCACTGATTCGCAAGGTTTTGCAAATATATAATCTCTGTCAACCGAGATTTTTACATTATCTGCATATATATAAATTGATTTTTCCTGTTCAATTTGCCTCTGACTTTCATCAGCTACTATTGCTTGTAATGTGTAGTAACCTTCGAAACCTTCTTCTGTTTTCAGTGAGATTTTTACTTGCCCACTCTCGTCTGTTAATTCATAAGCTCTGTAGACAAGATATTCTGATTGCTCGATGGGATCTGCATTTACATAAAGAGCCACCTGAGCACCAGCTACTGGTTGCCCGTTAAAGTAATTAACTTTTATGGTGAAATCGACAGGTTCACCGGAAATATACTTTTCTTTGTCGGGCAAAATCTCCATTTTATACTCTGGCTTTCTATATTCTTCCACCAGAAAAGTTTCGTAAAAATCTCTTTCATTGTGTTCAACTTTTATAGTGTAATTTCCTACAGAAGAGGTCTCGGCAAGATCAAAACTATCCCAGAAACCACCAAGTTCATCTGTCGAAAGTGTTTTGCTGTAAATCTCGTTATTTTTTGGGTCTTCTATTTTGACTGTCACCCTTGATGCTCCAAGTGCTGTGTAATAGCTTCCATCAAGTTTAAAAAGCTGTCCACGAAGGTTGACTGTGTCTCCAGGCTTATAAATGGGGCGATCTGTCAGCAAAAACAGTTTTTCATCTCTATCGATAGAACGGCGTGTTCTGTAAAATCTACAGAAAGCAAGTGATTTTTCTTTCTTAACTAAGGCAAAATCGAAATCTTTATCAATTCGTACCAAACCATTTTCGTCTGTTTTCATTTTGCCAATAACTTTGTTGCCTTTCAAAAGATAAACGGCCACATTTTCCAGAAATCCCCCGGTTGTCTTTACCACCCCAAGTATTGCTTTTTCTTCATCAGCTACAAAGACTATTCCCATGTCTGTAACGATGAGTACCATTGCATCGTAGGTTGTTTTCTCTGATTTCTCAAATCCTGTTAAGACAGCAAGGTAAACTCCTATTTTTTCAAACTCCAGTGAGAACTCCTGCCATTTATCAGTGATGGTGAAAGTTCTTTGGTAAACATGCTTTTTTGCATTCGAAACTATTTTCGAGATCGGGAGTTCTTCAGCCTGTGTAAAAAGTTTTACTGCGTCAATTTCGAGTTCATAAATTGTCAGGGTAATTTTATCCATATCACTGGCGACGAAGGATATTTTTGAGTCAGGTATTTCAAGTATATTGCTACCTAGAAAATAAGCATATCCTCCAAAAAACATCGTTGCACAAAGAAGCGATAACAGAGTAAAATTTTTGAACATATCAATTCCCCCTCTTTTTCAATCTTAAAAAATTCATGTTTAGATCGTAGATAATTTGTATTTCCCTTAATGAACTTTGGTTGGTAGATTTCCATTCGTCGAACAACCTGAACAATTTTTGAATAATTCCAAATATATCCCACTTTCCATTCCATGAATTCCAGACAGCATATCCATTTTCCTCTATATGGCAAATGTCTCTTGATCTCATGCATAAAGACCAGAAAGATAAGTGTAAAAGTTTCAAAAACTGGATGTTGGTATAAATAACTGTATTCTGTTGTGGATATGATAATTTTTCGAAAGAAAGCAATTTCTCAAGATTTCTTTGATTCAAATTTCCTAATAAACCTCTGGCTTTCAAAAATCTTGTTTCAAACAAATAATCTCCTTTGATGCCATCTTCAATTTTCTCCAGGACGAATGCGGGCTGCGAATCAATGACATATATGTCTATTGGCAATACAATTCTACCACCGGGTTTTAGCTGTTTGATCCAGGTATATGGAATATTATCCGCAGCTACGGTGACAATAATTGCGTCATAGGGTGCGTATTTTTCGCAACCGGATGCCCCATCATCATTAACGAAAATAACATTGTTTATTCCCAGCTCTCTGGCGGTTTTCTCTGCATGAAGCAGAAATTTTTGATTGTATTCTACAGCCACTATCAGCCCATTTTCCTTAACGATTTGAGCCATAACACAGGCGTTATAGCCTGTTCCAGAACCTATTTCGAGTACCTTCATACCACGGCAAAGATGTGCAATTTTCATAAAATATGCCATCAAAGAAGGTTGACTCGATGTAGAATATTCATCCTGATCTTTCATTGTAACGATTACCTGGTCCGAATAAACAACTTGCGGAGGATATTCAATCTGAGAAAATCTTTCTCTTGGAACTTTTAAAAAGCCGCTGAGGATATTTTCATCGTCTATACCAGCTATTCGAATATCATGTGTAAGTTTTTCCCTCCAGAAAAATTCACACATCTTTCACACCCAGTCAAATTATACTCCTCACTCATTCCTCCAACATGAGCTTTATTTTTTCGAGTGTTTCTTCCGGATCTCTTCCAAATACCCTTATCATTGCTTCCTTTCCCCACCATCCTTCATCGTATATTATGTCTGGAGGAGATTTCAGCTTTGAAATTGCCTGTTCTATCATCCATACCATTGACTTACCTTCATTTTTTTGTATTTCTTCTGGTTCTTTTGATCTATCGTGGTGATAAATTTTCAATCCTTTTTTCTTTGCCCTGTCTATGTATTCTTTTTTGAATCTCACGTTCACAGTACACCTTATATGAGGGAAAAATTTCATCATCGTTACTGTCATACGTGATGTGTGTGATTTATCATTGAAAGATGCCGCAGACACGCTTACTGCTGTTCCACTTTTCAGACGAAGTCTTCCGGGAAACTTTCCCACTTCAAACTCATCTTTTGCCCATGGTAAAGCAAAAGATACGTTTTGACCAACCTCCGGCACAGTTAGATGTCCTATTTCAAGGTAAAACGGTAATATTTCGTCCAATGTACTCAATACATCATATCTATGCCATTCTCTGGCAACTTTCTCTGTTTCGACAATTTCATGAGATTTTTCGAGAATCTTTCTAACAAGCTTCATTGATGATCTGATAGATTCCTCAATAGGATACCCCAAATCGAGAAAACCGGCTACTGCCGTAGAAAAAGCACATCCTGTTCCATGAAATTCTCCACGCACCCTGCTTGTTTCGAAAGTTTTATCTTTGTAAATAACTTTAATCTGGCTATTATTTTCATGACCACCAGTGATTATGAAATGCTCTTTCTTTCCTATTTTTTCGGACTCTTCATTGTTTAACACAACGTAATCTGCGTAATTGACAAATTTTTTCACTTCTTCGGAATCCAAAAACTTGAATCCTGACGAAGATTCAAGAATCACATTCCAGATGATCATAGAGCCTGGAAACAATTCACGAAGATTTTTCACAACTTCAGGTAATGCAAGTCCAACTTTGATTACTCTTGGGGCAGGAAGAACTTCTAACTCTTTCCTAATATCTTCCCATTTTCTAAAATTAACCGCAAAAACTCTTTGCTCATTTTGAGTTGTAAAAGCTGAAACTATCCCATATGCTCTGATTCCCATTACAGATGAGATTTTTATGTCTTGGAGAAGCCCTGCGCCTGCAGATGGATCTAAACCTGAGATAATTAACATTACAATTCCCTCCAGTATTTTAAAAGTCTTTCAAGCCCATTTTTGCACTCTGTGGTTGGCTCTATTACAAAATCTACGTTCATATCTTTTATAAAATTTAATATTTCACGAAACCTCTTTGAATTTCCCCAGGGAGCATGGTGGCACATTTTGTAAGTTTCGAGATCTGCATAATAGATGTGAAACTCGCTGATTTTATCTGAAAGAAGTTCTACAAAATTCACCGGAGAAAAACCGTACAATTCTGAATCTATAAGAAGGTGCCCTATATCCACACACATCGTGCTATTCGTATTTTCCAGAAAAAATTTGTAATCCTTTGCTTCATGAAAATGATCATTTCCATAAATGTTTTCAATGCGAATAGGAATCAAAGTTGAGAGATTACAGAATTCGCTTTCTACCTCCCTGTATATGGGTAGCCAGCTCTCTTTTTGAAAAGCGTTTGGAAAGTGTACCACCATATATTCTGCTCCAATTTTTTTCGAAAGCTCGGCACATTTTCTGTTTATGGAAAAAGTATCTGATCTCTCTTTTATATTTAAAGAAGTTGGAGCAGGATGGTAAACATATCTATAAATAAACGGTGCGTGAACACCAAATTTTTTATTCTTAAAAAAAGAGAGTATTGTTCCTAAATCTTCCTGCTTGAAAAATCCAAGTTCATATAAATCAGCATCTGGCAGAGTTGTCAAAAGGTGCGGATTACTTCTTATGATGCTTGTGGAAACGCCTTTTCTCAAAAAAACTCCTCCACGATTTTTATTGCACAGAAAGGGCCACACATAGAGCAACCTTCATGTAAATAAGGCCTTTCTTTATATTTCTTCCTCGCCAAATCTTTTCCAAGTGACAATTTAAACATTTCTTCCCAGTTGAAATTTTTTCTTGACAATGCCATTTGTTTCTCTAACCACCATGCCTTTCTGTTTCCACGTGCTAAATCCGCAATGGCAGCGGCTATTTTGGATGCTATCACGCCTTCTCTCACATCCTCAATTGTTGGAAGAGATATATGTTCTGAAGGAGTTACATAGCAAAGAAAATCTGCTCCATAGTAACCTGCCAGAGCCCCACCAATAGCACAGGCAATATGGTCATATCCCATAGCTCTATCTGTTGGGAGTGGTCCAAGAAGAAAAATCGGAGCATCTTCTCCTATTTTTTTCATGAGTTTCACATTCAATTCCACTTCATTTAAAGGTATATGACCAGGGCCTTCTAACATCACCTGAACACCTTTTTCTCTTGCTTTTTCAACAAGTTCCCTCATTACAAAAAGCTCCTCGAATTGCTGTACATCACTCGCATCTAACACAGTCCCGGGTCTCATGCCATCTCCCAGGCTCAGTGTAATGTCGTAATCCTTAGCAATATCCAAAAGTTCATCGAAATACTCGTAAAATGGGTTTTCTTTGTTGTTTTTAATCATCCAGCCAGCTATGATTGCTCCTCCTCTGCTCACTACCTTCAAAATGCGTCCTGAATTTTTCACGTGTTCCAGAACTTTCTTTGTTATCCCAGCGTGTATTGTCATGAAGTCGATCCCATCCTCCGCATGGGAAATAACCATATTGAGAAAATCTTTTTCAGAGAAATCCACCACATTTTTCTTCAACTGGTAACTTTTCATAGCAGAGTCGTAGATAGGAACGGACCCCACAGGAACGGCTGAGAGATCTATAATAGCCTTTCTGATTTCTTTAAGATCGCCCCAGGTAGAAAGTACCATCAGAGAATCTGCACCATATTCAATCGCCACTCTGGCTTTTTCTTTCTCTTCTTCCAGTGAGAAAAAGGCCTGTGATGTTCCTATGTTCGCATTCACTTTCACGGTGAACCCTTCTCCGACTATCATGGGTTTTTCTATTTTGTGAAGCTTGTTCTTTGGAAGGACAGCTTTTCCATATGCCAATCTTTGTTGGATTACTTCTACATCTACATCTTCGTATTCAGCGACTCTTTTCATCTCCTCTGATGATGTTCCTTTTTGAGCTATTTCCATTTGAGTCATGATAATCACCTCAATTTTTCTTCTATGATCTGAGCTATTTTTTTGCCGGAAAGGATCATGCCACCAAATATGGGTCCCATTCGAGGACCACCATGTACAGCACATGCTGCCATCCCTGAGGCCATCAATCCCGGAAATATCTCACCTGTATTTTCTACGACGAATTGTTCAGCTTCATCAGCATTCATAGGTAACTCCATTTTCATTTCGATAAGCCCCCTTTTTGCCAGGAGTGATGCCACATTTGCTGGATGCCCTGTTCCATCTATAACGAAAGAGGCTTTCACAGTTATAGGATCGACATGCAATCCCAATCTCATGGTAGGCCCCCAATTTATAACTACACCACATACTTTTCCATCTTGCATAGCCACATCTTCAACAGAAATATTATTGAAAACAGTCGCACCAACCATAGTAGTTCTATAGAGAAGGGCTGAGGCAAAATGTACAGAATCAACCAGTACATGATTTTCTTGAATCACGTAAGTTATTTCTAATTCATTCAGAAAATCTTCCAGTTCTTTTTCCAGAACAATCTCATTAAACATCATTCCTCCTCCCCAAATACCTCCCCCGGGCGTATTTTTCTCCTCAAATATTGCTACTTTAAAGCCTTTTTTCGCCAGTTCGTAAGCTGCTGTTAAACCACTTGGGCCTGCTCCAACTATCGCTACATCAAGTTCCAGAAAACTCCTTAATTTCTTGAAATACCTGTTAACTATTAACGTAGAGATCATCGTATCTTTCACAAAAATTCCTCCTTTTTTGAAATAAAAACCCCCGCACATACGGCGGAGGTTTTATATTCATTTTTCTCCATTCCCTCCGCCAGCATTACCTGGATCAGGTTCATTGGGTCGAGGACTTTCGTCCTCCTCTCAGCCCCAAAACAGGAGCTCCCCATGGAGAAAGAATTTATTCAATTTACAATTGAAATTGTAACTATTTCTTTTGGCAATATTGTATAATTAATGTGAACTTCTGAGGTGAAGGAATTTTTCTGACACCGAGGAAGGATGGGCTATGCAATTGATTGCCCCCTTTCTCGGTGCTAAAAGAGAAAGGGGGTTTTGTTTTGGAAAGATTCTACATAGTCAATATCATCGTTGAAGACAGACAAAATGCCTACAGGCAGGTCAACGAATTCCTTCACAATTTTGCCGAAGTAATAAGGTTAAGAGTAGGTTATCCTGTACCAGATGAAAACATAGCTATTATTTTGCTTGTGGTGAAAGCAAGCAATGATCTGATTGGTAGTATGAGCGGAAAACTTGGACAAATAAAAGGAGTGAAGGTAAAAACAATGCCTATTAAATGAGAGGTGAAATTATGTATACATTTGTTAAAAAGATACTCGATAGCGAATCATTTATCCCGCATGAAGAAATAAACAGGTTGTTATCTCTGACGAAAAATCCTGATAAAAAATACATAGAAGAAATACTTGAAAAATCTTTGAACAAAGAAAGATTAGATCTTTCAGAGACGGCAGCGCTTTTGAATGCTGAAAATCCCGAGCTTGTTGAAATGATATTTACCGCAGCAAAATCTTTGAAAGAAAAAATATATGGCAACAGAATTGTTTTGTTTGCACCGCTTTATATTGGAAATGAATGTATAAACAACTGCTCATATTGTGGTTTTCGAAGCGAGAATAAACAAGTTATCAGAAAAACTCTTACAGATGAAGAACTCACAAATGAGCTGTTTGCGCTGACTTCAAAAGGGCACAAAAGACTGATAGTAGTTTTTGGTGAGCATCCTGTGTATTCACCCGAGTACATTGCAAAAACTATAGAAAAAATTTATTCTTACAGAAACGGTAATGGTGAAATAAGAAGGGTAAATGTGAATGCTGCTCCACAAACAGTGGAAGGATACAAAACGATAAGAAATGCTGGTATAGGTACGTTTCAAATTTTTCAGGAAACCTATCATCTCCCAACGTATAAGAAATACCACAAAGCCGGCCCAAAATCATCTTATACTTACAGATTATTCGGCCTTGATAGAGCCATGATAGCCGGAATAGATGATGTTGGAATAGGTGCGTTGTTTGGTTTGTATGATTGGAAATTTGAAGTGATGGGATTAATGTGTCATACAAGACATCTTGAAGAAAGATTTGGCGTTGGACCACATACAATATCTTTTCCAAGAATAGAACCTGCTGTTGGAACTCCTTTAACAGAGAAGCCCCCGTATGCTGTCAGCGATTATGATTTCAAAAGGCTTGTTGCGATCATAAGGCTTTCTGTGCCATATACAGGTTTGATATTAACAGCAAGGGAAAAAGTGCAACTCAGAGATGAGGTGATAAAACTTGGCGTTTCTCAGATAGATGCAGGCTCCAGTATAGGCGTTGGGTCATATGCTCAGAAAGATCAGGAGATTGTCAGGAAAAGTCAATTTATACTCGGAGATACAAGAACCCTGGATGAAGTAATAAAAGAACTTGCTATGGAAGGTTATATTCCTTCTTTCTGCACAGCTTGCTATAGAGCAGGAAGAACTGGCCAGCATTTTATGGAATTTGCTATACCCGGTTTTGTGAAAGAATTTTGCACACCGAACGCTCTTTTAACTTTCAAAGAATATCTGATCGATTATGCCACAAATGAAACGAAACTTATAGGCGAGAAACTTATCGAAAAAGAGCTTCTGAAAATACCAGATTCGAGACGTGAAACTGTTAGAAAAATGCTTGTGAATATCGAGAAAGGCGAACGTGATGTCAGGCTGTAAGAAGATACTCGAACATATTTCTGAAAAGTTTCACTGCAAGGTGTGGGTTTGCAAAAAGGTTGGAAGAAGAATTTCCTTCATAAATGATCTTAAAGCGGGTATAGAAAAATTTGAGCCTCCTCAAGTTATTTGTGAAGATGACAGATACGTTGTTTTAGCTCAGGTTGAAAAACCGAGTTCTGAGATGGTTGAGCTATGCTGGAAGGTGATTGATTGTGTTCGAAGGTGTTTTGAAGAAAATCCTGAACCATCCGGAAAAAGTTGATCTCGAAGAAATAGCATTTTTACTTTCAGATTCAAGAGTAGATGAAAAACTGTTTGCGCTTGCAGATGAAGTCAGGCAAAAATATATGGGAAAAGACGTGTATCTCAGAGGAATAATCGAATTTTCGAATTATTGTAGAAATGATTGCCTTTATTGTGGTATAAGAGCTTCAAATAGAAATGTGAAAAGGTACAGAATGAAAGCAGATGAGATAATTCATCGAGCAAGGGTAATTTATCAGATGGGGGTAAAAACAATCGTACTACAATCAGGGGAAGATCTTTTTTACGATGAAGAATCCATAGCGTATGTTATAAAAGAAATCAAGAAAATGAAAGTAGCTGTTACTTTGAGCATTGGAGAAAGGACGTATGAAGAGTACAGATATTGGAAAGAATCTGGAGCAGATAGATATCTCATGCGTCATGAAACTGCTGATGAACAGATCTATGAGAAGATGCACCCAGGTGATTCCCTTCAAAACAGAATAGAGCATTTGAGAAAACTCAAGCAGCTCGGGTATGAAATTGGGGCTGGTTCAATGGTTGGTTTGCCTGGTCAGAATGACTACTCGCTTGCGAAAGATGTTTTATTTGTTTATGAGCTTGATGCAGATATGGTGGGAATAGGACCTTTCATACCACACCCCAATACCCCATTGAGCAATTTTAAAGGGGGCGACCTCCAAAAAACTTTGAAATTAATAGCTTTAACGAGGCTTTTCTTACCGGACTCTAATATACCGGCAACAACTGCCCTGGGTACCATTCATCCATCTGGAAGACAGCTCGCACTTAAATGTGGTGCAAATGTAATCATGCCAAACTTTACTCCTTCTCCATACAGAGCTCAATATGTTCTTTACCCGGGAAAAATATGTATTTTTGAAAAAGACACAGCTTGCGGAGAGTGTACAAAACAGTTAATCAAGTCTGCAGGGTATTTCGTGAGTAACAGTCTTGGCTACAGGAAAAAGATTGCAACAGAATAAAGCGGGCACAGGCCCGCTTCAAGCGAGGATTTTTTCTATCTCAGCCATCACATCATCTGTGAGTTTTTCTTTCACTTCAACTGCTTTTATGTTTTCCTCGAATTGCTCCATTTTTGAAACGCCAAGTATAACGCTTGAAACATGTGGATTTTTCAAACACCACGCGATCGCCAGTTGAGAAAGAGTGCAACCAAGTTGCAGAGATATTTTTTGAAGTTTTTCAAGTTTTTCAAAAGTAGCCTGGCTGAACAGACCTGTTTCTTCAAATCTCTTTCTCAGCCATTCATATCTGGCAAGCCTTGAGTTTTCTGGTATACCCTTAATGTATTTTCCTGTTAATAATCCAGATGCCAGAGGGCTGAATGTAGTGAGACCCATCCCGTATTTTTCATAAATAGGTGCATATTCTTTCTCTACCCTTTCGCGTACGAGCATATTGTATTGAGGCTGTTCGACAACAGGCGGTATACAGTTCAATTGTTTCGCAGTTTGGTGAGCCCTTTCCAGTTCCTCTGCACTCCATTCTGAGGTTCCCCAGTAAAGTGCAAGTCCATTTCTCACAATTTGATCCATTGTCAGAACTACTTCCTCCATAGGTACTTCTGGGTCTGGCCTGTGGCAATAAATTAGATCAACATAATCCATTTGAAGCCTTTTTAAAGAGGCCCATGTACCTTCCAGCAAATGTTTGCGAGATAATCCTCTGTCATTTGGTCCATTTCCACCCCAGAAAATCTTTGTTGAAACAACAATGTCAGATCTTCTGTAGGCTTTTAACACTTCACCAAGCATTGATTCAGCTATACCATTTGCATAAGCCTCGGCAGTGTCAAAAAAATTGATACCATTGTTTACAGCTGCTTTGATAAGTGCTTTCGAAGTTTCCAGATCCAATTGATTGCCGAAAGTTATCCATGATCCAATTGATAACTCACTTATTTTTAATCCCCATTTTCCAACTTTTCTGTATTCCATAATTGCACCTCCTTTGTTCGTTAAACTAATTATACCAAATTTATCCGAATTTAGATAGGTCCTGAATATTGAGCCGTATTTAATAATATCTGAGATTTTCATATAAATTTTGTGGAAACAATATTCTTGGTATAAAATAGCCAAGAGTGGAGGTGTTAAAAGTTTTGGATTTTCTTTCATGGTTAGTTGTTTTAAGCACACTCGCGACAGTTGCTTTTGCCTGGGGCGTTTTTCTTTCAAACCTCGGGCGGATCCCACAGAAATCTGAAGAGTATGAAAAACTTGAAGATAGAATTTTACAATTGATGGGGCAATTTCGGCATATGTCAGCTATCAGATTGAATATGCTTGATAAAAAGATAGAGGAAATGCGAAAGCTTATAAAAGAAGCAAATTCTCTTTATGGAAAGCTTTGTGTTCAAGAAACGAAGCTTGTTGATAAAACCTGCGAATGGGATTCAAATGTTGAAACAGAACTTCATGATAAAGAACCTGAATCACATGAGTCTGAGCATGAGGAGGCCCCTGATTCTGAAAATAATACTTCCGTAGAGAGAAAAATATTACTCCTTTATCAAGAAGGAAAAACAGAACAGGAGATAGCAAGATCGCTCGGTATAGGGGTCGGGGAAGTGATGCTCATTCTCTCACTTTTCAGGCACCGAACTGATCATCAGTGACGATTTCAATCAGTATACTGGCAATATTGGGATCAAGCACTGTTCCAGACATTTCTTTGATCATTTCTATGGCTTTTTCTTTGGAATATGAATCACGGTAAGGTCTTGCACTTGTCAAAGCTTCATATACATCCGCTGCTGCTATTATTCTTGAAGGAAGAGGTATTTCTTCGCCTTTTAAGCCATCCGGGTATCCCATTCCATCCCATCGTTCATGGTGATGCCTCACCCATTTAGCCTCTTTTCCTTTCAAACTGTTAACGGTTCTGAGGAGTTCTTCTGATTTTGTTGGATGAGTTTTTATGACTTCGAACTCTTTGTCAGATAATTTTTCAGGCTTGTTCAATATGTAATCTGGAACACCTATTTTTCCAACATCGTGAAGTATACATGCGGTTCTTATTCTTTCACACTCTTTTTCTGAGAGCCCCAATTTTTTGGCTATGAGGTAAGCAAGCCTGGATGCCTTTTCACTGTGGCCACTTGTGTACAAATCTTTCAATTCTAAACTTTTCACCATTAATTTAAGATTTTCGAATTTTGACTGCTGGTATTCACTTCTGAAAAGATTTCCAAGTTGAATAGCTAAAAAAGCTCCGAAGATTAATGGGATGGATAGTAAGTCAATAAAATTATACAAAACGTAGGCAAGAGCAATTAAAGGAAGAGACATGAATGCACTTAAAAAAGGTACTTTTATGGTATTGACGAAGCTTTTTTGAAATGAATTATTTGTGACTAAATAAAGACCTATGGAGAATAGCAAGGAATTTGTGAAAATGTATAAAAGCGAGGCTAAGAGAGCAAACCACATATCTACGGTAATGGAAAGTGTTTTCAGAGAATCGAAGACTATCGAGACGACATATATGGAAATACCGATTTGCGAGATATTAAATAAGTACTTTTTCATATCTTTACTGTGAGCAAGAACTAAACCTGAGAAGACAACAGAGAAAGACGAAATGAAGATAGCTTCACTTATGGGCAAAACGCATGCCATCAGCACATTGATTAGCAGCCCGCCCGTTAATCTGACGTTATTGTTAGATATTTTTAAAACCGAGAATCCAACTGCCTCAAACAAGATTGCAAGTATAAAGAAAATAGAAAATCTCAGGTCGAATTTCCAAGAGTTGTCGAACAGAGATGTACAGAATAATACTATTAAAGCAGAGAAAAGTAACAATATATAAAGTATAAATATGCTTTGCTTCTTCATAGGATCAACTCCGCTTTCTTTGCCGGGGCAGAATTTTTTTGCATTTTACCACAACTCTATATTTCCGACTGCAGAGATCAAGAGAGCGAGGAAACTTCCCATGATCAGGAAAACTTTCCACAGTTTTTTCATCATAACCCCCCCTATGTCTCAGAGTGAGACTTCGCTTTTTGCCTTCTCCGCTCTCCCCACCGCTTCACTAAAAAGCGCCCCGGCTGAATTATTGCAACGCAGATGTTATTTTTTCTATTATTCTATCGATACCTTTCTTTGTTATCGCTGAATAAGGTATTACCTCTAAATTCTGTTTTTCGAATTCCCTCACTTTCCTGCAAAGTTCAGATTGATTTAATTTGTCCACCTTGCTCAAAACAATTGTAACAGGAACCTGAAAATACTCGCTCCACTCAAGAAACATTTTATCACTTTCTTGCAAAAAAAGTCTACAATCAATTAAAAGTATACTGAGTTTAATCCGGTGAGCCCTGTTTTCAAAATATTTTTCAATTATCAGAGCCCATCTTTGTCGTTCTTTTTTTGATGCCTCTGCATACCCATAACCAGGTAGATCTACGAAATAATATTTTCTGTTAACTTCGTAAAAGTTTATTGATCTGGTCTTACCCGGCCTTTTACTTGCTCTGGCAATTTTCTTATTAAATAATACATTAAGTAAAGTTGATTTTCCTACATTTGATCGTCCTACAAAACAAATTTCACCAAACAATGGCTGAGGAAAATCACTTTCGCTATAAGCGCAGGCAACAAGATCAACATTTTTTACGAACACGATTTTTCTACCGCCTTTTCTATGTCCTCGACAAATATGAATTCCATTTTGTCTTTTACCTGCGGTGGTATTCTTTTTAAATCTTTTTCATTTGCTTTTGGTAATAAGATCCTTTTTATGCCATGTCTGTGTGCCGCGAGAATTTTTTCTTTCACACCACCAACTGCGAGAATTTTCCCTCTTAAGGTTATTTCACCAGTCATAGCAGTATCATTTCTAACGGGTTTCCCTAAGACAGATGAAATCATTGCCACCGTCATCGTTATGCCTGCAGATGGGCCATCTTTTGGAACGGCGCCTTCCGGTAAATTTATGTGAATGTCACTCTGCTGGAATTTTTCTTTACAGTCCTGACCGCAAAAAGATCGGGCAACACTTAAAGCTATTCTTGCAGATTCTCTCATCACCTCGCCCAACCTACCTGTCAGAATTAAATCACCTTTTCCCGGCATCAGTAAAGATTCGACAACCATTACTACGCCACCATACTCTGTCCATGCAAGCCCGTGCACTGCTCCTATTTCAGGTTTTGACAGCATTATGTCATTTTGAACTGGCTGTGGTCCAAGGAAATGTTCGAGATCTTTTGATTTAATTACAACAGATTTTGCACCCTGTTCGATTTTCAAAGCAGACTTTCTCATCAATCTTTGAAGCATACGGGTTAGTTGCCTTACGCCTGCTTCTCTTGTGTAAGTATGAATGATTTTTTTGATAGCGCCCTGAGTTATTTTAAATGTAGCTTCATTCAGTGCATTTTCTCCCATAAGTTTTGGAATTATGTACTGTCTGGCTATAATGGATTTTTCATAGTCAGTATAACCTTCAAGTTCAATTATTTCCATTCTGTCAAGCAAAGCAGGCGGAATAGTGTGTGTTACATTTGCTGTTGTTATGAATAGGACATTTGACAGATCGAATGGTATTTCAAGATAGTGATCTACGAACTCTTTATTTTGCTCTGGATCGAGAACTTCGAGCAATGCGGCAGCTGGATCACCCTGAAAACTAACAGCCATTTTGTCTATTTCATCAAGCAAGAGTACAGGGTTTTTACTCTGTGCGGTTCTGATCAATTGCAATATCCGCCCAGGCATTGCTCCGACATAAGTTCTTCTGTGCCCTTTTATTTCAGCTTCATCTCTCAATCCTCCAAGCGACATGTGTGCAAATTTTCTGTTCAATGCTTGTGAGACGGCTCTTGCCAGCGATGTTTTTCCAACACCTGGAGGACCGACAAAGCAAAGTATAGGGGCTTTGACAGAGTTACTCCTTTTTCTCACCGCGAGAAATTCAAGAATTCTTTCTTTTGCTTCTTTCAGCCCGTAATGACTCGCTTGCAATATCTTCTCTGCTTGTGAAATATCCTGCCTGTCCTCTGTGGAGTTATCCCATGGCAAATTAAATAACCAATCCAGGTACGTTCTTATTACTGTGGCTTCTGCAGAGTAGGGGGACATTTTCTCCAATCTTTCGATTTCCAGTGTGGCTTTTTGTTTTGCGTGTTCTGGAAGTTTTAATTTTTGTAATCGAGCTTTAAGCTGATCAGCTTCTGTATCTTTTTCTCCTAACTCTTCTGTGATGGCTTTCAATTTTTCCCGAAGAAAGAATTCTTTTTGATTCTCTTCGATCCTCTTTTTGACTTTTGTGTCAAGTTCTCTTTCGATCTCAAGAATCTCATTTTCGTGTGACAATATTTCAAGTATCATCTCAAGCCTTTTTGCTGGTTTTAGTTGTTCAAGTAAAGATTGGCGCTGTTTTAATTGAAGAGGGAGTAGTGATGCAACAAAATCTGCTAATCTGTTTGCATCTGAGATTTCTGACATGGCCGAAAGTGTTTCTTGAGAATATCTCTGTGTGTAGTAAGCATATTTTGCAAAACTCTCTCGCACGCTTCTTATAAGCGCTTCGAGTTTCTTTGTTTTTCTGTAGTTCACTTTCAGAATTTCGAGCTTCACTAAAAACGGATTGTCCTGAACGACTTCATAAGCTCGTGCCCGTTCGAGACCTTCCAGAAGAACCCTGAAGCTCCCATCTGGCAGTTGTACAACTTGAAGCACTTTTGATACGGTCCCAATTTCGTACAATTGATCAAAAGAAGGTTCCTCTACTGAAGGATCCTTCTGTGACGTGACAAATACAAATTGCTGGTATGATTCTATTGATTGTTCCAGGGCAAGCAGTGTTTTTTCTCTTGCAACATGCACTGGTACAACTGTTTGTGGAAAAATAATCATTCCATTTCTTAGATGTATCAGGGGTAATGTTTCTGGTACTTCAGGGCTCTGGAAAGATTCTCTGGCTAATTTTTCTAATTTTTCGAATTTTGTAGACAATCTGACCACCTCGATACAAGTTTTTTCAAAATATCGATTTTTACTTCTATTTGAACAGTTCTTCCGTGCTGGCAATAATCAAAATACAGCCTGAGACAATCTTTTGGCCAAAACTTTTCGAGCTTGTCTGCCCATTCTACTAAAATTATTCCGTTTTTTTGCTCAAGAATCTCTTCGAGTTCCATGAGAAACTCTTCGTCTATTTTTTCAAGTCGATAAAGATCCACGTGGTACAGAATGGTATTACCAGAATAGATATTTATGAGCGAAAAACTCGGGCTTCTAACCTTTTGCTGATCTACACCAAATAAAGGCGCAAGATATTTCACAAATGTTGTTTTTCCCGAGCCAAGCTGACCTATCAATAATACCAGATCACCGTTTTTAAGTTCTTCAAAGATGATACCAGCCAGGAGCTTTAGTTCGTTTTCCTTGAGACATCCAAAATGATATTTCATTTTCTTGCTTTTTTATTCACCTCTCTTATGACTTCTAAGACTTGATCGTGTAATAGACCGTTACTGAAAAGAAAATTACCGGTGTTGAGATGTGCCTGGTTTCCGGACAGGTCCGTTACGATTCCACCAGCTTCTGGAACGAGGACGAATAAAGGAGCTACATCCCAAGAATTGGCTCTTTTTGCTATAAAGAAATCAAACCTTCCACAGGCAACATAAGCGCCAGCAAGTATAGCACTGCCTGTCATTCTCACCCGCCTGACTTTCTTTTCGATTGCGCTGATGAAGATCCCTGTAAAATCTGTATAAAAGCCTGTATTTCCAATAGAGTCTTTCAAAAGCGAATTTTCTGAAACATTTATTCTTTCCCCATTTTTATACGCACCCTGCCCTTTGATTGCGTAGTATGTCTCGTTGAGAACTGGATCGTGTGCTACGCCAAGGATAACTTGCTCTTTTTCAACGTAGGCGATTCCAATCGCAAAAGAAGGTAGACCATGGACGTAGTTCATTGTGCCGTCTATCGGATCAATTATCCACATTCTGTCTCCTTTTTCGAATAGCCCTTCCTCGGCTAAAATAGCGTCATCTGGAAAATGGTCTTTTATCTTCTGAACAATCATTTTCTGTGCTTGCTTGTCGCAGTCACTTACCAGGTCCTGAAAAGAGCTTTTTTGCCGAACATTTTCTGCATTGCCCCAGTGTTCCATCAGGTAGAGACCGACTTTTCTGGCGATCTTTATTGAAAAATCCATTCTGTCCATATTTGCACCTCCTTACAAAATAAGGGGTCCTCTGAGGGACCCCTTAGTGGTGGGTGCGGCAGGGATTGAACCTACGACCTCTTCCTCGTCAAGGAAGCGCTCTCCCACTGAGCTACGCACCCTCGTCAAGATTTTAACACAACCGTTTTCCAATTTCAAGTCCTGTGATTAATTTTCACGATCTAATAAGAGAAGCCTATAATTTTTCATGGAGGTGGAAAAATGGTTATCAAACCAGAGTCAATGAAATCCGAGAAAATCGAAAACATGCGCGGCGGAAAAGGAGAAGTGGAAATACTCCATTTATTGGACAAAGAATTAATGCTTGGAAAAGCAAGACTTTTTGCAAAATTATCTGTTCGCCCTGGTTCATCAGTGGGTTTTCATCGACACGACAACGAATTTGAGATATTCTACATTCTTTCTGGAGAGGGCATCTTCAACGACAACGGCGTTTCAAAACCCATCCGGGCTGGAGATATCTGTTTCACTAACTCTGGTGAGAGTCACTCTATTGAAAATATTTCGCAAAAAGATCTGGAATTTCTTGCAGTCATTGTATTGCTATAGTCGTGATATAATCAAAAAAATGAAATTAGCCAGAGTTCTCGGGGAGGGATTTTTGGTGAAATCTATAAAGTCGAGGATTTTATTTTGGTTTCTTTCAAGCACGATAGCATTACTTGTTATTTTAGGAATCTTTATTTTTACACAAACAAGAAATACGGTTTTGCCACTCACCCAGGAATTAAGCAATGAAGTTGTTAAAGGGAATGCAACGATGATAAACGAATGGCTCAATGGAAGGACTCTTGAGCTTAAAGCAATCGCACAGAGTGGAACGATGGATTTTCTTTCAACAGCTGCTTACTGGGTGGCAGAACAATTATCAGAAAAAGTGAAGGACCGGAAGGAAGTTTTTGATACTTATTTCATTACAGATAGCAATGGGCAAATGTGGGAAACCGATGGAGCAAGTATAGTTTCTCTTGAGGGATCTGATCGGGAATTTTTTAAAAACCTGATGAAAGATGATCAATATACATTCGTGGGTGATGTACATCTATCTCCTCTTTCTAAGAGGTATGTTTTTGTGATAGCGCATAAAGTTATAGATAGTTATGGAAACGTCGCCGGAGTTTTTGGTGCAACTATCCCGCTTGAAAAGCTTTCACAGATGACTGCTGGAATAAAAATGGGACATGTCGGTTATGGATGGATAGTTGACTCGCATGGGCTTGTGCTGGCTCATCCTGATGATAGCGTAGTGTTGAAACTCAACGTTCTTACGAGTTCGAAAGAAGGATACACCAATCTGGATACGCTTGGGGAAAAGATGGTGAACGGAGAAAATGGTTTTGGCCAGATTACAATGCCTGATAAAACAAAGAGTTTCGTGTTTTTCACGCCAATTGCTGGCAGCCCGGGGTGGACTCTTGGTATGACCATACCTGAGGCCGATTTGATGGCTCATACAAACACACTTTTGAGAGTGGTTATCATAGTTCTGCTGGTAATAGTTGGAATCGTTGTTTTGATTTCATTTCTGGTTGGAAATACCATATCAAGACCTATCAGAAATCTGGCGAGCAGTGTTGAAAAATTCGGTAGTGGAGATTTAATTACCCAATTTGAGATACACGGAAAAGATGAGATTGCGAACATGGCAAAGGCATTAAATTCGATGGCCGATTCTCTGAGAGAATCTTTGAGATCTGTCAAGGAATCTGCGCAAACCGTTGATACTTATGCGTCCGATCTTGAACAGATAGCGAGGAACAGCCGTGAAATAGCAGAGAAACTTTCCACGCAAGCTGAGGAAATAAACACAAATGTTCAAAATGCTTCTGCTTCAATTCAGCAGGTTAGCTCAGGTGTTGAAGAAGTTGCTGCAAGTGCCCAGAATGTTTCTAAATCCACTCAGCAACTCAGTGAACGAGCCGAGAAAGTTACCGATGCAGCAAAAGAAGGCGAAGAGTCAATAGAAAAAATAATTGAAATTGTCAACAAGGCAAAAGAGAGAGCCGATTTAACAACAAAAACCGTTGGAGGTTTGACTGAAGATGCAAAAAACATTGCCACGATTGTTGAAACCATAAACTCGATAGCAGAACAGACAAATCTTCTTGCTTTGAATGCTGCTATAGAAGCTGCAAGGGCCGGGGAAGCCGGTAAAGGCTTTGCCGTAGTTGCAGACGAGATACGAAAACTTGCTGAGCAGAGCAAATCAGCTACCGAGAATATAGCAAATATTTTGAGAAAAATTCAGCAAAGTGCAAAAGATGCTGATTATCAAACCAATCAAACCGCTGAAGTAGTCGAGGAAGCAGCCAAGCAGGCCGTTGTGGTTGGAGAGAGATTGAAGGATATCCTTACGGAAGTTGAATCAATGGGAAGCATGGTGGAGTCAACTGCGGCGAGTGCTCAAGAGCAAAGCGCGGCTACGGAGGAAATGGCAAGTGCCATGGACAATGCTACCAAGGCAGTAACCACAATTGCTCAACAGATAGAGAGTATGGTTCATTATGTTAAACAGCAAACAGAAGGAGCCCAGAAGGTAAGTGAGGCAAGCAAGCAGTTGAAAGAAATGTCTCAACTTCTTGTTGAAAGTCTTGCAAAATTTAGAAGTGAGTAGGGGGTCAACCCCTACTTTTTCTTTGATCTCTTGTTCTGATACATTCTTTTATCTGCGATCTTCAAAATATCATCTATGTCTAAGGATGAATTCGGTTCTAACTCTATTAATCCATAACTTATAGAAATTTCAAACGACTTGAATTCATCGGGTTTTTCGTTGTTTAGACTGCTATTCACTCTTTCCATAATAAACTTAACTTCTTTTTCAGAAGAATTTGGAAAAACTATTAAAAATTCATCGCCGCCGATTCTGGCAATCTTATCTGATTTTCTTACACATCTTTTTACCACTTCAACAACAAATTTCAGCAGATTATCTCCAGCACTATGGCCTATAGAATCATTGATCAGCTTAAAATGATCAATATCAAAATAGCAAATTGTTATCTTGAAGCGATTTGTTTTCAGATAAGCAGAAAGTATCTTCAGTGCGGCGTATCTATTATAAACACCGGTTAGTTCGTCTGTCAATGCAAGTTTTTCCAATCTCTTTTGGAGTTTGTTTTTCTGTGAAATTTCTTTTGACAATAGTCCTGTAAACTTTTCTTTTTCTTCCAATTGTTCGTTGAGCTGTTTGATAAGGCTATCATATCTGTCGATTAATTGATCTATTTCTATTACCCCGGTTTTTTTGGAAATTTTTGAATTGTGCTTAACGTGATCAAAAAGGATTTTCAACGACTTTTGAATTCCTCTGCTTAGGGCATAGGTGGACAAAATAGACACTGTCGAGAGAAGCAAGATAATCAGGTTGAATGTCCAGAATATGAGATTTTTGAGTTTCCCAAAAATAGAAAGATCTATCTGGATTTTTAGATAAAAATCAAAAGGCAAATTTCCGGGATGCCACTTGCTGTAGATATTGTGTAGCCATTTTCCAGCGTTATATATGACGAAAGATTGTGAATCAATTTCATTAAATAACTTTTTGTCTGTGCTTGTTAAATTGAAATAGGAGCAAGGCTTGTATTGAAAATAGAGATTTCTTTCAGAAATAAAACCTGTTTTTTCCGAAATTCAATGTTCTCTAAAAGTTTTTCAAATGGTTTTTTCTCAATTGTGATGCCTATTTCAAATAAATATTCATTTGGAAGCTTTATATAGGTAAATAACCTTGGATTGTTTGTTTTGATCTCAAAAGTTAATGGGTCAAAGTGTTTTTCTGATGGTTTCAGCCCAGAAATGACCTTCTAGTAATCCTTTTTTTCCGATATGTCAATGCCAAGATCGGTAGCGTAATCTGTTCTTTCAATGATACCAGATTGATTGATTATATACCAGTTGACTTTATCTTTTCTGTTTTTCAATAAAGAATGCAATTTCTGGGAAATTTCCTGGTCGGTTGGGCTTGATTTCTCGAGAAATGAATACATTTCATCAAGAATCTGACTGAGTTCGTCTCTGGTTAAAAAATACAGTTCTTCAAATAATTCACTCCACTGATCCAGTGATTCCATGGTTGTGTTATAAACCGATAAGCAAAAATTCTTCACGATTTTAGATTTATAATATTCATCGAATATGATATTGGAAATACTCAAAGAGATTGCAAAGACAACTGCCAGTACCCAAAAATATCTGAACAGATATTTCGTAAGACTTTTTGAATTTTCCATAAAAGCCCTCCGTTAAAAAGATTTTTCTTTCGCTTGGCTTTGTCTTCAAAATGAATTTATGCAATATACTAACGGTGTATAATCTCAACTTGGAAATGAATTTCTGAATAATTATATCGTTCAAAAATATGAAAAAGTGAAGGAAGAGGATCTGTGAAGAGACTTTTTTTGAGTGATCTACATATAGGAGATGGGTCGGCAAAAGACGATTTTGAATTCGATGCTGAACTTGCAAATTTGATATACGATTTCTCTCAGCACTCAGATGCAGAAATTATTCTTGTGGGAGATGGAATAGAAATACTTGAAAGCCATGCTGTGAAAAGTTTGGGGTTGATTTCATTTGAGGAACTTGGAGAAAAACTCGATGAATCTGTTATAGATGACATAGCAAAAAGGCATCCTGTAGTTTTTAAAGCTTTCAGAGATTTCTCAAAAAATCACAAAATTCACTATGTTGTTGGCAACCATGACTATTATCTGCTATCCAACAAAGCAATTCAAGAAAGGCTTTGCGAGTTATTAGATGTGGAAATAGTACCGTTTTATTATGATCAGGATACGAAAATACTGGCAATACACGGTAATCAATTTGATATTATAAACAAATTCGGCTATGATAAAAAAAATCAAATGCTTGTGCCGCCACTCGGAGATTATATTTCAAGATATATGATGTTTCATTTCGACGAGCATGTGCGATCGCTTGTACCTGCAGAGATAACAAGGGATTACGACAATGTGCGACCAATTCTTGATGTCTTTCATTGGTTCGATAGAGCTGTTGAGGTTTATGATCTGGGTGTGGATATACTTGAGCTGTGGGTTAGCACATTTTTGCAAATGATGAGAACTGCCGAAGCTCGTTTCTGGATGAAAAAAAATTTTCCGATCATGCACTGTTTTTCAAAAATATTTCTCAACAAAATGGGCGGAATGAGCCTTGGTTCTTTTCTGGTTAGATCAACTATGACACTCAGAAATTTAAGAAAAACTGACTATCTTTATAAAACTGCCAAAAACATGCTCAGGGGTAAAAAGAAACTAACCAGGCAGGATTTGCTCGGTTATTGTGATAAAGAGATTCAAATAGGTGAGCTAAATGGCGTTGTGTTTGGACATATCCATCATAATTGCTTGAGAATAGTTCCTCATGATGGGCAGAACAAATTTTATATAAACTGTGGTTCGTGGAGGCCTGTTGTAGAGAAAGTCAACGGCAAGAGAAAATACGGTTTTCAAAGAAAAGCTGAATTGTTTTATGCAATCATTGTTGGCGATTCTGATGGTGATATTGAGATAATAACAAGCGTCACTAATAAAATGAATCGTGACAAAACATTGTGAGGTGATCTTTTTGCTTAAAGAAGCGATAAAGAAGGAACTTTTGGGTGCAATTGAGAAAGTAGTTGGGCGGCTTTATTCCTTTGAAGTTGATGTGGCTCCTGAAAATTTTGGAGATTTTGCGACAAATGCCGCTCTGGTTGGTTCCCGATATGCTAAAAAACCGCCCATGCAGCTTGCTGAATCTCTGAAGGATATTCTAAAACAAAGTGAATTGTTTGAATCTGTACAGGTTGCAAAGCCGGGTTTTTTAAATTTCGTTATGAGAAAATCAACATTGATAAAGATAATTGAAACAATAGTAGAAAAAGATGATTATCCTGTAGAAAAATCAGGGCAGGAGAAGATCCAGTTTGAATATGGTAGCGCGAATCCAACTGGCCCATTTACCGTTGGGCATGGCAGGCAAATTGTTATTGGAGATATACTTTCAAATGTTTTTAAAGCGCTTGGGTATGATGTAATCCGGGAAATGTATATAAACGATGCTGGCAGGCAGATCAGATTATTAGCAAAATCTTTGTGGGTTAGATATAACCAGGTTCTTGGAGTGGAAGAAATTGATATTCCTGAGGACGGTTACCACGGCGAATATCTGATAGAAATAGCAAAAAAGCTTGTAGAAGAAGTTGAAGAGAAGTTCAAAATGAAATGGAATAATGAAATTGAAGGTTTCTTTCAGAAATACGCTGTTGATAGCATACTGGCAGATATGAAATCTGATCTGAGGTTGCTTAATTGCTCGTTTGATATTTATTTTTCTGAGAAATCGTTAATTGATGATGGCACAGTTGACGAAGTTCTGGAAATTCTGGAAAAAAACAGTTATGTTTATCGTAAAGATGGTGCGTTATGGTTCAAGGTTTCAGAATTTGTGGATGAAGAAGACAAAGTTTTGATAAGAAAAGATGGAACTTTCACATATTTTCTGACTGATATAGCATATCATTACAAGAAATACAAAAGAGGATTTTCGAAAGTTTACGATATATGGGGAAGCGATCATCACGGTCACGTTCCAAGAATGAAAGCAGCTATGAAGGCACTTGGTGTCGAGGATGGATTTTTAAATGTGATTTTGCATCAGTTTGTGACTCTCAAACGAGGTGATGAAATTGTCAGGATGTCAACGAGATCTGGAAATTTCGTTACCCTCAAAGAGCTTGTAGAAGAGGCTGGGGCAGATGCTACAAGATACTTTTTTGCGATGATAGATCCAAACACACATATGGTGTTTGATTTGAACCTTGCAAAACAGCAGTCTTCAGATAATCCAGTTTATTATGTCCAGTATGCTCATGCAAGAATATGTAGTCTTTTTGAGCAGGCAAAAGCAAAATCTGTTTCTTTCGAAAAAGGTAAAGACCTTGATTTATTGAATGACAAAGTAGAAACAGATTTGATTCTCAGAATTGATGGTTTTGAGGATGCCTTAAAAGATGCAGCACGAACCCTTTCACCAAATAAACTCACCCAGTACCTTGAACAACTCGCGTATGACTTTCATAGTTTTTATACAAAATGTCTTATTGTTGATCCGAAAAATATGAAATTATCGAATGCTCGCTTGAATCTTTCTTATGCAGCAAAATTGGTTTTGAAAAAAGGTTTGTCATTGCTTGGTGTAAATGCTCCAGAAAAGATGTGATGCTCGTGGCAAAGATTCTTTTTTCTGTAGCCGCTATTATTTTTCAATTTGTACTGAAATTTGAGGAATGGCAGATTGTTCTCTCTGCGGCTTTTTTGATACCGACATCTATTTACTTTGTCTTTAAGAAAACAAGAAAAGCGGATATTTTACATACAATAACGCTTATACTCACTATTGCTGCAATAATGCTACCAAAATTGAGAGGGTCACCTGCTGTTTCAATCATGCCATTTTACCTTTCGCTTGCTTTGAGTATTTTATATGATCTGTTTTTTCTCTCAAAAATCTGGTATTTTGTATGGGCAGGTTTCTGGGGACTCACAGGATTCGGGTTAGTTCAGCTTGCGAAAGATAAACTTTCCAATAATGTATGGATAGTATTTCTGGCGGTTTTACTGATAGGTGTGCGTGATCTGTTTGAGAGGAGGAAAGCCTGTGGTGGAAAGATATGCCCTCTCTCCAATGAAAGAGATATGGAATCAGGAGAGGACTCTTAAAAGATGGCTCGAAGTTGAACTTGCGGTTATGAGTGCTTATGAAGAGCTTGGGATGATTCCAGCAGGAATCTCAGGTTCAGCAGAGAAAAATGCACTGATAGATTTGAATCTTTTTAAAGAATACGAAGAGCAAACTGACCATGAGGTTATAGCTTTTGTTAAGATGGCAACCAGTCGTATGGGTAAAGAAGCTCGTTTCTTCCATTATGGTTTAACCTCTTCGGACGTGATTGACACAGCTTTGTCTGTAGCACTTGTGGAAAGTTGCAACATCCTTCTTGATCAGATGAAAAAACTTTTGAAAACGTTGTGGGATTTATCCATAACTTATAAATACACTTTAACCATAGGTAGAACACATGGAATTCATGCGGAGCCAACAACTTTTGGTTTAAAAATTCTCAACTGGTATTCGGAAATGAAAAGAAACTATGAGAGATTACTTTTCGCCAGAGAACAGATTGCGTTTGGCAAAATAAGCGGAGCTGTCGGAAACTACGCAAATGTCCCACCAGAAGTAGAAGAACTTGCTTTACGGAAACTAAATTTAAAACCATCTCCTGTATCAAGTCAGATTGTAAACAGAGATCATCATGCTTTCTTCATCACAGTATTAGCTCTTGTAGCCAGCGCAATAGAGAGAATAGCCACAGAAATAAGGCATCTTCAAAAAACCGAAGTACTTGAAGCTCAGGAGCCTTTCAAAAGTGGGCAGAAAGGATCGAGTGCTATGCCTCACAAGAAAAACCCTATTTTATGTGAAAGGCTCTGTGGTTTGTCGAGAATTATGCGATCTTTCGTTTACACTGCTCTTGAAAATAATGTCCTCTGGCATGAGAGGGATATTTCTCATTCTTCGGCGGAAAGGTATATCTTTCCAGATGCCACTCAAACTTTGCATTATATGCTGGTAAAAACTGATTATCTTTTAAAAGGTTTGGTTGTGTATGAAGAAAATATGCTGAAAAATTTGAATTTAACTCGTGGTCTTATCTATTCTCAGAGGTTAATGCTCGAACTGATAAAAAAAGGTATGTCTCGTAACGAGGCATACGATCTGGTTCAAAATCTGTCTCTAAGGTGCTGGCAAACCGGTGAAAGTCTGAAGGATCTTTCTTTGAAAAATATAACTGTTCTGAGCAAAGAAGAAATAGAAAATATTTTTGATTCACAGTACTATATCAAACACGTTGATGAGATCTATAAAAGATTTAAAGGAGAGTGATTTTGTTGAAAGCAGCTGTTATAGGGCTCCAATGGGGCGATGAAGGGAAAGGAAAGGTTGTTACGTATCTATCGAGAAGATATGATTGCGTTGTGAGATATTCAGGAGGGAGCAATGCGGGTCACACAGTAGATTACGGCAATTTCAAGATGGTTCATCATTTACTCCCATCTGCCGATATAAAAAAACAGAAAATGATGTACATTGGCCCGGGAGTTGTTGTTGATTTAGATGTTCTTCTCGAAGAGATTGATCAAATTAACAATTTAATACCTGAGTCAAGGTCTCTACTTAGGATATCAAAACAAGCTCATGTTGTGATTCCAATTTACAGAGATCTGGACGAAAAAATTGACAGTTCGCGTGCAAATCAAATTGGCACTACTCGAAGGGGAATAGGAATTTCTTATGCCAACCGTGCCATGAGATGTGGATTGAGATTGGAAGACTTTGAAACACCAGCAAGGGCAGAAAGTTTTTTGAATGAAATTTCGAGGACTTGGAGTATTAAGTTTGATGTGAAAATGATTCTCGATAATTTAATTGAAAAATACAACAAAATTAGAGATCTTTTGATTGATAGTTCAGAAGCTGTCAGAGTTTTGAAGGAGAAAGATCTGTTATTTGAAGGTACTCAGGGCGTTTTGCTTGATGTTGATATGGGGACTTACCCGTATGTAACTTCAACAAATTGCTCAACCACAGGCATTCAACCAGGGTTTGGCTATCCGGTGCAGGTAGACAAAATATTTGGGGTGATGAAGGCTTACACAACTCGTGTTGGCGAAGGGCCCTTTCCTACTGAGCTTAAAGACGAGGTTGGAGAAAACCTCAGAAGACTTGGTTCTGAGTATGGCGCGACAACAAGAAGGCCAAGAAGGTGCGGCTGGCTTGATCTTGTTCTGATAAAATATGCAATTGAAACAAGTGCGTGCAATGCACTGATTATGACAAAAGCAGATATACTTTCAGGGTTCGAAAAAATTCCCATTTGTATGGGTTATAAGATAGGAGGCAAATTTTATACACAGATTAACAATACAGCGCATCTGACGGAGATAGAGCCTGTTTATGAAGAGATAAAAGGATGGAAATCTCTGCATTCAAAAGAATTCGACGATTTTATCTATAAGATAGAAAGAGAGCTTGGTTTGAAATTTGCTTATATTTCAACTGGACCGAAAATTGAAGAAATAACAGAGCTTTAAGGGGGTGAAAAATTTGGATTTGTTTGAAGCTATCAAATCAAGGAGAAGCATCAGGCATTATGAGCCAAAAAGTATACCAAAGGAAACAATTATGCAGATATTACGTCTATCTCTCAATGCGCCGAGTGCAGGAAATAGACAACCGTGGAGATTACATGTGGTTCAAAATCCAGCTATTAGAAAGCAACTTTCAGAAGCAGCAGGTGGGCAAACTTTGCTTTTGGAAGCTCCATGGGTAATATGCGTAATCGCCGTTCCTGACGAAAGTGCTTCAAAATATGGAGAAAGAGGTAGGTCTCTGTACTGCATTCAAGATACGGCCGCACTGGCAACTTATATACTTCTCATTGCAAGAGGCTTTGGGCTGGATACCTGCTGGGTTGGCGCATTTAACGAACAAAAAGTAGGGGAGATTCTAAAACTTTCAGCTAACCAGAGGTGTGTTGCCATGATACCCATAGGGTATGCCGGTGAACCAAGAAAAGACCGTGGTAGAAAATCATTAGAGGAAATAGCCATCTTTCATGAATAAAAGGAGGGTCGAGTGAATGGCGATTAATTTGACAGGAAGATCTTTATTGACGTTACTCGAGTATACGCCTGAGGAAATTAGTTTTTTACTTGATCTGTCAGCTCAGGTTAAACGTGAAAGCAGGGCAAGGATAGTTCATAAAAGATTCGCTGGAAAAACTCTCGCAATGATATTTGAAAAACGCTCAACCAGAACAAGAATGGCTTTTGAAACCGCTTTTGCCGAAGAGGGAGGACATCCGATTTTTCTGTCAATTCAAGATATACAGCTTGGTGCAAAGGAATCTATTGAGGATACAGCAAGAGTTCTTGGTAGAATGGTCGATGCAATAATGTTTAGAGGATACAAACAGGAAACAGTTGAAACACTTGCAAAATATTCCGGTGTTCCGGTTTATAACGGTTTAACAGATGTTTATCATCCTACTCAAGTTCTTGCTGATCTCATGACTACCCAGGAAGTTTTTGGCAAATTGAAGGGTATCAAGCTCGTTTTTATGGGAGATGGAAGAAATAATATGGCAAATTCTCTGATGATTGGCTGTGCAAAGATGGGGATGCATTACGTAGTATGTTCTCCCGCAGAGCTGAGACCCGATGAAAACCTCATGCAAACATGTCTTACTATTGCGAAAGAAACAGATTCAAAGATTGAAGTGATAGATGATCCTGAGAAAGCCGTTGATGGTGCTGATGTTATATACACAGATGTTTGGGCATCAATGGGAGAAGAAAGCAAGCAGCAGGAACGCGAGAGATTGCTGAGGCCTTATCAGGTCAATGAAGTATTGATGAGAAAAACAGGTAAAAAAGATACAATATTTTTGCACTGCCTGCCAGCTGTAAAAGGCCAGGAGGTTACTTTTGATGTTATAGAAGGTAAGCAGAGCCGGGTGTGGGATGAAGCAGAAAACAGAAAACACACAATAAAGGCTCTTATGATAGCTACCCTGTTATAAATTAAAAAAGCGGAGCAAATGCTCCGCTTTTGATTTTTTTGTTCGATTCAATTTATGGGAGTTACATTGACCGCTTGAGGTCCTTTATTTCCCTGCTGAACTTCAAACTCAACTTCCTGACCTTCTCTCAGCGTTTTGAATCCATCTGTTTTGATCGCTGAAAAATGTACAAATACGTCTTCTCCACCTTCTTTTGTAATAAATCCGTAGCCTTTCTTTGAATCGAACCACTTAACTGTACCTTTGAACATTCTGATTCCTCCCAAAATGACAGGTCTTTCCTGCCTGCGTTGTTTATATAATAACATGACAGGTGCAGCAAAATTTGTGAGAGTGAAGAAAAAATATTAACGCCATGATATCGTTACATTGTATGAAAAACTCAATCAATGTTCTTTCAGAAATTTTCTCAAAGCTGATTTTGCACCGTACAGGGTAAGGAAAAACATCGCAATACTTATTATGAAGAAAGATAATTTGTGTTCTGCGAGTGTTCCCATCGCATAGGCGGCGTAGAAAAAAGTCAAACAATACCAGAGGTCACCGAAGAGGAATTTTATAATGCAAGAGAAATCTTTACCACTGTAGGCTGCCAGTAAAGGAGCGATTTTTCCGATCCATGCAATAATTTTACAAAAAAGGTAAAAAAGCCATTCGTTACGCTTGAAAATTTCACAGTTGGCCTCGATTAATTTTTTCAGAAATTGTGTAAGTTGTTTTTCTGAATTTTTCAGCAAATTTTTTAAAAATATTCCAGCACCGTAAAGAAGAAAATCTCCACATACCAAGGCAAGATAAGAAATTGAAAGTGAAATGTATTGGTTCACTTTTTTCATGCCTGCAAGGGACCCTGCCAGCGTTATAAATGTTGGCAGTCCAGAATTGTCAAATAACGTTCCAAAAAATGTTAACAAATAAAAGTGTTCTTTAAAACAGGATATCAGCTTGTCGAACACCATCATTTATATAATAATACACGGGGGTGAGAGAATGAAAAACAATTCTCATGCTATACCAGAAGTTTCTTATACACCTGTAGATGTTTTCATAGCCTTGATTCTAACCGTTCCCGCGATTTTTTCCCTCTTGCACGCCAGGATTGTTAAAACAATAGGCTATCTGATATTTGCCTTTGGCAGTATCTCACCGGAAATTTATGAAAAAATCACATTCCAGGAAATACCTCACAGTGTCAAACTGCTTTTGAAAATCCAGTTAGTACTTCATTCTATTTTTGGGCAGTTCTTTGATTTTTATGATCTCGTGTGGTGGGACAAATTGTTGCATTTTCTCGGTTCCGCCAGCATAGCATTTTTCTTTTATCATGCTTTGTCAGTTGACTCAAAATTTTGGAAAGCAGAGAAAAGATCGATATTCAATGCTTTTTTGCTTGCTAATTTTGCAGGTGTTCTTTGGGAAATAGCTGAATTCATTGCTGATGAATTGTTTCATTTGAATGCTCAACCCAGTTTGCATGACACGATGCTTGATCTTATCTTTAACCTTACAGGAGCTTATTTTGCTTCGAAACTCTTGTTGAAATCAAAAACAGGCAGTTTTATATCGAAAAAACGAGTTCTGAAAAATTAGATTTGACATATCTACTATAAGTTTCTTATAATAAAATCACATTCTTATCTTTCGGGGAGGTGTGAATGTGGCTGTTTGGTCAGTAGTTCTATTGCTTTTAACGATCATTTTTATCGTTGTTTCCACAGTTCGCTGGAAACTCCCCCCGTTTCTTGCTCTAATTTTCGCAGCTTTTATCTATGGACTACTTTCCGGAATGAAACTTGCAGATATCATCTCCTCTATCACAGCAGGTTTTGGTGGAACGGTCAGCTCAATAGGTATCGTAATTGTCGCAGGTACGATCATAGGATTTTTCTTGGAAAAATCTGGTGGGGCATTCACGATGGCTGAGTCGGTTTTAAAATTGACAGGCAGAAAGAATGTACCACTTGCCATGAGCATAATTGGATATATTGTTTCTATTCCAGTTTTCTGTGATTCTGGTTTTGTTATTATCAATCCTCTGAACAAAGCTCTCACGAAAAGGGCTGGTATGAGTTTAGCTGTCAGTGCGATTGCCTTAAGTCTTGGTTTGTATGCAACGCACACAATGGTACCTCCAACTCCCGGACCAGTTGCAGCAGCAGGTATTCTCAATGCTGATCTTGGAGTTGTCATTCTGTGGGGTTTACTCGTGTCGATACCAGCAATGCTTGTTGGATGGCTTTTTGCTATGAAATTTGGTTCGAAGATCAAGATAGACCCAGACCCAGAGCTTACAGAAGAAGAGATTAACAAAAGAATGAAAGAAGCACCAACAGCTACTTCCGCATTTATGCCCATAGTTGTTCCTATTATTTTGATCGTTCTGAAATCCATCTCTGATTTTCCGACAAAACCGTTTGGTGATGGTGGATTCAGAAATTTCATAGGATTCATAGGTAACCCTGTAACTGCCCTTGTAATAGGCATTTTGATAGCCTTCTTGTTGCCAAAAAAACTGGATAAAGAGATGCTCTCAATGAGCGGATGGGTTGGTCAGGCTGTTTTGAATGCGGGAATTATAATTCTTATAACAGCTTCAGGTGGTGCTTTTGGCAAGGTACTTCAAAATTCTGGTATAGCAAATGTCATAGGCCAGAACCTTGCAAAAGCGAATCTTGGTATGTGGTTGCCATTCATTGTTGCAGCTGCTATAAAAACAGCACAGGGTTCTTCAACTGTCGCGATAATCACAACTGCATCCTTACTTGCTCCACTGATGGAGCCTCTTGGGCTGACTTCAACAGTGGCAAAAGCTCTCGCAGTTGTTGCAATTGGTGCCGGATCTATGGTTGTTTCACATGCCAATGACAGTTATTTTTGGGTTGTAACACAGTTTTCAAAAATGGATGTGAAAACAGGTTATAAACTCCAAACTTTTGGAACATTTATTGAGGGTATCACTGCTGCAGTAATTGTATGGCTCATAAGCTTAGTTGTCCTGTGAGGTGTGGTAACTTTGAGAGAAGATGCTCTGAAAATAGTAAATGAGACAATAAAATATCTACTTCCTGATAGTGCTGTGACGAAAACTCTTCGTGAGTTGAATTTGTCAGGAAATATAATACTTGTTGCTATTGGGAAAGCTGCCTGGCGTATGGCAAAAGCAGCAAAAGACACCCTTGGTGAGAAGATCACCAGGGGTGTTGTTATAACAAAATATGGTCATAGTGAAGGTGAAATAGATGATATTGAGATTTACGAAGCCGCTCATCCCGTACCTGATGAAAATACAATTAGAGCAACTGAAAGAGCTTTAAAAATTGTTCAGGGGTTGTCGACTCAAGATACGGTTTTATTTCTTGTATCAGGTGGCGGTTCGGCTTTATTTGAAAAGCCAAAAGGGAATATTTCCTTACAGGAAATTCAGCAGATCACTGAAAAACTTTTGAAAAGTGGCGCAAATATCGTTGAAATTAACACAATCAGAAAACATCTTTCAGATGTGAAAGGTGGCCGGTTTGCACAGAAAGTTTATCCAGCAAGAATAATCTCGCTTGTTTTATCTGATGTGCTCGGCGACAGACTTGATAGCATCGCTTCAGGGCCAGCTTATCCGGATATGACTACGAGTGAACAGGCGATTGATATTTTAAAAAAGTATAACGTAATCGTTTCAGACAATATTCTTCAGGAGATTATGGATGAGACACCGAAAGAATTGAAGAATGTGAAGACAATCATAATTGGGAGTGTTAAAATTGCCTGTGAAAAAGCCTCGGAAATCGCTTCAAAAATGGGATATAATTCTATGATTTTAACGACTTCTCTGGATTGTGAAGCGAAAGAAGCCGGTAGGTTTATATCATCTATTGCCAGAGAAATACTCAGTAATGAGAGGCCTATTAAGAGACCTTCTGCGGTTATTTTGGGGGGAGAGACTGTTGTTCATGTGAAAGGTTCTGGAAAAGGAGGCAGAAATCAGGAACTTGCCTTTTCTGCTGCCATTGGCATAGAAGGACTCAAAAATGTTGTGATCTGTTCAGTTGGGACAGATGGAACAGATGGACCAACAGATGCCGCCGGAGGAATTGTTGATGGTGAAACATGCCGGAAGATCAGGGAGAATGGTTTTGATCCGGAAGAATTTTTGAAAAACAACGATTCTTACAATGCTCTCAGATTGGCAAACAGCTTGGTTTTCACAGGTCCAACAGGTACAAATGTGAATGATTTGATAGTGATTCTGGTTGGTTAGTCAACTACCCGCCGCCTATAGAGGCGGGGGCTTGAAAAAGCCCTGATTGACTACCCTCAGCCACATAAGTGGCTACGTTAGACAGGTACACCCTATGATGCTGCTCAAGTTCCAGACTCTGTCGTGCAGGTCTAAACAGTCCTGAGAGGTAGGGACAGTGGCAGACATAACAAGCCTGTCTAACATTGGGGATGAGCACCTTACAGGGATAATCCCTGAGTTATCGTCAAAAGACAATTGGAAGTGATTGTGTGGTTTATGTAATTTCAAAAGATAGCAAACCATTAATGCCAACAAAAAGACATGGCAAAGTAAGAAGACTACTAAAACAAGGTCTTGCAAAAGTTGTTAGAAGAGAACCATTCACAATTCAGTTGCTGTATGACACAACGACCTATACGCAACCTATTACAGTTGGGGTAGACATTGGCTCAAAAGTAATCGGTGTTTCAGCCATAACAGACAAACAAGAATTGTTCAGCATTGAAGTAGAACTGCGACAAGACATTAAGAAATTACTTTTAGAGAGAAGGGAATATAGAAGAAACAGAAGATATGGAAAAACAAGATATAGAAAACCAAAAGATGCAAATCATGTTTCGACAATAGGATGGCACATAGTAAACAGGTTGAAACAACAATACGATGTTGAAATAGCTTTTGGCAGTATCACAAAAGCAAAAAGAACAGAAATGGGATTAGAGAAAACACATAGAAACGATGCATTTGTAATAGCAGGTTGTAGCAAAGATATTAACAGAGCTACTGAATGGTACTTTGGGAAATATTTCAGAAGACAAAACACGTCATTACACAAAGCGAATATATTAAAAGGCAGCATCAGAAAACGAAACACTATAAAAGAAGTCAAAGGATTTAGAAGATTTGATAAAGTGAGG
Organism: Pseudothermotoga elfii DSM 9442 = NBRC 107921; assembly: GCF_000504085.1. Lineage (NCBI taxonomy): Bacteria > Thermotogati > Thermotogota > Thermotogae > Thermotogales > Thermotogaceae > Pseudothermotoga > Pseudothermotoga elfii. Next base: position 1,827,636 of record NC_022792.1, on the reverse strand, counting down.
TACAAAAATCAAATTGGCACAATTTATGATTTGAGGAGTTCTGGGTATTTTGATATACGTACATTGAGTGGGGAAAAAATACACTCATCAACAAAGTATCAAGACTTAAAGGTTATTGAAAGAGCAAAGACGTTAATATTGGAAAGGAGGAATCAGCGCACTTTTCTTCATCTTAAAGAAGATGAAATCTCCTGCGCTGGTTTATGATGAATCTTGAAAGTCAATCTGAG